>JAPLGZ010000172.1 GCA_026389895.1 Chloroflexota bacterium | reverse complement strand
CATTGGCGTTGACCTATAGCGCGGCCTGGTTGAGTAAAACTCTGGTGGCCAGCCCGCTCTCGCTCAACCGCCTGGTCATGCGCTATGCCTATGGCTTTGTGCCGCTTGGCTTTGCGATCTGGTCTGCCCACTATCTCTTTCATTTGCTCACTGGCTTTATGACCATTATCCCAGCGTTTCAGACCTTTTTTGCCAAAACGCTAGGCTGGGCGCTGTTGGGCGAGCCGAATTGGGAGTTGGCGCGACACTTTGTGCCAACCGTCGACGCGATTCAAATTACCCAAACCACTATCATCTACGTCGGTCTGCTGATGGCCCTGGCCTTGACCCTCAATAGTGCACGTAAAACGCACCGTGATCGCGGCAAAGTGCTGCTCGAGGCGCTACCTTGGCTGATTCTGGTCTTTTTGATAATTTTTACCAGTGGCGCAATCTTCCTTTTGCCTATGGAGATGCGTGGCAGCGCGCTGGGCGGGTGACACAATGATGCATAATCAAGCATAATGGCAAGTTTGTTGAGTGGAGTATTTTGTGAGAATGACGGCTAGATTGAAGATAAGTCAAGCATGGGGCGTGAAACAACTGATTCTGATGGGCTTCGTTCTGCTGGCATGCACGATGTTGGCCGCCTGTGGGCGAGAAAAATCGATCAGCAACACGAGTAATCTCAACGTGACGCTTATGCCTGCGCCTGGCCAAGCAATAATTGTTCAGCTGACCGACGCTAGTGGCCAGCCGGTCAACGATGCGGTGGTCAGCATTGAAGGCAACATGCAACACGCTGGTATGGCCCCTGTGACGGCGAACGGTGTGCGCGATGAGGCGGATGGGGCGAAGGATGGCAAATATCAAGTGCCCTTTAGTTTTACCATGCTTGGGGATTGGGTGCTCACCGTTTCGATTCAAAGAGCAGATGGCACGAAAGTGCAGCAAGATATCAATGCTACGGTAAACGAGCAGGGTATGACGGTGAAAACGGCTGGTCAATAAGTTACAGGGAGACTTCGACGTCTGCAACGTGACTGAGCACGCCGAAGTCTCTGGATAATCCGCTTTGACGCTGGCTGCGTAAATTCTACTTTATTTTGAACGCGGTGCGCCGCCCGCTCGCACCCATAATTGTTCGGCTAATGGAATGGCTCGGCGGAAACCATCTTCGCCGGTCTTACTGGCCTCCTCGACACTGACCCAATTGTCAAACCCATTCTGGATCAATTGCGCAAAGATCTCCTGCACAGGCGCCACACCGGCGCCGAGCAATACTGGTTGGAAACGCCCCGCCTGCTGAATATCATTCACATGAACAACGGCGACGCGGTCTTTTACCTGCGCTAATACGGCCAGCGGATCGTCGCCGGCAGCCAGCGTGTTGGCGGTGTCATACAACAACCGGAGGCTAGTGCCCCTCGTCCGCGCGACAATTTCCAAAAATCGATCCGCTGGCTGCGAAAAATCATTATAGGTCCATGCATAGCCTTTGGTATGATTTTCGTAACAGAGTGTCACCCCCGTTGCCGCGGCCTTATCCAGACAGGCCGTTAAGCCAGCCACGGCCCACTCAATTCCGTCCGCACGCTCGACGCCAGGATGCGCTTGGCCGGCCGTCACCCGCATAAACGACGCGCCTAATTCCGCCGCCACGTCACAATAGGCGCGAATTTCTTCCACCTGCCGAGTACGCTCGGCCGCATCGGGATGGGTAAAATCGGCGTAGGTGACCAACATGGCAATTTCCACGCCGGCGTCTGTCGCTTGGCGCCGGAGCGTCTGTAGATAAGCGGATTGTTTACTTTGTAAATGGACAACACTGACATCGGCGCCATCTAATCCCAATTCACCGGCAAAGTTAAACCAATCTACGAGCGTACGCGTGCCCGCCGTGAGATCAGGGTAGAGCGAGACAGGGAGACAACTAAGCTTCATTTCTTCAATCCTTACATAGAAAGTGGGTAGATTATTGGACCGCTCACCCGCCCTCCCCTATCGGAAGGTTTAGGGAGGGCCCTTTTACGCGAGCATAAACCAAACTATCATTCCTTGTCAAACATCACAAGCTTGCACCCAGGGTGACTACGTTCTGCAAGCTAGTTTGTGGAGCAATGGAAAAAGTAAAAAGAGGAGCGGCACTTCTGGTTACGGAAGTGCCGCTCCTCTTTTTACTTAGTAAAAATTATTCACTGAGTGGATCGGCAAACACTTCTGAAACTGGTAGCGCAAAACCGGGCAACACATTACCGCCTGTAAGTGTATCGCCTTCGAGCAGAATTTCAACATCGGCATCTAGACTATAGGCTTCGATGAAATGTTTCCGTGGATAAATCAGCCAGACCAGCCGTGCTCCATTAGCGAGGTAGTAGGTTGCTTTCTCTCGCATCATTTTTACTGTATCACCGGGCGATTGAATTTCTACCGCAAGATCGGGCATGTACATGACACTGCCGCGTGTAACCATAGGTTGCTGCGCACTAGTAAACGATACATCTGGCATCCTTGCATTGATAGAATCTTCAGGAACTCGATGACGTGCTTCTACCGCTGCTCTGCCTAAACGTTTTGGTTTTGCGAAAATATTGATGGCCGTGATAATGTTGCCTGCAATGAAACCATGCTCTTGCGTTGGCATCTTTTCGACAATCGCTCCATTGATGAGTTCGAGCAGGCGCTCGCTATTTTCTGGTAAATCAACAAAGTTCTCGAACTCGTCTGCTGTTACGAGATGTTCTGGGATTTTAGCTTCTTGAATTAGCATCATATTTTGCCTTTCACGCCTAGTGAACAACGGCAGACACTTCTATTAGTCTAACAACTCATACGCCGGAAACGTCAAAAATTCAATAAATTCATCATTGAGGATCAATCCATCCATCAATTCAGCTGATTCTTCGTAGCGCTCCACACTGGAACCGCCCAACTTGGTCAATTCTTCGTCGCGAATCTGCTTGTATAGTTCGCGCGTCACCGGTCGGCCATCGTCTAACTTGGCGGCGTGACGAATCCACTGCCAGATCTGTGAACGCGAAATTTCGGCGGTGGCGGCGTCTTCCATCAAATTGTTGATCGCCGCGGCCCCGTTGCCATTGAGCCAGGCGTTGATATACTGCAATCCCACACTAATATTGAGGCGCAAGCCCGTTTCTGTGATCGAGCCACCCGTCGCTTTGACGTTGATCAGATCGGTGCCCTGAACGTGGACATCTTCGCGTAGCCGTTCTTTCTGATTAGGGCGCTCGCCCAACACTTTGTCAAAACATTCCATCGCCACAGGCACGAGATCAGGATGCGCCACCCACGTGCCATCACAACCGTCGTTGGATTCGCGCGTCTTGTCTTCACGCACCTTCGCCAGGGCATTTTCTGTGACGATCGGGTCGCGCCGGTTGGGGATGAAGGCCGCCATGCCGCCAATCGCGTGGGCGCCGTGCTTGTGACAGGTGCGCACCAGCAATTCGGTATAGGCGCGCATAAAAGGCACTGTCATTGTCACTTGGCTGCGGTCGGGCACGATCATGTCGGCGCGATTGCGCAGCTTTTTGATCGTGCTAAAGATATAATCCCAACGACCAGCGTTGAGACCAGCGGCGTGGTCGCGCAGCTCATAGAGGATCTCTTCCATCTCAAACGAAGCCAGGATCGTTTCGATCAGCACAGTGGCACGAATGGAGCCACGTGGAACGCCAATCCCATCTTGCGCGGCGTTAAAAACATCGTTCCAGAGCCGCGCTTCCAGATGACTTTCCATCTTTGGTAGATAGAAATAGGGACCGCTGCCATTGGCCAATAATTCTTGGGCATTGCGAAAGACATAGAGGCCGAAATCGAATAAGCTTGCTGAAATAGATTCGCCATCGACAGTCACATGCTTTTCAACCAGATGCCAACCACGAGGTCGAATTAGCAACGTCGCAATTTGCTCGTTAAGCTTATAGACACGGCCATCGGGGTTATGAAATTCGATCGTGCGCCGGATGGCGTCGCTGCAATTGATCTGGCCCGCAATTACATTTTCCCAGGTGGGCGCGAGCGAATCTTCAAAATCGGCCATAAAGACCTTGGCGCCAGAGTTGAGCGCGTTGATCATCATCTTGCGTTCGGTGGGGCCAGTGATCTCAACGCGGCGGTCATTCAGATCGGCGGGTGCTGGCGCAACTTGCCACTCGTCAGTGCGGATCGACGCGGTCTCTGGCAGAAAATCGGGCAGTTTACCCGCATCGATCTCGGTCTGGCGTTGGGCGCGGCGGGCAAGCAAGGCTGTGCGCGTTGGGTTGAATTGGCGATGAAGGTTGGCGACAAAGGTCAGCGCCTCGGTGGTCAACACGGCATCGACTTGTGGTGTTATTTTACCCAAAATCTGAACGCCATCGGGTAGATTGGCTGTCATTGCACCCTCCTATAAATATTTATGAAAAGTGAGTTGTCAATAATCAACGATCGTCTGCGGGGAGTAAAGCTTCGAGGGCAGTTAGTAATTCAGGTAGATCTTGGTCTACCGTTTCCCAAATACGTATCCAACTAATGTCGGCATAGCCATGAATTAAACGGTGCCGCATCCCGCTCATCTGCTTCCTCGTTCATATTTTCTATGGAATATGTACATGTGCTTGCTGAAATTCAGGTGCAAGTTTTGTGACTGCTTCGGCCAATAATAATTTGACTATAGACCGCCCAGCGTGGCTCCCGATCATCCAGAAAGGTGGCAAGATCGATGTTGTATCAACTAGCTTTCTCATCTGGCACCAGTGGTTCTAATTGAGCACGCAGTGCTGGAACTTCCGTCGTTGCTACAGACCAGACAAGATCAAGATCGACTTTATTATAACCATGAATCAAATTGTCGCGCATTCCAGCCATTGTTTTCCAGGGAATTGATTGATGTTTTTTCCGAAACTCAGGCGATAAACGTTTTGTTGCTTCACCAATGATCATGATTTGATGGATGGTCGCCGAGCGCACTAAACGATCGGCCTTGAACTGCCATTCGTCTAAATTCCGAATAAACGTTTCTACATCTTGACACGCCAAGACAATATCAAGGATTGTCCCCAGATCACGATCCATAGATCACCTGTGCAGACTGGAGAATGCTCTTGCGCTTAATCCAGTTACGGCTTTGCTCGACCCCACCTTTACTGACTAAATCTACCTTATGTTGTAATAGAAGAGAAAGTTCTTCTTCTAATTCCGTGAGCTTGCCCATCCAAGGGCCATAGTCATTATTTTTAAATACAACAAGAAAATCAATGTCGCTATCCGGCCCAAAGTCATCGCGCAACACCGATCCAAAGATCGACAACTCTGCCACGCCATACTTCTCGCAGAGCGCGCGGATAGCCCCCATTGGCAATTCGATTTTGGTTGCAGGCGCAGATTTTAAGATTGTCATAGCGATATTATAACCAAAATTCAAAATTTAAGGAACTCATTTTCGGGCATAATATGTTTGTCACGCGAGAAGCAGTGCCCAATTAATCCTCCAACGTACTCAAGTCACCGGGGTCTTTGCCCAACTCTTGCGCCTTGAGCAGACGGCGTACGATCTTGCCACTGCGCGTCTTAGGCAATTTTTCTACAAATTGAATGGCGCTCGGGGTGGCAATTGCCCCCAACTCGCGGCGTACATGCTCGATAATGCTCTGTTTCACTGCATCGTCGGTCTCCTGGCCCAGGCGTAATACCACAAAAGCCTTGATCGCCTCACCTTTGATCGCATCCGGTACGCCGATCACTGCGGATTCCGCCACGGCAGGATGGGTGATCAGCGCCGACTCTACATCTGCCGTGCCAATGCGGTGTCCGGCCACATTGAGCACGTCGTCGCTGCGGCCGAGCACAGAGATATAACCATTCTCGTCCCAACTGGCAACATCGCCAGCGGTGTAGACGTTGGGAATTTCATTCCAATATTGCTCGTAGCGGGCGTGATCGTGCCAGATTGTGCGCATCATGTGGGGGAAAGGTCGTTTTAAGGCAAGCAAGCCGCCCTGGCCTTTGGGCACCGTTTCACCTTTTTCATTCACGATCACAGCCTCGACGCCGGGCAACGCCACCCCCGCCGCGCCCAACTTGGCGGGCATGGTCAACGGTGTGGCAATCGTCGGCCCGCCCAATTCCGTCTGCCACCAATTATCAGCCACAAAGCCGCGTCTGCCGCTATCCACCAGATGTTCATGCGCCCAGCGCATTGCTTCTGGGTTTAACGGTTCACCCGCGACAGCGATCAAACGCAACGAGGAGATGTCATACTTCTGGGGATAATCGGCGCCAAATTTCATAAACATGCGCACCGCCGTGGGGGCGGTGAACATTACATTGACGCCATAACGCTCCACCTGTTGCCAGATGACGCCTGGATCTGGAAAATCGGGCGCGCCTTCCCGAAAGACCGACGTTATGCCTTCGATTAAAGGCGCATAGACGATATAGCTGTGACCAACCACCCAGCCAATATCAGACGTTGCCCAGTAGACATCATTGTCTTTGACATCATAGAAATGGCGAAGATGATAAGCCGTGCCCACCATGTACCCACCATGAACATGCACCACGCCTTTGGGTTTACCGGTAGAACCGGAGGTGTAGAGAATATAAAGCGGATGCTCGGCATCGACTGGTTCGGGGGCAGTTTCTGGTTTATGGGCGTTTAATAATTCTTCACAATCAATTTCCTGGGGACGCAACGCTTGTTTGGCGCCGCGTTGGTACCAAATGAGATGCCGCAATGCCAAGCCATCAACCGCCTGCTCGACAATACTGCGCAGATCAATGACCTTGCCGCGCCGGTAGCCGATGTTGCCAGCAATCACAATTTTGGCGCCAGCATCAATAATCCGGTCGCGTAGGGCGCCGACGCCCATGCCGGCATAGACAACCGAGTGGATCGCGCCAATGCGGGCGCAGGCTAACATGGCGATCACACCTTCCAACGTCAGTGGCATGTAGATGACCACCGTATCACTTTTCTGCACCCCCAGGGCTTTCAAGCCGGTCGCAAAACGGGAGACTAAATTGCGCAATTCATAGTAGGTGACCTTGCGTTCACTGCCATCCTCACCGATCCAGATCAACGCAAGTTTAGTTCGGTTTGGGCCGTTCGCATGGCGATCCAGGGCATTGGCTGTAATGTTCGTCTGGCCACCGACAAACCAGCGATGGTTTGGATACTCCCACTCCATCACCTTGGTCCAGGGTTGGAACCAGGTGTAACGCTTGGCCCATTCACCCCAAAAGCCTTCTGGATCGGCAATACTACGCGCATATTCGTTGTCGAAATCGGCTAAATTCGCCTGGGCTACCAGCCAGTCCGGCGCAGTATAGCTTTCACTGTTGTGTAAAATCTGTTCAAGCTGCATAAAGTCACCTTCGCAGTTCATGCCAAGACTGGCCTCAGCCAAATAGTCGCGGAGTTCGAGAAATGGACTAGATTATGAGTTCAAAAGAGGGTGGAACTAGGAGTTAAACAAGCTATTGGGAAGTTTTACTGGCGAATAAGGAACAAATAACAAGTAATAACTAATAATTAATGTCACCACTCAGTATGTGGAGCAATTAACGATTAGCTATTACTTGTTACATATTACTTATTAATCAGCCTTCCAACGTGCTCGTGTCGCCAATCGGTTGGCCCATGAGCTGCGCTTTGAGTAGACGTCGCATGATCTTACCACTGCGCGTCTTGGGCAATGTTGGGACAAATTCGATCGCGGCCGGGATGGCAATCGGCCCAACTTCGTGGCGTACATGATCCTTCAATTCCTTGACCAGGGCATCATCACCAGTGACGCCGGCGTTGAGGATGCAGAAGGCATGAATGACATTGCCCTTTACCTCGTCGGGAATGCCCACGCAGGCCGCTTCGGCCACTTTGGGGTGGCTGACTAGCGCGCTTTCAACCTCAGCCGTGCCCAGGCGATAACCACTCACCTTGATCACGTCGTCCATGCGCCCGATCACCCAGAAATAGCCATCTTCATCGCGCCGGGCGCTATCACCGCTGAAATACCAACCTTGCTCGGCGAAATCGGTCCAATAGGTCTGGACATAACGCTCGTTCTCGCCCCAAATCGTGCGCGCCATGCCCGGCCATGGGTGCTTGATCACCAAGAAGCCATCTTCGTTCGCATCGGTGGAATCGCCGTTGGTGCGTACAACATCGGCAATAATGCCAGCAAAAGGCAAGGTGCCACTGCCTGGTTTCAGCGGTACAGCGGGGGTTGGGGTGATCATAAACCCACCCGTCTCGGTCTGCCACCAGGTGTCCATAATCTGGCAACGCTCTTTGCCGATATATTTGTAATACCAGCGCCAGGCTTCGGGGTTGATCGGTTCACCAACCGAACCAAGCAAGCGTAATGTGCTCATCGGGTGCTTTTCGGGCCAGGCTTCACCCAACCGCATAAAACCGCGAATCGCCGTGGGCGCGGTGTAGAGAATGGTCACCCCATACTTTTCGACGAGTTCCCACCAGCGATCTGGGTTCGGATAACCTGGCGCGCCCTCGTACATCAATCCTGTGGCGCCAAGGATCAAAGGCGCATAAACAATATAACTGTGGCCGGTGATCCAACCCGGATCGGCGGCGCACCACCAGACATCTTCAGCTTTGATATCGAAAACATATTTCAGCGTGGTTGCAATATGCACTTGATAACCACCACACGTATGCAATTGGCCCTTCGGTTTGCCGGTGGTGCCACTGGTGTAGAGGATAAAGAGCGGATCTTCGGCGTCCATCTGCTCGGTTTCACATTCAGACTCGACGTTGGCCACCAACTCATGCCACCAGAGATCGCGGTTTTCCACCCACTGGATCGCTTGATTCGTCCGTTGATAGACAACCACTTTTTCGACTACGGGTGCTTTGGCGACTGCTTCGTCCGCAATGTCTTTTAAATTAACTGTCTTGCCGCGTAACCAGGCGCCGTCGCAGGTCACTAATACTTTGCTGCGCGCATCATTAATACGGTCGGCCAATGCCTGCTCGCTAAAACCACCATAAACTACACTATGAATGGCGCCCAGTTTGGCCACGGCGAGCATGGCAATTGACAATTCAGGCACGCGTCCCATGTAAATCGTGACGGTGTCACCTTTTTTGACATTCAGGCTTTTGAGTACATTGGCAAAGCGATTGACCTCCAGCCAGAGATCATGATACGTATAACGGCGCTGCGCACCATCTTCCGCTTCCCAGATCAAGGCCAGTTTATCTTTGGTAGCTGTTTTTATGTGGCGGTCGAGCGCATTGTGGATAATGTTGGTTTTGCCGCCCACATACCACTTAAAGAAAGGCGCGTTACTTGCGTCCAGCACTTGGGTATAGGGGGTATACCAGTCCACCAACTCCTTCGCGCGCGCATCCCAAAAGCCAACTGGATCGGTCAGTGCCTTTTCGCGCACTGCCAAGTAGTCTGGCACATTGGCATTGGCGACGACTTCTGGGGAAGGAAAATATAAATCACTCTTGGGTGTCATATTACCGTCTGACACAGTGGCGTCTACAACATCAGTCATGAGTCGTTTCTCCTCTATCAAGTTGGTGCTTGCTAAGCCGCACAATGTAGAAATGGCACAGTATAAAAGGCAGTGTGAACGTCTAGGGCGGGGGTTCGTTCACCAAGGCTGTTGATTGAGTATACTTATTTCTTTAGAGGAGGTCAAACACGCAAGAAGGTAGACAAGTAAACAAGTAGCGTGGGAAATAGGGGAACAGGTAGACAGGTGCATAAGCAGATCTATCCTTGCTGTATACCTGTCTACCTGTTCCCCTAATCCTTATTCATTATGAATCGAAATATCTTTCGTCTCTTTGAGCAAAACCATACCAACGATAAAGGTTAGCAAAGCAACGCCGATGGGAAAATAGAGACCGGCGTAAATGTTACCGGTGCTGGCGACAATCGAGGTGGCAATCAAGGGCAAAAACCCGCCAAAATAACCATTGCCAATATGATAAGGCACAGAGACAGAGGTGTAGCGAATCTTGGCCGGAAAAGATTCAACCAAGAAAGCGGCAATCGGGCCGTAGACCATTGTCACTGTAAGCACTAGCACCCAGATCAGCAAGCCAATCATAAAGACATTGGGGTGCGCGGCCACGGCAGGAATGACTTTGCCCGCTGCATCCTTACTTTCGGGGGTAATGGCGCCCGCAAAGGCATGAATCGCCAGGAAAACTGGATAGAGAATAATGGCCCCAATCAAGTTGCCAGCCATCATAATCTTTTTACGCCCGATGCGATCCGAGAGTGCGCCAAAGACCACAAAGAAGGGCATACCACATAACAGGGCAACAGCGACCACTGAATCTGCTGTTACGGCATCAATTTTGAGCGCGGTCTTCAGCCAGGTGTTGACATAGAATTGTGCTGTGTACCAGATCACTGCTTGGCCGGCCGCCGCGCCAAAGAGCACGGTCAAAATAATTTTCCAGTTGGCGCGATTGCCCAAGCTATCTTTCATCGGCTCTTTGGAAGTCTTCCCTTCCTCCTTCAACCGGCTAAACAGGGGCGATTCCTTCATTTTCGAGCGAATGTAGACAGAGATACCGACCAATAAGATAGAGAGCAGGAACGGAATGCGCCAGCCCCAGTCGCTGAACGCGCTGGCGGACATGGTCTTGCGGACAATAAGGATTACCAGTAACGAGACAAATAGCCCTAATGTCGCCGTGATTTGGATAAAGCTTGTATAGTAGCCACGCTGTTTGTCCGGTGCATGCTCAGCCACATAAACGGCCGCACCGCCATATTCACCACCCAGCGCCAGCCCTTGCAAAATGCGGATCAGCGTCAAAATAATCGGTGCGGCGATGCCTAGCGTTGCGTAGCCTGGCAAGAGACCAATCAACGTGGTTGCGCCACCCATGATCACCAACGTGACAAGAAAGGCATATTTACGCCCAACCAGGTCACCCACTCGACCAAAAAAGACTGCGCCGAATGGCCGCGCTGCAAAGCCCGCCCCAAAGACGGCCAAAGTCGAGAGCAACGCCGCCGTTGGATTTTCTTTGGGAAAATATTGGGTGGCAATAATGGTGGCGAGACTGCCATAAATGTAAAAGTCATACCACTCGATCATGGTGCCAATTGCCGAGGCGAGGATCACTTTCCAGATGCCGGTGGTGTCAACGATTCTGGGATTTGTCCTGGCGGCTTTATTCCGTCGCATGCTACTCGCTGTCATATCCTTTTCCTCCTGATAAATTCGTTTACCGTTTGTATATAAATGCCAATGCACAGGGAGACGAAAAATCTAGCCATGAATCTGCGGCCTGCCACCGGCTATGACCTGGGGTAACGGTCAATGATCCGCTGAACTTAGTGGACTGGCACTTCAATGGGCATAATTGGTGGCTAGGGAAGCAGATCAAAGGCTATCCATAGATAACACAAATAAGTGATAGCGACACATGCTAGGAACGCCGGACACGGCGCCATTTTACAGGCACAAAGGCGCGTGGTTCGCACTCCTACACATAATTTGTACAACTTTATTTGTGTTCTTGGTTGGAGAATGGGCAAGCCATTCATCCCTAAGGCAAAGCCGTGCAAGCTTATATAGTTTACGAACGCAAAATAGGGCGGCGGTTACACGGCTCTACTCAACAGCGTTTATTGCACAACAATGTCTTTAAATCGGTGGCTCTAAGCCGCGCTAAGGTTAGTTTACCGATCAGGCTAGCGATAAACTCTGCAAGAGACGACTATAATCGCATATAATACAGCGGAAATTATCGTGATGCAAATTACGAATCTGTCAGCAATGGCTATGCGGTTGCCCTAGAGCTAACGCAAAAATTTCCTATCGCCTTCAGTTGATCGCATCTTCTAGCCTGGGGGCCTAACCTAACGAGGATTTAATCAAAGAGTGGCAACATTGGTCACAACTGTGCTTTTTCAAGCAGATCGAGAGACCCTGCTTTATTCAGCTTCTCCTGCCGTGCGCTCAGCTGAATCCATTGTGGTCAATGTCGTGTGCAGCGCGGCCAATTGCTCGAGCAATACACGCCGTTCTTCGCTATGTAGGCCCTGATATTTTTGTTCTAACTGCTGCAAGAGGCGCATAGTCTTAACTGCAATGGCCAGCTCCTCAGGGATAGGGGCCTTGGTCTGGCGCAACAAATGATAGGCGCGTTCCATCTCGCCAGCCTCGCGTGCGTAATCCGCGGCCATCGTCATTTCGCCCAGTTGCTCCCAGGCCAGGGAAGCGCCCTGCGCGTCGTCATTATAGGCCAGTAGCAAGGCGCGGAATTTTGCCAAGTTCGCATCATCCATCTTACGTTTACCATGTTCAAGCAGCAAATTCATACGATTTTCTAGATCCCATAGATGTTCATCCATTTCCGAATAGGTGGCGAGCGCCGCAAAGGCTTGGGCGATGAGGGCCCAGCGATAATATAATGCCGTCTGCTGGTGCAAACTGGCGAAAGCTTCTTCTAGCCAGTGATGGAGATAGACATAGGCTGTTTGCGCCATGTCTAACGGTTCGACAATTTCCAGATAGCGGCGGGCTAAGTTTAACAAGGTTTCGATCTGCCCAGCCGCTAGATTGGCATGTTGTGGCAAGGTTCGATAACGTTCGCTCAACACATGTAATGCCTGCGCGCCTACTTTATCCGCTTGGCGTTCCATCACGGCAGCCGCTTCGCTGAGCAGTTGTGCGGCGTGGCGGGCCTCATCTTCCGCATACGCGCCGCCGACCAATTGGCCGGCCCATTGCCAGGTGACTGCCACGCTTACCTCATCTACAGACGCGGTAAGCGTGGCCTGCTCGGCCGCGATGGCCGATGATGGGTTCGCTGTCGTCTGGATCAGGTTCGTCATGGTTGCAGCGGCCTGGATCGTTTGATAGGCGATTTTGAACTGTTTTTGTTCGAGCTGCGTCTGGGCTTGGCTAATTTGTTGGCGCGCCTGCTGCGCAATGACTGTGCAAATATCGGCAAATTGGTCTTCGACTTGTTCCTCTAGCAGTGGATCGCCAAATTGCGTGGCGAGGGTTTGGGCCTGTCGGTTGCGGGTATGGGCTTCCTGCCATACGTTGCGTTGCAGCCAATCGGTTGCTTCTTGTAGGTAGCCACCAATATATTGTTCTTGGGCTTCCCGTTGCAAGGCTGAATCACCCAACTGTGTGGCCAAATCATAGGCCCGCCGATTGCGCCGGTAGCCTTGCTCCCAAGCATTGCGCTCAAAAAGATCATCGACCTCATCGAGATAACCTTCAATCATCTCGATGGCCGACATATCATCCAATTGCAACGTCTCGATCAGATCTTGCCAACTGATGACCAAGGCGCCTGGCACTTCAGTCACCGCCAGTTCGGCCAAAACCGGCGCGTCGGCTGGTTCGAGTAAGATCAATTTATCGGTGGAACGGCTTAAGGCCACGCGAATTTCATCAAAGATGCGCCGCGCTTCAAATTTAGGAATATTACCGCCGTCCTGTTCCTCGCACAGCCGCATCGCGCGCAGATAAACCGTATTTAGGCCATACACAACCACCGTAGCCCGTTCTAAGCCCTTGATCTCGCGCGCCAGAAAAATCACCTCGTCGGCGTCGGCGACTGGTTGCTCGATGAGCGTCGCGCGCAAAGTATCGGTCAGATCGATCAGGACGCGCCCCGGTTTGTCGGCTAATTCTTGCAGCAAGGCCAACCAGGCTGGACCAGGCGATTTTTCTGATCCAATCAGGGTGCGTGGCAGCGTACAAATAAAGATCTGTCCATTCTCTTCGCCGCTGTCAGTATTTCGATTGCCCGCGCTCTGGTTGACTGTCCGTGCACGCAGCGCTTGTTCATCTTCATAAACAAACAATTGCCGGCTCGCGCTGGGTCGTTGGGCTTTGGGCAGATGCCCATAGAGCGCCCAAGTATTATCAATTAATTGCGCCAGGTTGCGCGGCGAACGACGCTGATGTTGAAATTGAAATTCATCTGGCCAGAGCCCAAGCTGTTCACCCAGCAGATCTTTCGAGACACCCCAATCAAAGCCGCTAGGCTGCACAATTTGTGATTCGTCACCCGCCACAACAAAGACAAACGGCGCATCCTGACGGCGGCGAATGCGCTCGCGCACCAATTCGCCCAATAATCCAATTTGCAGTAGCGTCAGATCTTGCACTTCGTCGATGATCACCGCGTCTAATTGAGCTAACCAGGACGGACTTTTGCCTTTGCGTAGACGCTCTACGGCTAGATAGGCGGCTTTCTGATCCTGGAAGAAGCGTCCATCGCGCAGCCGTTCGGCCAAGCGCCAGGCCAGTTCTGCGTCTGGTAGCGCCAGTTCACGCTGCGCCGCATAGGTCATCGCGCTGATGCCATCGGGCCGGAAGAGCAGTTGATTGAGTTTCCCAGCCGGCAGTGAATAGCCCGGTGGAAATGTTCGGCCCAAGAGGTGGGCGCGCAACTCGGTGTAGAGGGTTTGTGGATACTTTTTCCACGGGCCGAGCGTTGCGGCATTTTGTAGCTCGAGAAAGGTCGTAAAGTCGCGTAAATCTGTAAATGGTTCGCCGAAGGTAGGCAGGCTGGTGATTTCGTGCTCAATCTCATTGAGGGTGCAGACCTTGACGATCCGTTTGATATGGGGGCCTTGCGCCTCGAGGAATTCCACTGCCGCCCGTTTTAGGCGATTGGTGTAGGTGACATACAAAATTTCGCGCATATCGGCGCGCTGGGCCAGATCTTTGACCAAATAGAGTAACGAAACCGTTTTGCCGCTACCGGGCAAGCCTTTGATCGTGGCCAGCGCCACATATTCGCTGTTGACTTTGGCGCTCACGCTCTGTTGTTCGGCGTAACGCGGATCCAGCGCATCGACCGCCACCTCTTCGTAATCATCCAGCGAGCCGAGTTCAATCGGGTCATTGGTTTCGTCGTGGTGGCGAATGGAGTGAATCAGGATCGTGTTGTTGGCGCGGTTTGTTGGGTCGTCTTCTTGCGGCGTGACTGGCACACTGCTTTCGCTGCGCGGGATCCACCACATGTAATAATGGTTGCCTTGCACCGGTGTACGTCGCCAACGCACATTAAGCCCGGTCGTCCCCTTCACACTTGGCGTACGCCCGCGCATCCCCAGCAGCAACTGCGCCCAAAGCGCCTTGCGCTGGATTGTCTCCGGCAAATTTTCCGCCGAACGGTCGTAGTTTTTGTGTTTCAACAGCCGGTAAGAAGACATGGATAAAACCGATTTTGGATTTTGGATTTACGATTTACGAAGTGGACTCGACAGTATAGATCTTTCTATTGTCGAGCATCATTGGGCGACAACAGAAAGATCTACGCCAACGAAGTGACGCAGCCATCAATGATCAACTATGATACCACAGCTATTCTAATTTCATCTGTTATCTAAATGCCCAACTATCCATGATAGTTCGCCGTTGTAGAGAGGATTGGGGAATCAATACGCGATGGTCAATTATGTGTAAGCGCGCCGCTGATTGCTCGGTCGCGCACCTCGATTATGCTTGGTGAAATTTAGGCTGTTGGAAGGGAAGAGGAGATAGGTGGAGTATAGACGCGGAATTCTTGGAAATGACAGATCACCTGTTGCTGTGTGCCAGCGATAATACCAAATTCTTCTGAGGCTATAGGCATCATTGCCCGAGGCATATTCACAGGAGAAGTCGTCTCAGACCCAGAAATATCGCTGAATAATCGCTGGCTTATATTTTGGGATCGCTCCACCGCGACAAAATTCTTGGCACACACCTGTCGGAAATTGCCCAGGCTGCTGTTACAGCTCAGCTAGATACATTGACAGCTACGGTAAAAGCGAGTAGCGTCGATTCGGGATTGTATATTGATGCTGTACAAAAACAGATAGTTGATGCAGCAAATCGTCGCTCCTTTCTTACTGACACAGGGGTATTTTATAATGGGTATGACTTTGAATTACTTAATTCTACGCTCGAAATTTCTGGTGAAACAGCAATTCTGAACGCAACTGAACATACATCGCTTATTATTTCAACATCGAATCAAGACCCACTTGCCCCTACCACCACTGAATATTTTAACAAACACCTTTTTACTTTCAGCCTGCACAATGGTGATTGGGTTCTGGTATCGGATCAGCTTGTAGATTTGTTCGGACCTGATAATCCAAAGCCACTGGAGGAAGCATTTCCATTTGTTGATGAATCAGCTGACTTCATCAACAAATTATTTGTGTTGGTATTTTAGGGCTTGGCAGACTGTTCCAACGGTGTCAGTTCTTTCCTCTGGTTCACGATGCGCTAACTTCTTGGTCTATCCTCTGCTTGTCATCGGTGATATAATTAGATGAAAAGCTTGGTTAAAATGAAAAGGAGGAAACCATGAACTACTTCCGCCAAATTATTGAAGAGTTGCCCGAAACGATTATCGCACCGCCAGAGTTGCGCCATCGCCGGGTGGAAATTATCATTTTGCCGTTGGATGAAGTTATCGGTAATGGCAAGTCTACCGCTGTTGATGCCAATGGTTGGCCGTTGGGATTTTTTGAAGAAACGGAAGGTCGTTGGGCAGGCGAACCGCTTGTGCGTGAACCACAAGGCGAATATGAAACACGGTTGGAGTTCGAATAATCATGTGGCTATTGGATTCTAACACGTGGATTCGCTATATGAATCTGGCCCCTTCACCCGTGAAGGCAAAACTCCGCGCGCAGCTTGCGACAGATATTTTGTTATGTGATGTGGTGAAGGCGGAACTCTATTTTGGTGCGTACAAAAGTCAGCGTATAACCGAAAATTTGGCCTTGCTATCCACTGTGTTTGCGCAGTTCCACTCCTTGCCATTTGACGGTCAGGCCGCCCAAATTTTCGGTGAGATACGCGCCGACCTGGCTCGCAAAGGCACGCCGATTGGCCCTTATGATCTGCAAATTGCGGCGATTGCGCTTGCCAACAATGTAACATTGGTGACCCACAATCAGACCGAATTTAGCCGGATTGCTGCCCTGCGGCTGGAAGATTGGGAGACAACCTGAGTCAACTTCGTTAGCCTTCATCCTCTATCAGCGGCTGAACCGTGCCCGCCCGCACCTGCAACTGTTGGGCGCGTGCACGAAATTCTGGTGTAAAATCGTCCCAATCGGTGGTCGTGATAATCGCTTGTTCCACCCCATCCAACGCGGCCAATAATGTGCTACGGCGCTGGGCATCTAGCTCACTCATCACGTCGTCAAGCAGCAACAAAGGCGCAACGCCGGTTGTGAGCGTGCTGACCTTGAGTTCGGCCAGCTTTAAGGACAAGGCTGCTGTCCGTTGCTGCCCACGGCTGCCATAAGCCCGCAGATCGCGACCGTTGGTCACAAAGCGTAAATCATCGCGGTGCGGACCATAGAGCGTATTACCGGCGGCCACCTCACGGCTGCGCCGGCTGCGCAACTTGGCGAGAAAGTGTGTCGCCACCGTTGTTGCTTCTGATTGGGCGCTACTCATCGCCAATAGGTTAGCAGAATAATGTTCAGCGGTCAGTTGGATATACTCTATTTCAGAAAGGTGGCCAGGGTTAAAGCTGGGGACATAATGCAGTTGCAACGCTTCACCGCCGCTGCTCAAGTCTGTGTGGCGTTCGCGGGCATGCGCCTCTAGTTGCAACACAAAATTGTGTCGCCGCGCCATCACAACGCTGCCATGTTGCACCAATTTTTCATCCCAAAAATTGAGTTGCGTCTCGGTGCTTTCGGCGGTGGGACGGGCGTTCTGGTCGCGTAAATGTTTGAGCAGACTATTCCGTTGGGCTAATACTTTGTTATAGCCGACCAGCGCTTGATAATAGACGCGGTCGATCTGACAAAGGGCAATATCCAGGTAGCGACGCCGTTCCCCAGGGCTACCGTCCACCAGTTTGACATCTTCCGGTAAAAAGAGCACCGCCCGCAGCAAACCGACCAAATCCATGCTGCGTTTAGGAACCCCATTGATCTTGATCTGCTTGGCAAAATTCTGCTCGTCACCCCGCGATGTCAGCACAATTTCTAACTCAGTTGTGCGTTCTGGAAAGCGCACTTGACCAGCAATCCGACTGTAGGGGATCGGTTCATGCTTCGCCTGCCAGCCGACAACTTCGCGCTCATTTTGCGCGTGGACGGATTTGCTCGTCGCCAGAAAGTAGATCGCTTCCAGTAGGTTCGTTTTACCTTGCGCATTTGGCCCTTGAAAGACGGTGATCGGGCCATGGAAGGCAAGATCCAAGCGTTGATAGTTGCGAAAGTGTGTGAGAGAAAGATTGGATAGATACATGAGAGCTTCGCATCGGAGTGACAGCGTGTGGTGGTCAAGAAACGTTTCGTGACCACCACACGCTGTCATCTTTCACTTTCTGGTTAATTCCGCCATTAAAATATCGATTTCGGTGACTGGGTCAGCGCCGGTCTTCATCGCATAATCGGCGGTCAAGAGGCGATCCATGATGGTATCTAATTCTTGAAATGAGTATTTGTTCGCCTGGGCCATTGCCTTTTTCGCCGAGTAGGGCTTTTCACCAATCCGACCTGCCACATCAAATTCGCTGCCGCCGTGGCGCATGGCCTCTTTGACCTTGATCATAATGCGATATTGGCGCGTGATCATGGTCAATAAATAGAAGGGATTAGCATCACCGCGCCACAATTCGTACAACGAATGGATCGCATCTCGCATGTTGCGTTGACTGAGGGCATCGGTCAAATTCCAGATTAATGCTTCACTCGCATCACTGACCATTAACTTGACATCGTCGGCCGTAATGGCGCGGTTGCCAGCGTATAGTGATAATTTCTCAACTTCATTTTCTAACTGCCGCAAATTAGGGCCGACAAAATCGGCTAACATTTGTATGGCGCGTCCGTCAATCGCAATTTTGCGCGTTTTGGCGTGGCGCTGAAGCCAACTCGCCAGCTCTTTCGGGTCGGGTGTGCTTAGCGCTTCTAAGGTTACCTGCTGCGCCTTGATTAACGCCTCCAGGCCATTTACCTTGCGCGGTGGGTGCTTGTCGGTTTGGGGGAGTGTAAAGCCCTTCCATAAATGGCGGCGCTTATCGACGCTTTCATCAATAAAGACCAGATCACTGGTATCGGGAGCCTGGGGCAGCGCTTCCAATAAATGCACTGCTTCGGCATATGCAGCGCTTTCTGGACTTTTGCTCGCCCCCATGCGTTTATCAAGGTGATCGAGGTAGCCATTGACCAAGAGTAAGCGCCGCACGGTCAAAAATGGCATCATGCTGGCCTGCGCCAACAGATCCGCCGCGGTGGTGCGTTCGCCCTCCAACACCGTAGTGTTTAAGTCAGCCATCTCGGCATCGCCCAGCGCGCTTTTTAAAGCCGCAAGGCGTTGGCTGGCTAAATATTCATCACAATGGAGCAGCAGATAGACCATGATTAGATGAAAAAGTGAAAAAGTTCTGCATACCGGGCAAGCCTTACAATGCCTGTGGCCAAAGTGCATTAAGACAGACCTCTGGCCACCTATTGACGCCCACTCGGCATCCACTCTTGGCTGGCGTTTTCTGGACGGGCGGAGGAATAATGAGCATTAACAAAATAAAGCGGTAACGGGTCAGTCAACCTGCGGAAGCAGGTTTTTCCATAGCAGGCGGCGGTTTTAACCGCCGCGGCACGCCCGCCAATCACCGCAATAAATGTTTAATCCCTATCATTCCTCCGCCGCGTGTAGCCTGAATTATTCAAACAAAACGCGATGGGCCTTTACATGTCCCATCGTGACAGGTCGCACTTCCGCCACCCAACGATCACCCGTGTCGGCCAGTGTGGTATAGCCTTGTAGATAAGTGCCCAGTGGCCGGGCAAGAATAAGGGTCGGCAAGACGAGCATGAGGGTCGTCGTAAATTTCTCGAATAGGCTGCGTTTGCTGCGGTTGGTGAGCAAGGCAACCAGGGTAACCAATAGACCGGTCGTGGCCAGATTCGTGCCACAATTGGGATGAATGGCCAATTCACTTTGGCCAGCCTGCAAACGCAACAGGGCATCCCCCACTGCACGCCGCACACTTTCCTCTGTGACATTGCCATACAGCGTAAATCCTAGCGGGTCACTGATGCCACTAAACGGTTGGCGCGGGAAACGCTCAGCCAACATATGAATGGTGGCATGTTCGATGGCATGGTGTTGGCGCGTGCGCCGGACAATGTCGGTTAGGATCGTGTTCATAAACTTCCTTTACAACTGCTGCCAACTACGGAGCCTCACCCCCCGCCCCCTCTCCTGAATCAAAGGGCTGAGTTCAGAAGAGGGGGAGCCAATCAACGGCTTTTGTTCTGCGCCCCTCTCCTGAAACAGCCCTACCGTTCAGGGGAGGGGCGAGGGGTGAGGCTAAGGTCTCACGACTTGCCCAACAACGATTTCGCCTGCTTCACCACATTGTCGGGCGTCAGGCCAAACTCCGCGTAGAGCTTCTGATAAGGCGCGCTGGCGCCGAAATGATTGATGGCGATAATGGCGCTTTTGCGTTTGTCGTTGCCCACCCAGCGTTCCCACCCAAAGCCTGTCGCGGCTTCCACGGCGATTTTGGGCACGTCAAGTGGCAGCACTGCCTGGCGATACTCTTCGCTCTGTTGTTCAAAAAGCTCCCAACAGGGCAGGCTGACAACACGCACGCCGACCCCTTCGGCGGCTAACGTTTTGGCGGCTTCGTAGATAATGTCAAGTTCGCTACCTGTGGCAACGAAGAGCATTTCCAATGGCTTGGGCGCATTCTCATAGAAAATATAGCCACCTTGCGCGGCCCCACTGGCTGCGCCGAGCCCTAACGCGGCGCGATCATAAGTGGGCAAATTCTGGCGAGTCAGCGCCAATGCCGTGGGTCCTTTGGTGTTTTTTAACGCAGACCGCCATGCCTCGGCGGTCTCGTTGGCATCGCCGGGGCGGATGACCGTCAGATTGGGGACGGCGCGCAACGCGGCCAGGTGTTCAACGGGTTGGTGGGTCGGGCCATCTTCGCCCAGACCAATGCTGTCGTGGGTGAAGACATAGATCAGGCGCAGTCCCATGAGCGCAGCAAGGCGAATGCTGCCGCGCATATAATCGCTAAAGACCAGAAAGGTGCCGCCGTATGGAATCACACCACTGTGTAATGCCATACCGTTCAGAATGCCACCCATGCCATGTTCACGCACACCAAAGCGGAAATTGGGGGTCTTAAAACTTTCTGGCGTCACAAACGGCGCGCCGCTGATCGTCGTTTTGTTGCTGCCCGCCAAATCGGCGCTGCCACCGATCAAGTTCGGGATGACTTTGGCCAGGGCATTTAAAACGGCGCCACTGGCATTACGCGTGGCATCTGGCTTGCCCGTAAAGACGGGCAGGGCCGCTTCCCAATTGTCGGGCAATTCACCGGCCAACATCCGGCGCATTTCGGCGGCCTCGCCTGGATATTCCTGGCTGTAGGCTTCTAATTGATCGCTGTATTCGGCTTCTAATTGTTGGCCGCGTTGCACGGCTTGGCCGAAGAAGGTTTGCACATCTTCCGGTACAAAAAATTTAGGTTCGGCTGGCCAGCCCAAATTTTGTTTGGTCAGCGCCACCTCTTCTTCGCCCAATGCCTCGCCATGCGATTTAGAGGTCCCCTGCTTATTGGGGCTGCCATACCCGATGATCGTGCGGCAACCGATAATGCTGGGGCGTGCGTCGGCCTGGGCCAATTCAATGGCGGTCGCGACGGTTGCGCCATCCATGCCATCAACAGCTTGCACATGCCACCCATACGCTTCAAAGCGTTTGGCCCAACTCTCGGTGTATGATTCATCTGCAAAAGTATCCAGCGTGACTGAATTGTTGTCATACAGATAAATTAATTTACCCAACTGTAAATGGCCGGCCAGGCTAGCGGCTTCACTGGCGATCCCTTCCATCAGATCGCCATCGCTGACAATCGCATAGGTGTAGTGATCGACTACTTTGAAATTGGGCCGATTAAATCGTTCAGCCAGCCAGCGTTCGGCAATCGCCATGCCAACGCCATTGGCAAAGCCCTGCCCTAGCGGCCCGGTGGTCGTTTCGACGCCAGGCACATGATGATACTCTGGATGGCCTGGCGTTTTACTGCCCCACTGGCGGAAGCTGCGTAGATCATCCAAAGATAAATCATATTGGGTTAGATGCAGCAGGGCGTAGAGTAACATCGAGCCATGCCCAGCACTCAGCACAAAGCGATCGCGGTTGATCCAACTAGGGTTAGACGGGCTATGGCGGAGAAAACGCGTCCACAGGGTAAAAGCGGCCTGGGCCATGCCCATCGGTAGCCCCGGATGACCCGACTTTGCTTGCTGTACAGCATCAACCGCCAGCATGCGGATTGTGTTGACCGCTTTATTTTCAAGAGTTGAATCAAGCGATTCGTTAAAAGTTGGAATGGTCATAAACTCGCCTCGCTTTAAGTGTGTGATGGCAGGGATGGGTTGGTGCAAAACAGCAAGGATAGTGAACCTGCTCTATCCGGTTGATTCATGAGTATTACTTCGATCATTGTACCGTTTATTGTCTATTGTTCACCCCTCCTTGTCAACTTAGGCAGTTCACAGCATGAGTGAGCGCGCCATTTGGTCAGATTCAGCATTTGCAGTACGATACAATCTTTGTTCAATCGGCAAGGCAGCGATAAACAGTGGCCCAGCTTTGAGTGGTGTGATTTACACGCGGATATTTGGGGTAAAGGAGTTTTCATGACACGAGCAATGGATCCAGATGTACCAACGAGCCAATTCGCTGGCGCCAGCAATGGCGTTGTGGAAAAGGCTCCCGTTGCGCCAGAGAAAAAGGGATCTTACTGGTGGAGCGGTCTGGGGATGTTTTTCGGATTAGGGGTGGGCTTGGCTAGTTACGCCTATTGGCATGAGCCATTAAACATAGATTTTGAGCATTTAACCATTCATTTGCCCAATGCAAAAGGGCGCATCCCTGTCCAAGGGCTACGCATTCTTCATTTGTCTGATACCCATTTTCAAGGGAGCGACCGGCGTGAACATGCCAAGATCGAAAAAATTCGTCGCCTAACGGCTGATCTTGAGTATGATTTGCTGATCCATACTGGAGATTTCTGGCACTTGGAAAGTGGCCTGCCCAACATCTTGAGCTTGCTGGATGCTATTCCGCAACCCCGTCTCGGCAGCTATGGGGTCTTTGGCAATCACGATTATACCCATTATGACTCGGTCTCTGCCATTCCCCGCATGTGGCAAACGTTTCGCGACCGCGAAGCTGCGCTTAGCCAGGGGCAACCAAGGCCCCTGTTGCTAGAAACGGTCAATAAGGTCTCGCAATTTTGGCGGTTTGGCCGTTATATCCGCAACACACCGCTCGACATGATTCGCACTGGATCAAACAATCCCACCAAACTTATTCAAGCCCTGCAAGCCTGCGGCATGCAAATTCTGCATAATCGTGGCGTGCATCTCTATGATCGCCCCGGCGAAGCCGATGGCATTGACCTCTATCTGGCGGGTGTCGAAGACGTGCAGGAGGGGCGACCCCATTTGGGTGACTCAATTGCCGACCGTCCGATCGATGTTCCGGTTATTTTGTTAAGTCATAATCCTGATATTGTCGAAAGCCCGCAGATTGATGCCGTTGATCTGGTGTTGGCAGGGCACACGCATGGTGGTCAGATTGTTTTGCCTTTGTGGGGGCCGGCCCATACGCAAGCGCAATATCTGGCGCGGGCCAATGTCGCAGGCTATTGGCGGCGTGGGAATACCCAAGTCTATATCACACGCGGCATCGGTGAAGGCATCCCTTTGCGCTTTGGCGCCCGACCGCAGATTACGTTGATTACCGTCAAAGCTTGAGCTAATTTACGATTTACGAGGTTAACTTGATGATGTGCTAGCTTTTGCTTTCGACAAATAAGTCTCGAAAGCAGAAAAATCTAGGCCGACGAGACTGCCTCGTCAATCAACGCTATGCCGAGCGACCTAATCGCAAATCGCCTTGCCTTCGTTGTTTGACGCCAGCGTCTGTAGTTTGTATACTTAAAGCGTGTGAAATTTGTATACTTACACACCGTCGGTTCTGTTTGGATCGATTATAGTTTATTAGTCAGTTTATTTTGACTTGTAGTTTCAAACCATACCCAAGGAGGAAAGCATGGCTTTCACATTACCACCCCTACCTTATGCCAACAATGCACTCGAACCATCGATTGATGCCCGCACGATGGAGATCCATCACGACAAGCATCACAATGCTTATGTCACCAACTTGAACGCGGCTGTTGCTGGTACGCCACTCGAAAACATGAGCATTGAGGAAATTCTGAGCGACCTGAGCAAAGTGCCAGCTGACAAGAAAGCTGCGGTGCAGAATAACGGTGGCGGACACCACAACCATACGTTGTTCTGGAACATCATGGGCCCCAACGGGGGCGGTGAGCCCACCGGTGCGCTGGCCGATGCGATCAATCAGAAATTTGGCAGCCTGGCTACGCTGAAAGAGACCATTAACAAGAATGGCGCCACACGCTTTGGTAGCGGTTGGTCGTGGCTGGTCGTCAAAGCAGATGGTAGCCTGGATGCTTATAGCCTGCCTAACCAAGATAGCCCACTGTCACAATGGGATACGCCAATCTTGGGTGTAGACGTTTGGGAACATGCCTACTATCTGAACTATCAAAATCGCCGCCCAGATTATTTGACCGCTTGGTGGAATACCGTGAACTGGGACGCCGTTGCCAAGAATTACGCCGCAGCTGCGAAGAAGTAAGTTAGAATAAAATCGGATATATTCAAAATAAGACCACCTATCACAATGATGATGGGTGGTCTTATTTTAATAAGCTAATCAAAACTTACCCTTGTGCTATGCGCTTTGCATAGATTACCTTGCTATCCCCGTCCGTGTAGAAATCTGGGATGCGGGCGACCTCGTCATACCCGTGTTTGCTGTAGAACGCGCGGGTCGCATCGTATTTGGGTAGAGAACTTGTGTCGATGAGCAGCAAGCGGCCACCGCTTGCGCGGATATATGCCTCGGTGAACCTTACTAGCTCGCTGCCGATGCCCTGATCTTGGCGCTCTGGGGCGACCGCGATCATCCAGAGGTCCCACGTCCGGTCAGACATGGGGTTGAGGCTAAAGTACACCATTCCGACTGGCGGGCCGCTGGGGTCGTCGGCCCATACCTCGATCCGTTGGTCGACTCTTAAAGGCTCGGCGTGAAAGTCATCGAACACCGCCTGCAAGGGTTCGACCTCGTGCGGAAGAAACATTCCTGTAGCGATAGCAAGGACGATTAAAGCAGACGTATCGGACGGAGTGGCGGGGCGAAGCATGGAAGGCGGTCTATCATGTGCGTTTGATGTTGCCATTTATCTCCCGTGTCTTTGAAGACTCTTCATTGCATTGTTGCAGACGCAGTAACGTCTCACGCAAGGGCAACACCACGGCGTGCAACCAATGTCCTCCCTGGTTAAACGAAATTACAACAAAGTTATCACTTGTTTGAGCAACTGTCGATAGTGGCTTGTGCTTAGATGGAGGAGCGGAAAATTGTGCGGCAGCAGGGCGACTAGTCGATTGACCTCGGCCCAGGCAGCGTGATGGTCGGCCTGCGTAATGATATTGGCCTCCAATGCCTGATCAAGTTCATCTGCATCAAAGATTTCAATGGTGCCAGAGGGCAAGACGATAATATCGAGGTAGAGGTCATCAAACCAGGGGACGCCCGCTTCGGTGAGCCCTTGCTGTTTACAAATGTCGATGTACCATTGCACGATCGCCCCCTGCGCATCAAACATGGTGGTGACCGTATGGTGTTGATGCGCAGGAAAGTGTTGTAGCCAGGCATAACCGGTATCCGCTATGCAGACCGGCTGGCTACTTTTACGCGCCCAGAGTGGCTCGCGTACTTGATCGAGGCAAAGTAAGCTGACATAGCCGCAAAATTCTGCGGTATCTACATATTCTACCGTAAAACGACGAGCCAGCACGCGCGGCCACGACGCACGGTCAGAAAATTTACGCTTCACAATTACTGGCGCTGGCGTGGATCTAAAGCGTCACGCAAGCCATCACCCATGAAGTTGATGCTAAGTACAGTGAGGAAAATTAACACTCCGGGCACAATCGCCAGCCAGGGGGCTGCTTGGAGAAATTGGCTGCCGTCAGTTACTAGGCGACCCCAAGTCGGTGTATCTGGGGGAAAGCCGACGCCGAGGAAAGAGAGCGTAGATTCTGTAATAATCGCATTGCCCACTTCCAGCGTGGCTGCGACAATGATGGGGCTGAGGGCATTGGGCAGAATATGCCGAAACATAATCGACCGTTCATTCACACCTAGCCCCACTGCCGCCTCTACAAATTCTTTGCGTTTGAGTGAGAGAAACGACGCGCGGACAATCCGTGCCGTCGACATCCATGCTAACGCGCCGATCATCACCACTACGATGATAAAAATACCCTTTTCAGGCCCGAGTGCCTTGGTGACTGGATCGCGAAAGAGATAGACTGTCAACAATAAGAGGGGTAGTTGGGGCAGTGAAAGAAAAAGATCAGTGGTGCGCATCAGGAGTTGATCGAGCTTACCGCCAAAGAAACCGGCCAGTGCACCAACCAGCGAGCCCAGCGAAACAGCAATCAACATGGCGACAAAACCCACGGCAATCGAAATCCGTCCGCCAAAGAATGCCCGCGCCAATAAGTCGTGGCCAATTTCGTCTGTGCCTAATAGATGACCAGGCGTCAGCGGTTTACTTAAAAGGTTGACTGCATCAAGCGCCTCTGGGTTTACTTTGTAGAGAATGGGCCCAAAGATCGACGCAATAATGAAGATCAGAAGCACCGTCGCGCCAATCATGGCCACGCGATGATGGCGGAAGCGCCGCCAGGCGTCCCCCCAAAGTGTCCGCGGTTTTTTCGACAACACACTCGCCAGATCTGCCGCCGATTGTTGTTGGATGCGCGCCTCGGCAGGGCTAGTCACTCGCGGGTTAATTGCCTGGTTTGCTTGAGTCATACACGCCTCGCCTAAAAGCTAACGGACCATTAATTATATCGCACGCGTGGGTCGAGCACGCCATAGAGTACATCTGCGACCAGATTGAAGGTTACAGTGAGCACCGCGAAGATAAAAGTGAGCGCCATCACGACTGGTGTGTCGGAGTTTTGAATCGCCGTGATCAACAGTTGGCCCAACCCATTCACCCGAAACAAATTCTCGGTAATAATCGCGCCAGCAAAGATGGTCGGAATGCCCAGCGCGATCAGGGTTACCACTGGGATCAGGCTGTTTGTCACCACATGGCGTAGCACCACCACTCGTTCCGCCAGCCCTTTGGCGCGTGCTGTCCGCACATATTCAAGCGGCAGATTGTCGAGCATGGATGAACGCATAAAGCGGGTGAGTGCCGCCGTCTGTTGGACAACCAATACGGCAACGGGCAACGTCATTTGGCGGATTTGTAGCACAAAGCTACTCCAGTTGGTGATCTCCAAGGTTGAACTATAGACAATGGGAAACCAGTGAAGACCAATGGCAAAGACCAGCATTAACAATAAGCCGGTAAAAAATGAGGGCACCGAGAAACCGATAAATGCGAAAAAAGTGGCGACTTGGTCGAAGAAGGAATATTGCCGCACCGCCGAGATGATGCCTATCGGAATGGCGAGCAGAATGGCGAGGATATAGGCAACACCGACTACTTGCAACGTCTGGGGCAAGCGCTGCCAGATCAAATCGATTACGGGGGCCTTGGTTTGAAAAGAAAAACCCCAGTTGCCTTGGAACATGGCGATGACCCACTTTACATAGCGGATATGCCAGGGTTGATCAATGCCTAGTTGTTGACGGATCAATTGGCGTGTTGACTCTGGAATGGCGGGGTTAACGGCAAATTGGGCCAGTGGATCACCAGGAGCAAGTGCTAACACCGCAAAAATAATAAAACTGATCACAAGTAATGTCGGGATCGAGATCAACACCCGCCGCAGAATATATTGGGACATCGATCGGCTCCTTAGGAGAAGAGAACAGATTAGACAGTGGGGCAGTAGGACAGTAGAGCAGTAAGTTAATGAAATGACTCACTGCCTTACTGCCCCACTGCCCTACTGATTCACGAATTAATTACGCTTCCAGGTAGCGATGTTCCAGAGGTTTGAATCAAACGTATTGTAGGTTGGGCCCTCCAGATTCTTGAGCTTGCCCGAAGGCGTGACGCGGTTGATCAACGGAATAACTGCCACATCATTGATCAAAAAGTCATTGAGTTGGATCGCCAGCTCATTGCTCTTTGCCGGATCGAGTTCACTGACAAATTTGGCATAAAGCGCATCAAAATCTTTGTTGCAATAGCGCTGATCGTTGCCGGCTTGCCACTTGTTTTCTGCGCTGTCTACTTTAGAACAGAGCCAGCCGCTCAGATATCCGATGGCGACAGGGCTAGAAGGGCTGTTGGTAAACATCTGAAGATCGGCATAGAACTTGTTCAGCGTATCGGGGTTGCCGGGGTCGCCACCAAAGAAGACACCTGCATCCACAGATTTGAGATTGGCGGTGATGCCAACTTCGGCGAGATTTGCCTTGATGATGGCCTGCTCACCTTGCCGTAATGGGTTGATCGAAGTTTGATACAAAAGTTCAAGCTTCTTGCCATCTTTCTCGCGAATACCGTCACTGCCGACTGTCCAGCCGGCCTCATCCAACAATTTCTTGGCGCCTTCTACATCACGGTCGCATTTGGTATTGGGTGAATTGACGGCGACTGGCGACACCATGATATTGCAGGTCGGCGAACCTGTCGGACCATAGAGTTGGTCGGCGATCGCTTTGCGGTCGATGGCTTTATTGATCGCCTGGCGCACCCGCAAATCGCTGAAAGCTGGGTGTGGTTGATCCGGTTCGGAGCGCTTGTCGCCCAAGGCTGGGTCGGGATTGGAGAAATTAAGCTCTAGACGCTCAACCCCAAACGAGCCACCGGCCACGGCATCGCATTTACCAGCAGCCAAAATTGGTTCAAGCACAGCCTTCTGCACCTGCAAGTTCCAGGCATAATCAACTTCGCCCGTCTCGCAGACGGCGCGGGCTGCGGAAGTAGCGTCGCCACCACCCTTGATTTCAACCGTGTCGAAATAGACATTCGCCACATCGCGGTAGGCTTCATTGCGCACGTAGGTTACAACATCACCGGGTTTGAATTCTTTCAGCTTGTAGGCCCCGGTGCCGATCGGTGCCAGGTTGGCCGCCTGACAATCCTTATCTGTAATGGCTGTGGCGCCGGCGCATTTTTCAAATTGCTTCTTCTGAATGATCATGCCGGTATAGCTGACAAAGGAGACATAGGGATCAGGATTTGTCTCTTTCCAAGTGATCTTTACCGTGTTCGGATCAACAGCTTCGACGGTCTTGATTGGATCATAATTGGCCGTGTTAACACAGGCGGTCTCTTTAGTGGAGCAATACGTATAGGTAAAGACTACATCATCCGCGGTGAAATCGGAGCCATCCGACCACTTGACGCCTGTTTTGAGCTTCCAGGTAACGCTGAGACCATCCTTTGCAACCCCACCGTTCTCTAGGGTGGGAATTTCAGCGGCCAAGTAAGGGATAAGTTCATCCTTCTCGCTGTAACGCGCTAACGGTTCGAGGATGACACTGGCGGCATCGAAGTCCTTGGTGCCGGTGGCCTGGTGGGGGTTCAAGATGGTGGGCGCCTGCCAGTACAAGATTTTTAGCACTTTACTGCCGGCTTCGGCTGCGGCGGCAGGGGTAGCTGCCGCTGGCGCGCCACCGGGCGCTGTCGCTGGTACGCAGGCCGTGATCACCATAGACAACAGGGCGATCAGACTAATTGCGTGAAAAGCGCTGAGTTTCCTCAGTTTACGCATATGCAATTCTCCTTTTACAAGTGTTGGAATACAAATGGTGGAATGTGAACAATTTTACAAATGGTGGATGTGAACAAAAAGCTATAACAATTATAAATGGATCTGTTCTGACTGAGTTTTGTGACAAATCTGGGGTTCTATGTGTAGTACCATAAAAAATGGTAAGGTGGACCGCAGACCTGAGATAAACTCAGTAAGTTAGAGCCGGATACGCTAACTGGAGTATTTTACTGTTTTCTTACGAATGGAGAATGACGTAACCTACCGACGGTGGTAAGTGTAATAACAAACGTTGCGGCAGTTCAGTAAATACTGTAACATACAACAAATAAATGGTCAAACGCATTAAAAGCGTTGTAATGAATTTAGGTCTGTTTTAGCTAGATATAGGGGTGCGCCATAGCCTTGTATCTACATCTGGAGCAATCATTTTAAAGCATTAACAGACCTAACGATCATCTTGCCTATAGAATAGACAAGGAAGCGACGAAGATCTTTCCCTACAAGTAGCAAATAGGTAACAATTTCCCACATTGGCCCGCTAGACTAGGAAATCTGGGCTAAATAGCCTTGGCTACTTAGCCCGTTCAGGGTTGCTAAGCCGTTCTAGGGCTGTAAGTACTTTCGCAGGGATCTCTGGGCTGCGTTCGCGTAGAAAACTTAAAATTTGTTGCGGGGTGATGCTGCCTTCCGTTGCTCGTTTAAGGCTGCGCTGGCTAATCTGGTAGATATAGTTCGGATAGCTCGCCTGCCATTGGGCAAATCGTTCAACGCGAAAACGATCGGCTAGCGATGCCCCTGGCAAAAGCGTCAACGTAAAATCTTCGCCCACCGTAATCGTGCGGCGCAATTGTTCATGCGGCTGCGGCACATCATGACCCAACCAGATAGCGCCCCAGTGGCTCAGTGAGACCAATAGATCGTCACCCGCCGAAGGTTCGGCCAGATCCTGAGCCGACAACCAGTGCAGTGGTCCACTGATCAGAAAACGAATCAATGCCCCTTCCACTTGATCCCAATGTTCGAAACCTTTCAAGAATTCCTGCGTAGTTGTGCTACGAATATACCAACTGTCGTAGTCGCCGGTGGGGCGTTGGAAATCTGGTTCCGTCGTTTTGATAGTGCGTAGAATATCGTACCGGCTATACCAGGCCCCTGGTTGCAATTTGGCAAAGATGCCCAGTAAGGTTTCACGAGTCTGGCGGGGGTCATTTTTCCAATTATTGGTATTGGTGCATTCGAGACCTGGTGTATGACAAAGGTCATTCCAATCGGGCGAGTTGCGCCAGGCTTCCCAGAGGGCAAAACGTTGTTCGGCCCTTGTCTTATCGAGGAAGAGCCGCACTCGGTTGCCTGTTAACTGTACAAGATCATTGTCGCCGCGGCGCAACCAACCAAGGCGATTGGCCAGGTGCAGTAAAAGGGCCAGGCGTGTGTTCAATTCCGGCTCATCGCCGCTAAAAGGAATCTGTAAACGTTGCACAAAACGATCAATGTCTTCTGGATTGGGGCCTTTGGCAGTCAGACGCAACTGATCGGCGTGCAGAAAGCCGAGGAACGTGCCCATATCTTCCAAAAAACTATCATCCGCTGGCAGCGTGCGGGCAGCGGATGGGGGCGGCACTGGCTGAATAGGTAAACCACTGGCCAATACGGGGTTTTGCGGATGGGGCAACCAAGGCGTCACGTCGTTGGGCAAATAAATAATGGTATGTGCATTTTTGCCTGCGCCTTTGAAGCCGCGCCCAACCAATCCATAATAGTAGAGCAGTTCGGAGACGCTTTCTGGATAGAGCCAAGGGGATTCCCGCTCCAACTTAGCGGGTCCCATCTGGCGAATACTGCCAAATTCTCGGCTAAATTGGGCTTCCACCATTTCGCCGCCCTCTTTAAGCAAAGTTTCGATAGCGCCTTTGGCTGGATCGGCCATATCGATGACTTCCTGGTAGGCAAATTGCACCGAGGTGGGATCGGTGATCTGGGCAGCCAACAGGTCAACAGCCTGTTCATGTGTGTCGGCGCCATCAAGAAAGGCGCCGCGCAACTCGGCTAACACTTGCAACAAAATATCTGGATACTCGGCCAACATTTGCGAAGTTGTGGGCATAATTGTAGGAAAGTATAAAGGATTAAAGTTATCTTGAAAAATACGGCAAAAGGATTGTTGTCAGCCGGTCAAAAATTCGTTATACTAGATAGCGTGTCTAACACGAAAGGAAAATTTATCAATGAGTAATAACCAAAACTATCGTTCGCCCTCTGGCGGTTGGAATTTAACTAGTTTGTTCCACGATGTGACAACGGCTTGGCGACTGTTGCAAGACCCACGTGTCCCAGGCTTGCTCAAGTTGTTTTTGCCAATTGCCGCCATGGTCTATCTGATCTCACCGTTGGACTTGCTGCCGGGTCCCTTTGACGATGTGGCTGTACTTTTTGTCGCTTTGCGGCTTTTTCTGCAATTGGCCCCATCCGATGCCGTCCGTAGCGCACAAGGTGATGCCCGAGCTACCGATCCAAAGCCGCGACAAGATGATGATAACACGATCGACACCAGTTGGCGGGTTGTTGATGACAAATAAATGATTTATTGTGAATGGCTAATGGTCAAAGTCAGTACTCATTTCGATGATACTTCCTGGCAACGGTTAGCCATTCCTCATCTGTTCCCATTCAAAATGTATGCATTCACTGTGCCTAATTGACACTATGCATAATGGCCGATTATGAATGACCGCTCCTCTGCTCGCGTAACCGAATCTGCCTTTACTTTTGCCGAAGTGGCCAACCATCTACAAATTACGCCGGAAACATTGCGGCAATGGAATCAGCGCTTTGGCCAATTTCTGGTCACAGATGTGACGATAGATGAGCCGCGTTACAGCAGCATTGACGTTGCTGCGCTGATCACCGTCCAGAAATTATTGGAATCTGGTTACGACGATCAAGCCGTTAGCGAGCAGTTAACTCCCAAGCGCCTCGAAATCACCAAGGCCGAAACCGTTACGCTGACACCCCAGCAACGCCACCTGTTACGTGAAGAGGCCTCGGCCTTATTACCTCACGTTGTCAGCGATCTGTTGAGCACCATTGCGAATAGCCAACAAACCGTGCTCAACAGTCAATCGACTATGCGTGAGATTGTTGGCGTTGTTGTCCAAGACAATTTTAATCTGAAGGACGAAAATCGCAAATTGCGCGATCGCATGCTAGAAATGGAGCGCACCCAGGCTGAATACCAACGCCGAGAAGAGACGCGCAAGGAACGCATGGAAGGTCGCATGCGGGCCTTAGAAAATACCGTGGGTGCCTTGCAACAACAGGTGCTACAACTTGTTCAAATCCAACGGCAAAAACGGCGCGGTTGGTTTAGCTGATGCCGTTCAAGCATATGAATCATCTTTAGTGGAAAAGGAAGCAAGCAGATGGGTAAAGTTTCCAATCTCGTGATCGGAGTGGCGTTGGGGACCGCCGTTGGTATTGTCATCAACTATCTCTTTGGCCCGGCCCGTGACACACCAGCCAATGAACAATATCGTTCGCGCTGGGATCAAGCCATCGAAGACGGCAAACAGGCCGCCGCAGAACGCGAGGCCGAACTGCGGCGCGAATTTTCTGAAACGAAGAAATTGCAGGGGTAGGTTCTACCGCACGTCGGCTGAATCTGCCTCATGTCATACGAATCAAAAATAGGGGATCGGCATGCCGATCCCCTACTTTTGACACGTTGCACAAAAGTGTGTACTTCGTTGTCCCAAGACAATCCGTTCAATAAGCTCGCCACACTGGAGACAGAGTTGGCCGGTGCGTTGATAGACATTGTGTTGGTCCTGAAAACCGCCAGGTTCACCGCTTGGTCGCAAATAGTTTTGCACCTTACTCGTCCCCAAACTGCTCCCATTGAGTAGAATTGCATTTTGTAAGATCGTGCGAATGGCCGTATGTAAACACTCAATTTCAGGCAGCGTTAAATTGCCTCCCGTCCGTCTTGGATGCAACCTAGCGGCAAAAAGTGCTTCATCGGCGTAGATATTACCAATCCCCGCTACAATGGTTTGATCCAGCAACAATGTTTTGATGCTGACATTGCGTTTGCGCAACCTGTCTGCAAAATCCTGTATGCCAAATTGTTCGCTCAGCGGTTCTGGTCCTAGCTTGTGCAGAACCTGTTCTGGGTCAGCGACCAACCACATACGGCCAAATTTGCGTGAGTCCTGATAGTGTAGGCGGCGATTGTCATCTAAATCAAAGATCACATGGGTATGTTTGTCTGGCTCGACGTTGGCATCTTGAATAAACAGATGGCCTGTCATGCGCAGATGCACGATCAATGTATCGCCACTCTCCAAGCCCAACAGCATATATTTACCGCGTCGCTTAAAGCTGGTAAACCGCTGCCCAATCATTCGCTCGGCAAACGTCGTGGCGTCGGGCTCTGCAATGGTGCGCGCCCAGCGCACGCGCACGCCTGTAACGGTGCGCCCATATAAAATTGGCTCTAGTTCACGGACATAGGTTTCAACTTCTGGTAATTCAGGCATTGTCGTACTCTTCTCGTTCAAAGCGCTTTGGTGGAATAATGTTATCTTTGCTGACGATTCATCCGGTAATGTGGGTCACCACTACGCCACCAGAGCACACCTAAAATTACTGTCATAAATGCACTCATCAGCTGTGCGAGTGACAGCCATGACCACTGCCGTCGCGCGCCATTCACCTGCGGGGCAGTGGCGCTCGGTACACCTGCTGCTTGGTTATTTGTCACGAGCGTTGGCGCGACACGGGTAGCCTCCACGGTAGCCTGGCTTTGGGCATTATACGCCATGACCGTGACCGTATTTGTGATAGTCGGTGTGGGCGTGACAGACTCGGTCCGCGCGACTGTGGCTAGTGAAGCTGCTTGTTGTTCCATCAGAGGTGAATTTGTCGCTGATTGAAAGCCGCTTGCTGCTGTTTTGGGCGTTACAATTTGCATGCCTGGCGCAGCATTTGGTGGGGACGCAGGTCCGTTCACCGTGGGTGGCGATGGCGCAAAATCATCCTCGCCGAATGGCTGATTGTCTGGGCCAGGCTGACTAGTTGACTTCCCGAGAGCTTCTTGGCTATTCGCATTGCTTGCTTGGACAGCGTCGGCCTGGGGCCGTGATGCGCCACCCATCCCTGGCGCCTCTGCTGCCGCCGACGAATTTGTGGCTTGTGAATCAAGCGGGCCAACGGCTGCGCTTGCTGATGTCGCTTGTATACGGGCTGATTCTGGCTGGCTGGCTATGGCGGTTGCGGCCAGTGGTCTTGGGTCTGTCGTAGGCGCCTGGGCGATGGCTGTTGACTGGATTTTTTGTACCTCGCCACTCTGAGCGTTGCTGGCTACGGCCGTAACCGCCGATGAACTTTGGCGCATTACCTGTGTGTTAGGCAAACCGGCCGTCGCGACAAATTCATTGCTAACCACTAAAACCAGAAAAATGGCCAGACTGACTGCCGCCGCATTCCGTAAGAATAGGTTGCCAATCTGCCAGAAATTCCGCCAACTTTCTCCCAAATTATGCAAGCCCGCCTGGATGCGCCACGCTGGTGCTTGGGCAACAACCGTTGCCCGGCCAGCTCGCGCACCGGTTTGGGCGCCAATGTGGCTCGTCGCTTGGAGTTCGGAGATCGCAAAAGAGCGTGGTAACGTGACGGCTGGTAATGAATTCAGTAGCGTAATTGTATAGCGCAATGTTTCCAAGCGCCAAGCAATTGCTGGTTCATCAATCATCGCCGTCTCAATGATGGCTTTCTCTTCCTTCGTGATGGCATCGTCAATATAGGCCGATAAAAGTTCATCGGTAATTTGTGGATAACGCGATGATGTCATGATAATCTTCTATGAATGGCTCGATCCGTTTTGCAATTGGAGACTATCAAAAATCATTTCCCCAATAATAATGCCCACTAATACTTCGGGGCCGAAATAATCAGATAGGGGCCTGTTCGGCTGGCGCTTGGACAGACTACTCTTTATAAGGACGGAAAGTGGCTGGCAATAGTTCCGGATTTTGTAACAAAAAATCGCGCACCCGGGTGCGCGCCCGACTGATGCGCGATTTTACCGTGCCAATCGGCTGCCCTGTAATTTCCGCAATTTCTTCATAGGCATAACCGTGAATGTCGCAAAGCACCAGTACTGTTCGTTGCTCGGGTGGCAAGGCACGAATCCCAATTTCAATTAATGCATTCAATTCCATGCGTTCTGCATGCGCTTCTGGTCCTTCCGCATGATCGATTAGATAGGGCGTATACTCCGCCTCGGCGGGCAAATCGTCCAAGCTATCTGTCGCCCGCCGTCGTTTTGCGCGTAGCATGTCGTAGCATGTATTAACCACAATCCGGGTGAGCCAACTCTTAAAATTGTTGCCCTGGAAAGTGCCTAATGCGCGATACGCTTTGATAAAACTATCCTGAACAGCATCGGCAGACGCGCTTTCATCCTGCAGCACACGATAGGCAATACTGTAGGCCAGGTTCTGATATGTAAGCACTAGCTGATTAAAGGCATTGACTTCGCCTTCTAGCGCCCGAGCAATAATGCTTTGTTCGTCCATTGCGTATAGAAATCAATGAGAAAATTAATGCCATAGAATTAAGTTACTGTAACTGCACTTTAAACCCTTGTAGACAGTATAATTGTAGACGGTATAAAGAGTCTTACCCCATGCGAGCACTATTTATTCGGGTTCAATGCTCTGTTATTGAGCGTCTAGAATTGCTGCCTATGTATATTACCGTCTTTATCTGTTATATGGCAAAGTCATTGGAAGATTTGAGACCATTAGGCGGAGAAATTGATCTGTAAATTTAGAATCGTTTTGTTTAAAGCACATCAGCACATTTGACGATTTAGCATTCAGTCTGTATACTGGTGCTTGTAACGTTTGGTTACGCAGCTGTCGCTAAAAAGTTTTGTTCGCCTATTACGACAGAGCTGAAGTTTGTAGTAGATAGTGCCATTAATAGGCCGAAGTGGCGGAACTGGCAGACGCGCACGACTCAAAATCGTGTGGGGTAACCCGTGTGAGTTCGATTCTCTCCTTCGGCACTCTTTTTGATTTTTGCCACTGGTCGTAAGCCTGCTAAACTTACTACCAGCATTTGTCTGGTGTGACTTCACATCAGACAAATCTCGGCAGATGCTTACAGTAAGAGAAATCTATAAAGGAATTATAAATAGTTTTGCAGTTTGTCGGTACAGTGATTATCCTCAGTAAGCCAGTAATACAACAGCAGATTTATAAAGTTGTATTATTCTAACTGTCTTACACAAGTGGGAAAGCTTTACTGACAAATTTTATGCAATGGGTTATGGACCCAAAGCTAGCTTGTAGACGTTATAAGAACACAAATTTGCTTCTGTAAATTTAGAAGCTATAGTTTACGATATAATAATACAGTGTCGTAAATGATGTGTGGTTTTGTGAATTCTGTTCATCATCAACGTTTACTCGAATACAAGCAGCATCAATTGGTCTGTCGGGCGTTATCATTTGGATGAATTATTTTCGTGATTCATCGGGGTGGCTGAGTAAAATGACGCTGTCTAACCAAATTCATAATGCTTGTTCTGTTAGCGCAAAACTGTTTAATCATCCAAATGGCTATTTCCAATAACCCGATTGATTCTGGCTGTACTTCCACTTATTCCCCCTTCTCCAACGCCTACACTAGCACGAGACCCAGTTCACTTAGCCTTATGCTGCTAGGCTGGACATTGGTTTTTGCCTTGTTGTTGGCTGCTTGTGGGCCAGAAAAGCCTAGCCAAGATCAAGAACAGTTGCGAATCGACACCCAACGGATCGCACAAGAATACCAGGCAAATGGTAACCTGGAGCAGGCGCGTACGCAGATTAATGCCCTTCCTGTGGCTAATCCTGGTCAGTGGCTGGTCTACGTTGCAGAAACAGTACTCTCAGAAAACAATGATCAAGCTTTGATGATGGCGCTTGCTCATCTGGCTACTGACATGGATCTGCAATCAGAACCAATTGCCCAATTTGCACTCCAGCACAATTTACTCAAAAATGCACCTAATGTTGTGGCAAACTCCAACCAACAAGTTGTTGCGCCCGCCCCGACTGTTGCCGTCCAGCAGCCGAAAGTGCAACCAGCAGAATCTAGCGCTGTCACACAGACGATTATTCCTGCGTCCGTGGTTTTGACTGCAACAGTGAATGCTACTAATCAGACAACAACGGCTCAGGTGTTAACGACATCAGTGTTATCGAACACCGTAATCCTTACACCCACGGCTGTGGCCGACGCACTATCGACCAAGTTGACGGCAAAAGCTAGCCAAGTGGTCAATGTACGGAATGGACCTGATACTGCCTACTCTCTTGTCGGTGCCCTCCAGGCTGGTGATACAGCAGAGATCATCGCAAAGAACGATGCAGGGGATTG
>JAPLGZ010000484.1 GCA_026389895.1 Chloroflexota bacterium | reverse complement strand
TAATCGCTGCGTCGAAAAAGGAGCCCATCGCTAATGCGCACCAATTGTTGCTGCTCGACCAACATTTCCAGCAGTTCGGTATCCCCCCCGAGCAGCCGCAATAGATCGGCAGCGCTGGGTGGCGTAAAAGCGGCCTGGGCTAACGTCGCCAATAGGTCATCGACCATCGCCTGTTGATGCAAAGTCAGGGTCACATGAAAGGTTGCGAGCCAGACATAACTGTCGTCAGCCTGCACGACATTGACCAAAACCGCTTGATTGATCACGGCATTAAACAGACGCACTGAGAGATCAAGACCGCTCAGCCCACTCTGCAGCCGATTACGCGCCTCGCTACGCGGCATACCCTGCCGCAGAGGCTGCTGACGATGAAAATTTGTCAGCAACTCGCGCAGGCGAACCAAGAATTGTTCCCAATTTTCGCTGGTTAGCAACACAGCTTCGCCGCCCATTTCCAGCACAGTAATGACGCCCAGCGCACGCAATTCGGTCAACGCCTCTTGCGCCGATTCCAGATCGAGTTCGCTCTGGGCCAACAATTCGGGAGCCGTCAGCAAGGGACGCCGGATGAGGGTTTGAAGCAAAATCTCATCCGGTGCGCCTTTAGCCAATGTCTGAAAGCGATCCAACACGGCGGGATCAAAACGCCGCCAACGCCGGCGCGGGTGCGGACTTAGGATTACACCACCCCCCAAGGTGGCGCTGGGTGATGGTTGCCGCAAGATGTAACGATCACCAGAGACCACCACGGTTGGTCGAGCCAGCACTAGTTGCAGCCAACCAGTTTGCCCAGGTTCCAATCGCTCTGTGCCCAGGAGCCGAATCGTTGCCGGAATTTCTGCGGCGCCGCTGAAAAAATCGACAGACTGATTATGCTCAATCGCCCGTGGAGCATCGGCCAAGAGCCGGCATTGGACATCGATCAACTGCGTCGTGTGAACAGTGCCCGGCTTCACAACCACGTCGCCTCGGTGGATCTCATCCGTGCTTACGCCGCCCAAATTGATCGCCAGACGACTGCCCGGTTGCCCTTGCTCAATGGCTTGTTTGTGGGTTTGTAAGCCACGGATGCGGGCAGTGTGGCCACTGGGCAAAAGCTCCACGGCATCACCAACAGCTAACGAACCATCACTGAGCGTGCCAGTGACCACCGTGCCAAAGCCACTCAAACTAAAAATGCGGTCAACTGGCAACCGCGGGCGGGCGCGATTGCGGCGCGGCGCTAAGCGTCCCAGGGTAAGGGCTAGCGCGTGCCGCAATTGATCTAACCCGGCCCCCGTGACCGCACTGACCCTTACAATTGGCGCCGTCGCAAATTGCGTCTCCTGTAAAAGTTCCGCCACATCCAACTCGACCAGGTCGAGCCACTCGGGGTCATCAATCAAATCAATTTTGGTCAATGCCACTACGCCCGCAGGCACAGCCAGCAGATCTAAAATGGCCAGATGTTCGCGCGTTTGCGGCATCACGCCTTCATCAGCCGCAATCACCAGCAGAGCGGCGTCAATCCCCCCGACCCCAGCCAGCATGTTTTTGATAAAGTCGATATGGCCGGGCACGTCAATGACACCAACAGAGTTGATGGCGGAATCCACGGGACGCCCCGGTGCGTTAAGTGTAGAAGGGGGGTTGCGTTTGGTCAGTTGAGCAGAGTTAGACGCCCCAAGCAGCGGCGCCGGAGCTTTGCGCGTGGCTAAATCGATCCAGGCAAAGCCTAGATCGATCGTCATCCCGCGCGCTTTTTCTTCTTTGAGGCGATCCGGATCAATGCCCGTCAGGGCCCGAACAAGGGTGGATTTGCCATGATCAACATGGCCGGCTGTACCAATGACATACATAAGGAATGGTTAGTGTGAAATGGTTAATGCGAAATGGTCGATGCGCGGCCTACTGAATGTTGGCTGATACACCCTGATGTCGTTGTTATTCATAAACAATTAACCATTCGGCATTAACCATGCCTACCGTTTATTGCCATTCGTCGTTAGCTGTTCTGGCGGTTCACCCGTCATGATGCCAGATGTGCGCCGGGTCGTATTTTGGCTGGCATACAACTCAGCATTACGCCGTTGACGTTGCCACTCGTCTTCCTGATGGCGAACCAAGTCATCACGGGTTTTGACCGCTTCTTGCGTACCATCAAGCCAGGCCTGGGCAATGCCCAAGAAGTAGTTGCCGTACGTTTCTTGCAATTTCCAAACTTGCTGAATGAGTGCTTCTTGGATTTTGATGTCATGGTGGATCGGCGGGAAACGTTCCACGACTTCGCGGTTGTATTTATCTTGTTCCGACCAGAGATGTTCCTGGCGCAATTCACCTTTGCGGCGTTTCTTTTCATAATCTTCGCGAAATTCATCCATCTCGCGCCGCACTCGTTCTTCGGCCAGGCGCTGTAATTCTTGCACCTGACTTTGCTCACGCAAGATCATATCTTTAAATTCTTGCATCTCCTGCACAGACCGGCGGGCAATATCAATCTGTTGCGAAAAGCTCTGCACCCGCTCATAGGCTTGGGCCACAACAGTTTTTTGCTCTTCAATCGCCTCTTTCCAGCGTGTCAGCACTTGCTCACGGTCAACAACTGTAGCCCGCATCTTTTCCATAAAGATGATCTGTTGTTCACGCAGTTGCTCGACGATCGGGGGGATCTTCTCGAATTCTGCCGCGGTTTTGCGTACGCCTTCTTCCAAAATCGGGATCCGGCCAGCGGTGGCTTCAGTTCGTTTAAAAAGCTCGACAGTTTCTTGTTGTAATTGGGCAATCCGCCGGGTGTCGCTGGTGCGCTGTTCGGCCAGGAAGGGGATTTGCCGGGTGCGCTCTTCGATCTCTTTGGCCAAACCACCAATCTGGTTGCGCACGCCCATAATTAATTCAGACAGACGATCATCTTCGACGGCGCGAATCTGAATTGCCTCTTCCAAACGCCCGATGCGGGGCAATTCGCGCCGGACTTCGCTGATCTCGCGGCTCAACATTTCGCGGTCACTCAAACGCGAGCGTTCTAATTCACGCTGGGCTTGGACGCGACCTTCGTCACCCCGTTCAACCAAGCCAGCGATCTCGACTTTTGAATTCTGAATGGCCTGTTCTAATTGGCCAAATTTTGTCAAATGCCCTTGCGTAGATGCCAGCCGCCCTTCCAGTTCTTGAATCCGGCGCGCTTGTTCTATAATATCAGAAGACTGCGCTTCGATGCGTTGTTGCAGGCGGGCGATTTCGGCACGGTCGCGGCGATGTTCTTCATCCAGCCAGTTCACCATCTGAGCGAGTTGTGCAATTTCCATGAATTTTCACCTTTAATTTTTAAGGCATGAATCATACAATTCAGGCGCTAAGTCATACGACACAAGATCATCCGTATGATAATAGTGAGCGTAAAACTTTTACCGTCAAGCCCAAGCGACATTATACAACAACGATAGCTTCTATGAATGAATTCGGCTTAAGGCGACTGATGCTTGGCAGATGGAAGAGTTTCCCCGCCAAATTTAGAAACGCCAACGGCATTATACCATTGTTCGAGCGCGGGCTCAAACACTTGTAAAGTTTATATGCAACGGTTTGACCGAATATACACCCGGCTGTATACTCGCGAAGGTAGCAAGCTCACTCAATGCGAGAGGAGAGCATTTTCCAGGCAAGAAATTTCATGCCACGATAAATTTCCACTGGGCACAAGGATACGCGACAGCTCGTGAAAAACCGTTGCTCATTCAGCGCGACCCGATTGAGAAAATATTATGCGAATTGGCATCGACGCCCGGTTGATGAAACATCAACCGGCTGGCATCAGCCGTTACACGGGGCATTTACTCCATGCAATGGCAAAGCTTAATAAGACCGACGACTTCATTATTTTTCAACATCGTAAACATCGGCTTCCACTGATCAAGCAAGCCAACTTCCGGCGCAGCACTCTCTATACGCCCGTGCATCACCGGTTTGAGCAATTTTTGTTGCCCGTCGAATTGGCGCGCTTTTCGCTGGATCTGTTGCACAGCACCGATTTTATTCCACCGCTATACTCGGCCACGCCAGCGGTGATTACGGTGCATGATCTCGCCTTTCTGCACTGGCCGCACTTCTTGACAACCGACAGCGCGGCCTACTATGGCCAGATCGACCGCGCCGTAAAACATGCGCGGCATATTATTGTTCCCAGCGAAAGTACACAAAAAGATCTGACGCGCCTCCTCGGCGTGCCAGAGGACAAAATTAGCGTCATCTACGAAGCGGCCGACCCTAGCTTTCAACCCTTGCCACTCGCTGCCACCCGGCGCGAGGTCATGGAACAGTACAACATTCCAGAGGCTTACATTCTGATCGTTGGGACCATTGAACCGCGCAAAAATGTGAATGGTCTGCTCCATGCATTTCATCATTTGCGCACCCGATACAATATCACGGATGTAGGCTTGGTTGTTGCGGGCAGCCACGGATGGCTATACGAAGAAACGATGGAGACGGTCACCAAATTAGGCTTACAAAAATATACCTATTTTCTTGGACGCGTCCCCGACGAAAATCTGCGCAAACTATATGTCGGCGCCCGCTGCTTGGTTCACCCCGCCCATTACGAAGGTTTTGGCTTGCCGCCACTGGAAGCCATGGCTTGTGGCACGCCGACCATTGTCAGCAACATCAGTAGTCTGCCCGAAGTCGTGGGCGACGCCTCCCTGCTCGTTGATCCGAATAACCCCGAGGAGATCGCGGTGGCCCTACAACGCCTGCTGACCAATCCAGAATTGCATACCGAGCTGCGAACAAAGGGCTTGCAACGCGCCCACTGCTTTAGCTGGGAGATGGCCGCGCAGAGCACCCTAGAAGTGTATCGCAAAGTGGCCAGTGAGCGCCCGGTCTCAATCCCACAAGCCGCGTGAAGGTGCAGATTGATCTGATGAAAATTCTGTTATTCACGCCACAGTTGCCCTATCCACCTCACCAGGGCACAACGATTCGTAACTACAACCTTATCCGTGAGTTGGCCCAGCGCCACACGATCGATCTATTAACTTTTCTTGCGCCGGGTGAAAGCTTGGCCGCCAGCCAGGAGTTGCAGGGTCTCTGCCGGCGGATCAATGGCATTAGGCAGCCCGTGCGTTCAATCGCCCGCCGGGCCCGTGACACGCTAGGCTCCCCATTGCCGGACATGGCGTTACGCCTGGAAAGCCCAGAAATGCACCAGTTGGTAGCAGCCTGGACGCAGGCCGAAACCTATGATATTGTCCAAGTGGAAGGCATTGAAATGGCGCAATATGGGGTGGCGGCGATGGCGAATAAGCGACCAGGCACTCAGCAGCCGATCTTGGTCTTTGACGATCATAATTGTGAATATTTGTTGCAGAAGCGCAATGCATTGACTGATCTGCGCCAGCCACGCCGCTGGGTGGCCGCAGCCTATAGTCTGGTGCAATGGCAAAAGTTAGTCCACTATGAAAGCCAAATTTGTCGGCAGGCTGCGGCCATTTTGGCGGTCAGTGAAGCCGATAAGCTGGCACTCCAAACCCTCGTGCCCGTTGCGCCGATCACGGTAGTTTCCAACGGCATTCAGATGGCGGCGTATCCATTCGCAGCGGCTGAGGCCGTTGCCACGCCGCCGGCCCTTGTCTTCACCGGCAAGATGGATTATCGACCGAATATTGATGCCGTACTCTGGTTTGGGCGCGATGTATTGCCACTGATTCAAGCCCAGGAGCCCCATGTGCGCTTTCAGATTGTGGGGATGAACCCCCATGCCCGCCTAGATGCATTACGCGCCAATCCGGCAATCGAAATCACTGGCGCCGTACCAGATGCCCAAACTTATATCCAAAAGGCGGCGGTCTATGTGATCCCAATGCGTGTCGGCGGTGGCACACGTTTCAAAGCGCTGGAAGCGATGGCCGCCGGCAAGGGCATTGTCAGCACCCGGTTAGGCGTGGAAGGGATTCAGGTGCAGGACGAACGCGAAATGTTACTAGCCGATACGCCCGCCACATTTGCCGAGGCAGTGCTCCGGCTGCTGCGCGATGCCCGCCAATCTGGCAAACTGAATGACGCGTTGGGCCGCCAGGCGCGCGGTTTTGTGGCCACCCATTACGACTGGTCACAGATTATGCCACGCCTCGAAGCCGCCTATGCAGATGCGTTGGCACAATGAGGCAGATCAGCCCTGCAAGGAAGGAGCTGATTAGTCGAAGGATCAAGTGATTCGTTCTGTCCCGTGATCGTGATGGAGCCCTCTCTCTAGGGAAAGGGTCTGGCCAAGCAACTGTTACACCGCATCTAAACCGTACAGTGTGGGCAACGGCTCCCGTGGCGATGAGCCTATTGCCCACACTTTGCACCTCAGAGGAGATAAATATGCAGAATAGTCGAGCGGTACGGGTTGGCATTATCGGCACTGGTTGGGCCGAGCGGGTGCAAATTCCGATGTTTCGTCTAGGGGGGCTGACCGTACAGGCAATCTGCTCCGGCAATCCTGACAATGCCCAACGGGCGGCCCAAAATTTGAACATTCCAGAGGTGTATCCAGACTGGCAAGCGATGTTAGCTTCAGACACGGTCAATTTGGTCAGTATTGTCACGCCGCCCCATTTGCACCGAGAGATCGCGGTGGCGGCCCTTCAGGCAGGCAAACATGTGATCTGCGAAAAACCGACAGCACTCAATGTGGCGGAAGCCGAGGCCATGTTGGCCGGCGCACAGGCCGCGCCTGGCCAGTTGGCGATCATTGACCACGAATTACGCTTCCATCCAACTCGGCTGCATCTGCGACGGCTGCTCAAGGAAGGATATCTGGGCAGTGTCTTGTTGGTCAATATCAGTGTCCTGAACGGCAATCGTCTGAACCCGGACTTGCCCTGGAGTTGGTGGAGTGATGCCGAAAAGGGTGGCGGCATGTTGGGCGCCGTGGGTAGCCACATGATCGATCAATGTCGTTGGCTGGTGGGGCGCATCGACATACTGAGCGCGCAACGCCAAACCGGCCATTTCTATCGTAAAGATGGCACCACTAGCCTCCAGCGCCAGGTGACAGCCGACGATCATGCCCAGATTATGCTGCGCTTCGCCAATGGGGCGCAGGGCTCGATCACGGTTAGTGGGCTAACGCCAGGTGAAGCTCGTTCCGAGGTGATGATCATTGGCACGCAGGGCGCCCTTAGACTTGATAGTCAAAACCAGCTGTGGGGTGCGCAAGGCCAGGATTTTCACAAAGGCAACTGGCAATTGATCGAAAGCGAGCCACTCGCAGAAGTTTTGCCGGCAGAGGCCAAGCTTAATCCCTTTGCTGTTGGCAGCTACTACCTAGCCAAAGCCTTGGCCCAGGCGCTGCCCCAAGGGGAATATGTCTTGCCCGACGCCGCCAGTTTTTATGATGGCTTGGCTGTACAACGAGCAATTGATGCAGCACGCCAGAGCCATCTTGAGAAAAGTTGGATCCGGCTATAAACGTGAAAGTCGCCCATGCTGTCGATATCGCCAGTCGCGAGATGGAGGAAGAAACTTCGCCAGGGTTTCGTTCAATATGGCCATACACATGGTTTAATCGAGCGTTACTCGTCCCCACTTTACCGAGCATAACACCAAGTAAGCAGCAACAACCAAAGCTTGTTTAACCGCAGAGCACGCAGAGA
>JAPLGZ010000501.1 GCA_026389895.1 Chloroflexota bacterium | reverse complement strand
CGGGGCGGGGGCTTACCTTATACCACCAGAGTCTACGCGGGGTTGCGCGAGTATCGGGTGGCCCTGGGCGAACAGCCTGCTCACGTAGCGGCGGGCAGGCCGGTAAGGGGCGACGCTCAATTCTCATCGACCAGTGGCGTCATGGGAGCCAACAGCTTTCTTGCGATTGGCAATCATGCTAGAGCAGCACAAGAAGGCAGGTAAGCCGTGACTTATCTGCGTAACAGGAGATTGTTTATGGCAACCATTGCCACCACCCGCCACCGGATCGAAGCGCAGGGTTACCTTGGGTTGAACGACCAGACCGTGGCCGGCATTAACTACGGCCTGCGCTTTGGCCCGGCTGTCTGCCTGATAGGCGCGCTAACAGCAACGCTGCTCGCCTCACCGCGCCTGTTCTGGATCTTAGCCTTGGTAGCGGCAGCAGGTCTGTTCTTGCCAACGCCGCCACTTGACTGGCTCTACAACGTGGGTGTGCGTCATCTGTTCAAGGCCCCGCCATTGCCCGCCACCTCGCGCCCCAGGCGGTTTGCCTGTCTACTGGCCACGCTCTTTCTCTTGGCAGCCGCGGGCGGATTTGAGGGTGGGCAACCAGCGCTGGGTTATCTCTTTGGCGGGTTGCTGACCATTACACCCGCGATCCTGGTCAGCACTGGTTTTTGTGTGCCGTCGTTTATCTACGGGCTGCTCTTCGGGAAGCCAACTTGCCCCGCAGAGCGTCCGGTCATGTTTGCGTCACGTTTGTTATCTACCCATGTCAATCAAAAGGAGAATAGATCATGACAACTTGGAAACCAGATCCAACCTTCTATCCCTCGCCCCAGATGGCGATGGAAGCGCCCCGTGAGCAACTGGCTTATGTGGCAGTTATCAACCCGAATAACAACGGTCGCCCCGATGCCCTGGCGGTGATGGATGTCAATCCACAATCTAGCCACTGTGGTCAAATCGTGAATCGCGTGGAGATGCTCCACCCTGGTGATGAATTGCACCACTTTGGCTGGAATGCCTGTAGCGCAGCACTTTGCCCGTGGGCGCCCCATCCCCATGTCGAGCGGCGTTACCTACTTGTGCCGGGGTTGCGGTCGTCGCGCATGTATATTATCGACACCCAGCCTAACCCTGCGCGCCCGCGCATTGTCAAAGTCATTCAGCCAGAGGAGATCTACAAGAAGAGCGGCTACAGCCGTCCCCACACGATCCACTGCGGCCCCGATGACATTTATGTGAGCGCGCTCGGTGCGCCAGACGGCAATGGGCCCGGCGGCATCTTTGTGATGGACCACAAGACTTTTGAAATCAAAGGCGCTTGGGAAAAAGAACGGGGTCCCCAGCAACTCGCCTATGACTTCTGGTGGCATCTGACCCAGGACATTATGCTCACCAGCGAATGGGGCACACCGAATATGGTGGAAGCAGGGCTGAACCCAGAATTACTCCTTGGCAGCAAGTATGGCCACCAATTACACGTTTGGGATCTGCGTAAACGTCGCCATTTGCAGGTGCTTGACCTGGGCGCGGAAAATCAAATGGTGCTGGAACTGCGCCCGGCGCACAATCCCAATCAAACCTATGGCTTTGTCGGTGTCGTCACCAGCCTCAAGGATCTGTCGGCTTCGATCTGGCTCTGGCATCGCGAGAACGGCCAGTATGCCATCCGCAAAGTAATCGAAGTGCCGGCTGAACCGGCAGATCCCGATTTGTTGCCACCGATTTTGAAAGGCTTTGGCGCCGTCCCGCCCTTGATCACCGACATCAATCTCTCGCTTGATGACCAGCAGCTTTATGTCTCGTGTTGGGGCACCGGGGAGATGCGCCAATATGATGTCTCGGATCCCTTCCATCCAGAACTGACCGGCTCCGTCCACTTGGGCGGCATCGTGCGTCACACCAACCATCCTAACAGCGGCCCGCTCAACGGTGGCCCACAGATGGTGGAGATCAGCCGGGACGGTAAGCGTGTCTACTTCACCAACTCGCTCTACGCGTCCTGGGATGCGCAGTTCTACCCCGAAGGCATTCTCGGTTGGGCAACCATGCTGGACGTGAAGCCAGCGGGTGGTATGGCGCTTAACCCTCATTTCTTTGTGAATTTCGGCACAGAACGCCCCCATCAAATTCGCCTACAAGGGGGCGATGCGTCGTCGGATTCGTATTGCTACCCCAATGCATGACAAGGTGACAGGCTGATGGGATGCCAAGATGACTGAATTCATCCTGTCATCCCTTCAGCTTGGCATCCCATCTGGTAAAAGGAGATTTCAATGAATACTTATCTACCCTGGATCATGTTAGTGCTACTAGGCGCGTATCATGGTATCAACCCGGCGATGGGTTGGCTTTTTGCCGTGGGCTTAGGGCTTCAGGAACAACGGCGTGGCGCTGTCGTCAGCGCCTTTGCCCCGATTGCGCTGGGACATGCACTATCAGTTGCGCTGGTTGTGGCGCTGCTGGGCATATTGCAACAGATCATGCCCGCAGGCGTCTTATCTATGATAAGCGCAGGGGTGTTGTTGGCCTTTGGCGCTTACCGGATCGCGACAAGCGCGGCGCATCCCCGTTGGGTAGGCATGCGCGTGGGCTTTCGGGATCTGACGGCTTGGTCGTTTCTCATGTCCACTGCGCATGGCGCGGGCTTGATGTTGGCACCCCTCTTGTTGCAATTTAACACCAGCGGCCCAGTCCATACGCACGGCGCGCACGCCCAGCATATACTGGCCGCCGGCATGGGGCTGCCGAGCACCCAACTGCTGGCGGTGGGGCTCCACACAGCGGCGATGTTCGCCGTCATGGCGGTGATTGCCCTGTTGGTTTATGAAAAGCTGGGACTGCACCTGCTGCGGCGGGCCTGGTTCAATCTCGATTTCCTGTGGACTGGTGCGCTTTTGTTGGCCGGAGTGCTGACACTCTTCAACGCCAGTGCCTAATAGCAGCGCAACGGTCCACTTAAAGTAGATTGTGACGTTTTTGTGACGGTCACGCGCTACCCTATAATTATCTCGCACATGGCTTGCGAGCAGTAAAAAGAACGATGATTAGGAGATATACAATGAATCAACAGAGTATGACAGCTCAGCCGTGGATTAACTCGTCGGCTTTCGTCCGCTCACTTGGCATGTGGCTGATGGTATGGGGCGCCTTGGTGTTTATGGTCACCTATGGGGGCCAACCAGGTGTGGTCTGTCTGACACCGATGGCTTGGCTATTGGCGTTACCGGCAGGCTGGAATTATGTGGTCTTTGCGCAGGGCAAGTCGGGTAAACAACCGTTTGTCGCCGGCGCTATTCTGGGGGCAATGCTCGGTTTGTGCTATGGATTGCTCTTTTTTGGCGTCTCTGCCTATAAGATGCCAGCTGGACCGGATCCAATCGAAGCCGCCAAAGCCCAGAACGTTGCCCTTTTTATGATCGGGGCTGGCACGGTGATCACCGCCCTGCTCAGCGGGTTTATGGCCTATCGCGCCGCAGTCTTACAACGGCGTGGCCAAGTACTCCCTGTAATCAAAGTGAAGCCTAGATAATGCGAAGAGGTCACCCAATGATCAAACACGTAACAGAGCGTGCGAAAGGTAAGTGGGCCTGGACAGGCGCGCTTGGGAAAAGCCCGTTTCCGGTGCAACGTCCCCGGCATCTGGCCCGTATGGCAACGGCCGGCATGTTGGGCATCGTGTTGCTAAGCGGGTTGCTGCTGCTTGGCATCCCCCAGCCAATTCAGGCTGCTGCACCGTTGCAACAGCCAACCACCAATAATCCCCATCAGGGCGACACAATGATTCAGGCGCACAAATCATTGATTGCCACCGCGCAGACGACAGAGCGGATGTGGGGCGTGCTGGAACAAGTAGCAGGCACGAATGACCCCCATGCCGGTCACCAAAGCAACGCCGCCATCAACACAAGCTTGCTCGATTTCGCGCTCCCCGGCACGCAACCCGGGGGCCTGACCACGCCACTGGCCGAATCGGGCAGTTGCACCGGCTGTCATGTTGACCATATCCGCGACAACTTTAACGGTTCGATGATGACCAACGGCGTGCGCGATCCGCTCTTCCGCGCCGCGTTGGTCATCGCCAACAAAGACGCCGGCTTTGGCGGTGATCTCTGTATCCGCTGTCATTCACCCACGGCGTGGCTCAACAATCGCTCGGCCACGCCTGGCGACCCGGCTTCGACCGATGGGCGGCTGATCAACGCCGAGGATTTGCACGGCATTCCTTGCGCCAGTTGTCACCGCATGGTGCCGCCAACGGCCCTGAATGGCGAAGCGCCGGGCGATGCGGCTGAACGCGTCTTCCTCACGGGGCCGTTTATGACGGGCAATTCCGCCTATATTATCGACCGCAACGATGTGCGCCGCGGGCCTTTCAACGTCGCCAGCGCGCCGCACGCCGTGGCGCAGTCGAGCTTTCTCCGGTCTGCCGAACTGTGCGCCACTTGCCACGACATCGACAATCCACTGCTGACCTTTGACACCGCCAGCGGTGAATTTAAGTTAAATACGTTGAATACGCCAGCAAATGTAACCGACCGGCTCTTCCCGCTCGACCGCAGCTATAGTGAATGGAAGTTGAGCACCTTTGGCGGCAGCGGGGTCAGCGGGTTGAACTTTCCTGGCCTGAAACGCAGTACAGGCACAGAAGGCGGGCCGATCACCGTCTGCCAGGATTGCCACATGCCGATGGTCACGGCGCCGATTGCGGGTGGTGGGCCAACGCGCACCGTAGGCAAACATCAGTGGGTCGGCGCCAACGTTAACTGGCAAGATGGCATCAGCAAAGTGTGGGACAATGTGGTGGCGGACACGCGCTTCGACGCCACCCAAACAGCGAATAACAAAGCCCTTGGCCTTGATCTGCTGCAACGAGCCGCGCAACTCAATGTCGCGATCGTCAATGGCCAGTTGGAAGTGAAGATCACCAACAACTCCGGTCACAAATTGCCCACCGGTTACGCCGAAGGGCGCCGCATGTGGCTCGAAATCTATGAATTGCGCGGCTCGACGCCCGTCTTTACGTCGGGCTTGATGGCCGGTGTCGTTGGACCGCTGATCAGTGACCCCTACCTCAAAAAGTATGAGGTCAAGTTAGGGCTAAGCGACGCCCACGCGCAAAACGTCGGCCGCCCCGAATTAGCTGGTGAGGGCTTTCACATCATCCTGAACAACAAAGTCTTCAAAGACAATCGCATCCCGCCGCGCGGGTTTAGCAACGCGGCCTTTGCGACGCGCGATATGCAACCGGTCGGCGCCAATTATGCTGATGGGCAGTATTGGGACACCACCTACTACCCTGTCCACCCAGAAGCGGACCAGATCAGCGTGCGCTTGATGTATCAGACGGCCTCCACCGAATACCTCGATTTCTTGGCGAGTGAAGCCAATGCCAACGTCAGCGACGCGGTGCGTGGACCAACCAACTGGGGGCAGATCATCGCTGATCTGCGCAACCAGAACATTGGCAAACCCGTGGCGATCGCGAGTGCGCATCTCTTTATGCCGCGCCAGTTTGTTGCGCCGAGTGGCGTTGATACGGGCTTTTGCACCGATTCAGCGCAACCATGCAAAACAATTAACTATGCCATGAGTCAGGCGGTCGATGGGGGCGAGATTCGGATCGCCGCTGGCCTCTACAAAGAGCAGATCCAGATGAGCAAGCCAATCTCGCTGACCGGCGGGTTCACGGTGACAAACTGGATCACGCCAGCGTGGACAACCAATCAGACGATCCTGGATGGGCAAAAGGCCTATCGCCCACTAACGATCAACGCCGATAATGTGCGGGTGGATGGCTTTATCGTCCGCAACGGCCGTGTGACTGGGTTTGACCCCAGGGGCGGCGGCATCTTCATCGGCGGGGTTAACGTGGTCGATCGGGCGAGACTGGTCAATCTGCGGCTCGAAAACAATGTCGCCAGCACCGTTGATGGTGGTAACGGCGGCGGTCTGGCGGTAGAGATGGGCAATACCTTCCACATCACTGGCGAGTTGACGCTGAGCAATGTCACCGTCTTTAGCAACACCGCCTCAACCGGCAGTCTTAACGCTGGCGGCGGTGGGATAAGCATTCAGGCGGTGGGCAATTCGGTGTTGAATGTCGAAATGGTCAACGTCGTGGTGCAGGGCAATACGGCAGGCAACGACTTTAGCTCCAGTGGCGGCGGGATTGCCATGCGGCTCAACGGCGGCAGGGCCACGCTGCGCCAGTCGCGGATTCTCAACAACCACGCGGCCAAGATCAAGACCTTCCTCGGCGGGCCGAGCCGGGGTGGCGGCCTCTTTCTGACTGACGGCAATCTGCTGCTGGAAAATGTCCTGATTGCCGGCAATGATGGCGAGCGCGGCGATGCGATGTGGATTGAATCCGGCAACATACCGAGTAGCACGGTGGCCATGAACTATGTCACCATCGCTGATAATTACCGCATTGCCAGCGATGCGGCGGATGCTGTGCGCATTGACGGAACGCAGGTGCTCTTCGTCCTGGCCAACACGCTGATCAGCGGCAACCCGATCGCCTTTACAGCGCAGGAGAATATCCCACCGCCTGCCGTTGACTTTCACAATGTGCTGATCGACAACAACGTCGGCGTCGTGATCAGCGGCACCGTTACGACGAATGGAACGCCGCTGCGCGGGTCGGCAGGGTACGTCAACGCGGGGGCTGGTGACTATCATCTAACGGCTGCCTCAAACGCCATCGACCAAGGCAATGGCCTGCCACCGCTAATCGATCTCGACGGTGCATTCCGCCCCCAGGGTGCGACAACGGAGATCGGCGCCTACGAGTTCACACCGGCGGGCCTCAACAACCAGGCGATCAGCTTTACTTCGTTGCCAGATAAATTGGTTAGCGATCCGCCCTTCAGCGTCAGCGCGACGGCCTCATCGGGCTTGCCGGTCAGCTTTGCCACGCTCACGCCAGGCGTCTGTACGATCAACGGCAACACGGTGACGCTGATCACCACCGGCACCTGCACGATCCAGGCGGCTCAGCCGGGCAACGCCAGCTTCAATCCAGCGCCGCCCGTTGCGCAAGCCTTTGCGGTGAAGAGTACGCAAAAGAGCGATCAGACAATCACGTTTGGCAAACCGGCCGATAAGATACTGGGTGATCTGCCCTTTACCCTGAGCGCCAGCGCCTCGTCGGGGCTGCCCGTGAGCTTTACCGGCAACACACCCGGCGTCTGTACGGTTAGCGGCAACACGTGGCAACTGCTCGATCACGGCCACACAAGACGGCAACGCCCTGATCAATCCGGCGACGCCCGTGTCACAGAGCTTTCTGGTATCGAGCCAGGGAGGTGGCGGCACGCAGCACATTTATCTGCCGCTGGTGGCGCGTTAATTGACTGGCGACTAAAATCGCAGCAATGCGCCCACTGGGCACCCGAAACCCCAGCGACGTGGGTTATTTATCCAACCCACGTCGCTGGGGTTCGCTGTTTGGCAGAGAGCGGCACGGCTTAGCCAAACAAAGCCGCAGCGGTTGAAACCGCTGCCTGCTACGGGAAACCTTGCCCAGGGGGCGCCCACAGCAGGTTTGATGACCCGTTACCGCTTTATTTTGTTAATTCTCATCAATCACAGCAGCCATTGCATACGGCATCCGTGATCCTTATGTGGCTATGCCGCCACGCCCACCGGACTGCCAGTCTTGGCTGGTGAGCTCATAGGTGTATTCGTCGCTGTTCGCGCCCTTGAAGTGATCGGCGGCTTGACGAAAGGCAACCCGCCGAAAGCCAAGCCGCTCCAGCAGCCGCCACGATGCCTGATTGCGGGTATCAACTTCTGCATCCACGTGATGAAGATCATAAGCATCGAACAACGCGGTGAGTAAGCAGCGGCAGGCTTCCTGGGCGTATCCGTATCCCCAAAAGGCCGAATGCAGCATATAGGCAATTGTCGCGTGCTGATCAGCAGAGACTGTCGCTTGCAAGACGCCAATGTAGTCATGCTCCTGCTTGCGTTGTAACGCCCAATTAAGCCACAGTTCATCACCCTCTGGGGAGTGACGGATTGCAAGCCGTTGGTAACGTTGCCGTAATGCATCTTGATCAGACAGAGGATCTTCAGGAATATAGGTATAGATCCGCAGATCAGAGAGAACTGGGAAGAGCTGCGTTGCATGTTGGGGCAGCAGTGGTTCGAGGCGTAAACGTTCGGTTTCCAGAACGCGTTCATCAGCCCGCAGATCGATCATCGTCGCTCCTCTTGTCCAGGATGGCTCTGTCACAGCGTATAGCGCATGCCTTGGTGGCATAGGCGGCGAGCAGAGTTAAAGGGATGCAGAATTCAGTCGGCGGCTATTTTGAAATCTTTAGCCCCTAAACACTTATGCAGGCTGGGCCTCTGGCACAAGCGCGGCGTCTTGATGATGCGCCGTCAACTGGTGCGGGTCTTCACCGCCGTGGCCGCAGGGATCGACATGAACGTCCACCATCGAAAGATGGGCTTGGTCGTGCAAGAGCGCATGGCGCACTTCTTCGGCGATCTGGTGGCTTGCGCGCGTCGGCAGATCTTCATCAACCACAATGTGTAGTTCGGCTTGCAAGCGGTGACCCAACCAGCGGATGCGCGTGCCGTGCACCTGCATGACGCCCGGCACGTCACCGGCGACATGCTCAACCTGGTCGAGGACGGCCGGGTCAATGGCATCCATCAGCCGGTACCACATCGTGCGGATGGCATCCCAGGTGATGAAGAGGATGGCAACCCCAATCAGCAGACCGACAATCGGATCCACAATGGGGTAGCCAAGATACGTGCCGAGGACAGCCACCAACACAGCGAGCGAGGTTAGGCCATCGGTGCGTGCGTGGAGCCCATCGGCCACCATCGCCGCCGACCCGATTTTGCGGCCAACCCGGATCTGGAGCAAGGCGACGGCTTCGTTACCCAGAAAACCGATAATGGCGGCGGTAGCCACCCAACCGAGACGCGTCATCGGCTCTGGATGAATGAGCTTGCTAAACGATTCCCAAAAGCCAATGCCGGCGCTTACTGCAATTGAGAGCACAATAAAGATCCCGGCGACATCTTCAGCCTTGCCAAAACCATAGGTATAGCGGCGGGTGGCGCCCCGCCGGGCCAGATAGAAGGCGATCAATAGCGGGATGGAATTGAGCGAGTCGCCCAGGTTATGCACCGTGTCTGCCAGCAAAGCCACACTGCCGCTGATATAGACAATGGCAATCTGGAGCACGGTGGTTATACCGAGGGCGGCCAGCGCCAGCCAGACTGTACGAATGCCCTCGGCGCTATCGGCCACAGCGGTATCCGCGGCCCGCTGGATCTGCTGTTCGCTATGCCCGTGCAAATGAAAGATCGTGTTGATCCATCCCCATAGCCCTGTCCCGTGGCTATGCGCATGTGGACCAGTGTGATCATGATCATGGTCGTGATCATGGTCGTGGTCGTGGTCATGTGGCTCGTCATGCGAGTGATCGACTTGTTCCTCATGGTCGTGATGAGGATTATTGACGTCGTGGCTATGCTCGATTGGCGCTTTTGGGTCTTGACCCATTCCTAATTTCTCCTTGCGATTCTAAAGGGCAACATCGACAATGATCGCCCTACCGTTCCAAAATTTCATGGGCGGATGCTATCACATCCGCTGCAATGCCGTCAAAGGTCGTTCACTAGCCTGATGCTTATCCGGCTGAAAGGCAAGCGGCAGCATGCGCTAGCTTCAAGCGGTGGGTTGTACCGAGGCAATTAGCAGCATCTCCTCGGCAAGCGACCGCAAGGCGACGCGCAGTTCGGGCGGCTGATGAATCACAAACGGCAGACCTAACGCCACCAGATAACGGGCCATGCCAGGTAAATCTTCATACTGTCCTTGAAACAAGACGCCCGTTGGCGTGGCGGTGAGCGACCCATACGAGGCAGGCAGCTTTTCTTGCACCGTATACAGTGGTGCTTGAAATTCAACTTCAATCTGCCAGCGCGACTGTAACGTCTGATAATGGGCAACCAAAAAGGCTTGGCAATCAAAATCTTCAGCGCGCCTGAAATTTTCGGCAAGAATTTGCAATTGCTGGATCCGATCCAGCCGAAACACACGATAGGCTTGGCGTAGACAGCAATAGCCGATCAGATACCAATGCCCTTGCCAACCGACAATGCCATAGGGTTCGACGGTGCGCTGCGTTGTTGCAGCGCTCAAGGATCGATAATCGATGGTAATTTGCTGCCGCTGCTGAATCGCTTCACTGAGCGCCAGCAAGCGTGCCGCGTCGGGGCGCGCGACTTGATGTTCGGGCCAGAGCGTCAAGTGTGCCGAGATCGCTTGCACACGCGCACGGACGTGCGGCGGCAGCACACGGGAGACTTTCGCCAGCGCCCCTTCAATGGCGACCGCTGAAACCTCAACCTCTAGCCAAGCCGTCCCCAGCAAGCCTAGCACCAGCGCAGTGGCCTCTTCCTCTGTAAAGGCAAGCGGCGGCAGCTTAAAGCCGGCGCGCAGCCGATAGCCGCCACCTGGCCCGCGGGTTGCTTCGATGGGCATGCCCATATCCTGCAACATCATTATATAACGCCGGATCGTGCGCGGCTCCACCTCGAGACGGCGCGCCAACGCATCACCACTCAGTTCAGCATGCGTTTGTAACAATTCTAAAATCGTCAACAAACGAGTTGTTGGATGATACATCAGCCTGCCCCAAATTCAGCCTAAATCCGGATAATTTAGGATCGATTATAACCGCTACTCCTTGTATACTACAAGTGTAAAGACGAAACGATTACGCGACAGGAAAGGACTTCACGATGCAAAGTAATAATGAGCCACTATGCCCAATGTAGAGATTGCACACCAGCGCCTACACAACCAACTGATCAACCAGCACACGTTCGACAAACCAGCGGATGTTGTCCAGTGGCTAGGCGCGGTCCAAGCCCAGGATTATGAAGGCGCAAAATGGGCCGTCGGCCAGCGATTGAATGGGCTTAGCGACAGCGCCATCGAGCAAGCATGCACGGAGGGCGCCATTCTGCGCACGCATCTGTTGCGACCCACCTGGCATTTTGTCACGCCCGTCGATATTCGCTGGATGTTGGCGCTGACAGCGCCGCGGGTCAACCTGTTGCTCAGCCACTATTATCGTAAACTAGGATTAGACGATGCACTCTTTGCGCAAAGTAATGCGGTGTTAACCCAGGCCTTGCAAGGTGGCCGACAACTGACGCGCGCCGAATTGGGCACGATCTTGCAGCAGGCGGGTATTGCCACCAAGGATCTACTACGCCTCACCCACATTATGATCCGGGCAGAATTGGATGGCGTCGTCTGTAGTGGGGCCAAGCGCGGCAAACAATTTACCTATGCGTTGCTGGAAGAGCGAGCGCCACAAGCCAAATTCCTGTCTCATGAAGCGGCATTAGCCGAACTGGCCAAGCGCTACTTTACAGGTCATGGCCCCGCCACGCTAAAAGATTATGTCTGGTGGTCGGGGCTGACCGTGGCCGACGCCAGAGCCGGCATCGAAATGGTGCAACCTCAGCTTAATCACGCGATCATCGCTGGCCAAACGTATTGGTTTGCCACAGCGCCACCCTTAGCAACGTGGCAAATGCCAATCGCCCACTTATTGCCAAATTATGATGAATACATTGTCGGCTATACGGATCGCAGCGCCGTGTATGATGCGCAACCGATCCAAAATTTGGATACACGGGGGAATGTCCTCTTTAACTACATCATCGTGATCGATGGCAAGGTCGTGGGCACTTGGAAGCGCACCTTCAAGAAAGAAATTGTCATCGTCGAATTAACCCCATTTGCCCCTTTGTCGCCTACCGAGTTTGAGGCAGTCACTGCCGCTGCGCAACGTTACGGGGAATTTCTGGGTCTGACAGTTGTCCTGGTATAAGTGACGCAGGGGGCGCGAGGAGTAGCATGAGGCGCAAGCATCTAGCCGTAACGTAGGGGCATGCGGTCGGCGGCGGGCCCAACTCTGGATAAAACCGACCAACACCTTTCGCCGTCGATTGCGTGCCCATGTTCGGCAACAATAATTGGTCGCACAGCCTGGCACGCAATCGACGGCGAAGCAAGATCAGGGACAAAATTAATATTCGTCCGCCGCCGACCGCATGCCCCTACGTTACTCGCCAGATGCTTGCGCCTCTGCGTCAGGGCATTTGTCGTAAACCAAGGATGGCGGTCGAGCAAGCCTTTACGAGATAGGGCTTTATGAAAGGATAAACATGAGCATAGTGGCGTCAAAGATTGGTCAGCAACGGCTACATTATCAAGGGATCACAGATCAGCCATTCGAGACGCCGGGTGAGGTGGTGGCCTGGCTGGGTGCGCTCCAAGCCCAGGATTATCTGGGTGCGCTCTGGTCGGTTGGGTTGCGGATGCTAAAGGCAACGGACCAGATGATTGAACAAGCAATCGCCGACAAAACAATTATACGGACATGGCCAATGCGCGGCACGTTGCATTTTGTCGCGCCCGCCGATGTGCGTTGGATGCAAGCCCTCTTGACCCCGCGTGTGATCGCCAACAGTGCGCGCCGGTACGCAGAGCTTGGGCTAGAGCAGGCTGATTTTGCCCGCAGTCAAGAATTGTTCGCACACGCGCTGCAAGGAGGCAAGCCATTAACCCGCCAAGCCATGCTGGATCTGTTGGAGCAGGGCGGGATTACGATCGCGGGCCAGCGTGGTTATCATCTTTTAGGCTGGGCCGCGCAAAAGAGCTTGATCTGTTTTGGGCCGATGCAGGGCAAACAGCCGACCTTTGTCTGGCTGGATGATTGGATTCCAGCCAGCAAGCCGCTCACGCGCGAAGAGGCGCTCGCAACACTGGCTCAGCGCTATTTTACGGGGCATGGCCCCGCCACATTACAAGATTTTATCTGGTGGACAGGATTACCGACAGCGGATGCCAGGGTCAGCATAGAGATGGCGAAAGCGCAGTTGACGCACGAAGTGGTTGATGGTCAAACATACTGGCTGGCGCAAACCATCGCGCCGTCACGCCAGCAATCACCAGCCGCTTATTTGCTGCCTGGCTTTGATGAGTATTTACTTGGCTACACCAATCGCAGCGCAGTCCTAGACCCGATCTATCATCCACTTACGCATCCCGGTAACAATGGAATTTTCAGTTCGACCGTAGTGATCGATGGCCGTGTGGTCGGCGTCTGGAAGCGCACCCTCAAGAAAAAGTCGGTGATCATCAAAGTCCAGCCCTTTACTGCCTTCACCGCAGAGCAAGATCAGGCCATCGCGACCGCCGCCCAGCGCTATGGCGAGTTTCTGGGTCTGTCGGTAACGTTAGGCTAGCAGCAATGGTTGTAGGGGATAGGCATGCCTCGCCCCATGTGGATCAAGGTAAGGCAATAATGGACAATTTATCCGGTTGCACCGGTGACTGAATTCACCATCTGGTACAAAAAGTGCGTTATTGCAAATTGCAAAATTAACCGAACAATCCGATGCTTGTCATACGAACCTACTATACTCTGGCTGCATGACAGCAGAAGCAAAAATGTCTTGTCTGATTAATTAAGCAATTTGCAATAACGCACTGGCAGCTACGAGAGCACGGAACAGGCCAACCGGTTTTAACCGGTTTTCTGTAGCAGGTGCCGGTTTCAACCGGCACGATTGGTCGACAAACGCCTTCGCTTGCTCCACATGGGGATAGCCATGCCTAGCCCCTACCATGATCGCCACGTTTGCCAATGGTTGATGGACCAGTTTGTAACAGGGCTTTAGCCTGTTTGCCGTATCAACCGCCGCATTCATGCGGCGGTTGATACGGCAAACAGGCTGGTAACGAGCATTAGGCCCGCCCCGGCCCCCGCACGCGGCGGGTTCGCTCAACGCTTTACCGAAATCATTTGTGAAAGACCACCATCGCACACAAAAAAGCGACTTGACAGCAAATTGAGGCTTGTTATAATACAGATAAGACGCAAATCTGCATGTCGTGCCCTCACACATTGCAGACTACATCGTAGTTACATCGTAGCCGAAACGGCTTAGGACACTGGTGTCCTAAGCTCGTCTAAACCACTTATCCATCCTCTGATGACTTTTCCTCAGAAATAGCCGTAGCTGGACGTAGCCGACTGGAGGGCGCGTGTACAGCACACTGGCAGAACAAAGGAGTTTATCATGCCCATGCAATTAACCGCAGACCAACTAGAAGCTTATTATCGTGATGGCTATGTCGTCGTTGAGGATCTCCTGCCACCCGCCGAGGTGGACGCCCTGCGTGAACGGGTCCATGAGTATACGCATGGTGGCCGGCCTTGGGGCGGCATCAAAGTGCAGATTGAGCCACGCATTGAGCGCGGCGAACTAACCGTGGCGCATCCCGGTGACGGCATTCGCAAGATTGATTTTCTGGTTCAGAACGACGACCTTTTCCGCAAACTGGGTCTGCACCCCAACATTGTTAGCATTCTAGAACAGATCTTGGGGCCGGATATCAAAATGTTTCGTAACAGCCTCCTGCTCAAACCGCCCGAGGTTGGCTCCGTCAAAGGCATGCATCAGGATTCGCCCTATTGGCCGATTGAACACATGTCGCTCTGCTCGTGCTGGTTTGCGCTGGATGATGCCACCCCAGAAAATGGGACAATGGCGGTCATTCCTGGCGGTCATAAACGCGGTCCGCTGCCCCACGTAAACGTCACCGATGATTTTGTGGTGGACGAACGATATTATGATATGGCCGAAACCGTGGTGACGCCAATCCGTGCCGGTGGTGGCCTCTTTTTTCACTCGTTAATCCCCCACTATACGGCGCCAAACCGTTCCACCAAGTGGCGGCGCGCTATCGCCCTCTCCTATATGTCGGCGCACTCCACCTATACCGACGAAGGCGAAGGTCCGGTCTATTTTAATGTCCAAGGGCAGACCTACCCTGGTTGTGTGCGGTAGGCCGGTTGTTAATTAACGAACACATGGTACGCCAAGCTAAAATTTTAACGCAGAGGCGCAGAGGCGCAAAGAAAAATCAACCACTCGCAGGTGGCCAACGAAGCTAGGCTGAATGAGCTTTTCCGCACGGTTTTTGTTGTGCTTAGCGTCTCTGCGGCTCTGCGTCAAGTCTTTTGTTGTCCATTGCGTAACCTGAGTAACTAAAACGTAGCAAGGAGTGATCAAGCATGAGCAATTCAACGCTCAACCCAACGCAAACGGTAAAAATCGTGCTGACGGATGCCCAAGTGGCCCAATATCACCGCGATGGTTATCTCGTGGTGCCGAACTTATACGACGAGCAGACGGCCCTCGCATGGAAAGAAGTGTTAAAAGCACGCCTGGCCGAAGAGAACAAACTCAATGAACCTTCCGGCGTGCGCGTCTGGATGGCGGACTCGATGGACGAATACACGAGCGCCAGTGTGCAAGATCCCAATGTCGTGGCGATCCTCCAACAATTGCTGGGGCCCAATGTTGAATTTTTGAGTGTGAAAGCCGTCTTCAAAAACGCCCAAACCACCTTCAATTCCCCTTGGCATCAAGATTGGTTTTATTGGCAGGGCAGCAACAAGATCTCCATCTGGATCGCGCTGGACGATGCCACGCCCGAAAACGGCTGTTTACGGATGGTGCCAGGTAGCCAGGCGAAGGTCTTTGACATGGCGACGGTCGAAGATGCGAAAGGGTTTAACCGGCGCGTCACGGATGAAGCCCTGCAAGGTCTGCCAATCGACACATTGCCTGTGCACCGCGGCGATGCAGTCTTCTTCCATGATCTGGCGCTGCACTCCTCTTGCCCCAACACCAACGGCAAAGAACGTTGGTCGGCCATTTCCACCTATCGCGATGCCAGCCAGGCGGATAGCTCCACCGTCTGGGATACAGCGATGGTCTTAAGTGGTGAGAGCGTCAACGTTTAACTTGAATGGATAGTTGTTCATAGTAGGACCTGGTGATCAACGCCTTCAAAGGCACGCGTGGGTTTGCGGCCGATCCCTATTCTCTGATTCCCAAAACCTTCAGTGTTGAGTCGATTCTCTATGCCTGGAATACGGGACAAATTAGCGTCTACCTGCGCAACAGCGCGATGTATGCAACGATTGTGGTCGTGATCCAGACCTTCATCAGCTCGTTAGTGGCCTACGCCTTTGCGCGCATTCAATTTCCAGGCCGCGATCTACTTTTCATGGGGATTCTTGCCACCATGATGTTGCCCTACTCGGTGCTCTTGATCCCCACCTATCTGATCGTCTGGTCACTCGGTTTGACCACCACAATCACCGGCGTTGTGGTGCCGGGTTTTGCCAGCGCCTATGGCATCTTCATGCTGCGCCAGTTCTTTCTCAACATTCCCCATGAATTAGAAGATGCGGCGCGCATTGATGGCTGCAATCGGGTGCGCATCTACTTTCAGATCATTTTGCCACTCGCGCAAGCCGCGCTGGTCACGGTCGCCATGTTCACCTTTATTGGCGAATGGTCGAATTTCCTCTGGCCGCTGGTCGTGCTCTCGAATGACAAACTGTACCCGATCACCGTGGGTATTGCCCTCTTTCGCGGGGAGCACTCCATGTATTATGACCGGATCTTTGCGGCATCTTTGCTGGCGACCTTGCCACTCTTACTTGTCTTTTTCGTCGGCCAGCGCTACATTATCGGCGGCATCAGCCTCACAGGCTTGAAAGGCTAGACATTCTCATGCTCACCTTTTCGTCCCATGTCAATGGGTATTATGACGTTGCCGACCAGTTGCCCCATTACCTGCGGCGCGCCGCCGAGCAGGCGTTGGCGCAACAACTCGACCAGAAAAACGCGCTGACCACCATTGAACAGTTTGAGGCGCGGCGCGCGCAGGTGCGAGCGCGCTTCCTTATGGCCATCGGCGGCTTACCTGAATCAACCGGCCCACTCAACGCCCAATGTACAGGGATCATCGAGCAAAACAGGTACACGATCGAAAAATTGATCTACGAAAGTTTGCCCAACTTTTATGTCACGGCGCTGCTCTATGTGCCAAAAGGTTTAACGACGCCAGCCCCGGCGGTGATTTTTGTCCACGGGCACTTTGATGATGGCAAGGCGGC
>JAPLGZ010000116.1 GCA_026389895.1 Chloroflexota bacterium | reverse complement strand
CACGGGGAACGCTATCCCTAAGAAGGGAAATACACACGGGAAGGGCACCTTACGTCATTGCATTTAAAAACTGAACTGATGCACGCGCAACGGCGTCTGGATCAGCCGGATCGGGTGGTAGCTCGACAAGCACATAACCGTTGTAACCAATTTCGTGCAAGGCAGCAAACGACGCGGCAAAATCGACTGCGCCCGCCCCCAGATAGCGCTCAGACGGATTAGCCGGGTTCCAATCTTTTACATGGGTTAGCACAGCGCGCCCACGGGCCGCCCGCACTTCGTCGGCAGAGTCCAACCCACTACTCTTAGAATTGCCAATATCCAGATAGATCCCCAAACTCTCTGAGCCGCCACAGTCGTTGATCATCTGTAACAGCTTGGCTGTATCCAAGAGAAATGGCTTCCCAACGCCTTCGAGCGCCAACTTCACACCTTTCTCTTCCGCACGCGCAATGCCCTGGCGCAGACCATCTCGGAAAAGTTCCCACTTATTCGCGAGCGATTCCTCCTGATCGCAGCCTGGAATCAAGACTGCACCGGCTCCCAAATCATGCGCCATGTCGATTGCATCAAGCATCAAGCTAACGCCTAGATCGCGAATGCGTGGGTTTGGGCTGGTCAAGTTGAAAATCCAGTGGGCGTTCATGCAGAGTGAAGTAATCGCGACATTGGCCGCTTTTGCCTGCTGGCGTAAAGCGCGCCGCGCCTCGCTATCTAAACGTTGCGTCCACAATTGATTACCGTCTATGTTTAATTCCAACCCCGTTGCTCCCACACGCGCCGTGGCCGCCACCTTTTCAGAAGGTGACCAAGTGGCGGGGAAGATGCCAGAATTGAGTCCTATCTTCATGAGAACCTTTCTAATAATGAATAGTGAATAATTAATAATTAATTTTTAACGTTTTCGTCTACCACTAAGCTTCCTTTATTCAATCAGTTGGTATTACCTGCATTAACTATTAACAATTAATTATTCACTATTAATTATTCTCTAGCCTTTAACACCCGAAATCACAATCCCTTGAATGAAGCGGGCCTGCGCAATGTAAAAGACCAACAGAACCGGGATCAACGCAACCACCGTCATGGCCATAGTTTCGGGAATGTGTGCAGATTGTTGGGTTTGAAAGAGACGTAAAGCGACTGCAACCGTCAGTTTGCTCGGTTCGTTGAGATAGATCAACGGATCAAAATAATTGTTCCAGTTCCAAGCAAAGGCTTGAATCGCAATCACGCCAATCGCGGGTTTGGTGAGGGGAATCAAAATCCGAGAATAAATTGTGAACCAGCCAGCGCCATCAATGCGGGCGGCGTCGTCTAGCTCCGTGCTAATGCTCATAAAAAATTGGCGCAACAGGAAAACGTTATAGCCATTGGTCAACCATTCTGGAATGATCAAGGGCCAGAAGGTGTTGACCAAGCCGATTTTGGCCCAGAAAAGATAAATCGGGATAAATGTCACCTGTTTCGGCAACATCATCGTGGCAATCATCAGCAGAAAAATGCCGTCGCGGCCCCAAAAGCGTATGCGGGCAAAACCAAAGGCAACCAACGAGCTGGATACAAGCAGCCCGATAATATTCATGACCGTAATAAAGATCGTATTGGCATAAAATGTCGTGAAGGGTGGCACCGATGTATTCCAGGCATCGACATAGTTATGCCACTGTATTTCTGGTGGAATCCACACAATGGGCATATTGTTGACCAGCCCATCGGGCTTGAGCGAGGTGGAGACCATCCAGACTAATGGGATGGCAAAAAGCACAGCGCCAGAGGCGAGCACCGCATAAAGCAAAATGCGCCCGATGATCCGCTGCACTTTCAGGATGACCAGTGACCAATCTGTGCCTTGGCGCATGATTGGTTGCAGGGGTGTCGATGAGTAGGCTTTCTCTTCGCGAACTGTCATTTCTTCAAATCTCCTTCATAATGCACCCAACTGTTGCCTGAGCGCATTACCAACACCGTGAAGACCATAATGATCACAAACAACGCCCAGGCCAAAGCGGAGGCATAGCCAAACTGAAAGTTGACGAACCCCATGTGATATAAATAGAGCACCTGGGTCAAGGTCGCGTTATTCGGTCCACCATCCGTCATAATTTGGGCCGATGTAAAGACTTGGAATGAGCCGATAATGTTGAGCAGCAGGTTAAAATAGATGGTGGGTGTCAACATCGGAATTGTGATATGGATAAACCGATTCCAACTATTGGCGCCATCGATCTCCGCGGCTTCATAGAGTGGCGTCGGAATCCCTTGCAGGCCAGCTAGATAGAGCAGCATTGCACCGCCCGCACCCCACAACCCCATGATGATAAAACTCGGCACGGCCCAAGTTTCCGAAAAAAGCCACTTAGGACCTTGAATGCCAATCACTTTAAGCCCAGCATTGAGCAGACCAAACCGCGGATTGAGTACATAGCCCCAGAGCAAGGCGACAGCGACCCCTTGAACAACCGAGGGCAAATAGTAAAGTGTGCGCCAGAGGCCGACAAATTTGACCTTCTGATTCATCAGCAAGGCAATCCCAAGCGAGATCACAATGCCAGCAGGCACCAGAACAAAGGTATAGTAGGCCGTCACGCGCAACGACTTCCAAAAGAGTTCGTCATGCCACATGCGCACATAGTTGGCCAGGCCGACAAACTTATAGCCATTAAACAGATCCGTCTCGCCAAAGCTGATGCCCAACGAAACGATCATGGCGGCGGAAATCAAGAAGACAAACTGGATGATCCATGGGCTAATAAACAAAAAGCCGGCAATGTTATCGCGTCTGCGTTGCGAGCTTTTCCTGGTTGGCCCTGCCGAGGAGGCGGGACGGACACTGATTTGTGTGGCCATAACAAAAACTCTCCCTAACAAAAGGGAGTAGGGATACGGGATTAGGTTATCGCGACTTTTGGGTCACGGCTACCTAATCCCGTATCCCTACTCCTATATCCCGACTAAGCCTGTGAGGCGTTCACTTTCGCGGTCAGCTCGGCCAGATATTCTGGACCGACATCGCCCACTTCAAAGACTTTCGACAATGCTGGATTGATCAGATCAAACGCCGCTTGTTGCTTCTTAAACCAGAAGCCATCCTCGGCGTAGTTCCACTTCAGCAATTCATCAATCGTCTCCAGACGCACTTTTTCGAGTGACGGTCGCACCTTGCGTACGGTGGTAATAAAGTTGGCAATGCGTGACTTCTGCACAGGAATCAAACCCTGCAAGCCGACGGTAATCGCATCCTGAAAGTCTGTGCCGGCGAGATAGCTGAGAACTTTCCAAGCTTCTTCAGGATGCTTGGTCTGCTTGGTGATCGACCAGGCATCAGTGGTGCCCAATACACTCCGCTTACCTGTCGGCCCGGTCGGCACATGGCGCATGTCCCAATTCACTTTGGCATCGCCTAATTTTTTATCACGACCAATCGGGTAGGTGCCATCTTCAATGAAGGCAACAAAGCCGGGGGCCAATGCATCATCGCCCCACTTTTTCTCAATCTCGCCAGGTTGGGCGAAGGTGTTATCCTTCCAGATCCGGTCATACATCCACTGGAAACCCGCCTGGGATTCTTTGGTATCCATCAAGCATTTGGTGCCATATTTCTGATCGACGATGCCGCCGCCAAACATGTAGACGGTGTTCCAGAAGCGATCCCAGCTCCAGGCCGGTTTCCAACCACCCCACTGATTTTCATTGCCAGCCTTACGTGCGCCCTCAGTGAGTTTCTGCGCCATGACGGCATAATCGTCATGCGTCCACTTACCATCTTCTGGTGGCAGATCAACGCCATACTTCTCAAAGAGATCTTTGTTGACGGTGACGGTCATGACGTTGATATATTTCGGCATACCAATGCGTTTGCCCTGCATTTGCAGACCCTGCCATTGGAAGTCGTTATAATCCTTGACCTGCTCGTCCTTCAGATCGCGATCAACCATCGATTGGATATCAAGCAACAGATCACGCTCGGTCCAGTTAAAGAAAATATTGCCCCAAGCTTCAAAAATATCGACAGCTGTGCCCGCTACCATCTGGGCTAGCAGTTTTTGCTCAAATCCCTCAGGCGCAGGTTCAATTGAGACCTTAATATTGGGATTCTTGGCTGAGAATACTTCGTCCATGTGCTTTTGGATAATAGGATTCTCTTCGGCGCTGGCACGCGACATCCAGCGGATCGTTGTCACGTCGGCGGCGGGCGCCGCGGCGGCGCCACCACTGGCGGCAGGGGCCGTGGTGGCAGCAGGTGCACAGGCAACCAACGCCAGACCTACGCTGGCTAGCGCAGAAGTGCGCAGGAAATCGCGGCGCGATAGTTTGCTCTTTTGCATACTTCGGTTCCTCCAATGTTTACAAGTTGAATAAATGTGATGTGGGTATAACAACATACAGGGAGCAATCGCCGCGAGCAGGACGCAGCGATTTTAGGGTAATTTTGTCGGAAGGCGAACGCTACACCTCCTTTGAGACGTGACATTCTTGCAAAGAACAGACGCGCATATACGCACCTTGCCGAACCAATTCAATGTTTAAAAAGAGGCTTTCTAGAACAGTTTATGTGGTGACAGCAAACCTAGACAAGAGCTTAGAGGGGGCGACAATCATTCAGTTATCAGTGCTCAATTTCGTGGCGATCTCCTGCTCATCGCTGACGAATGATCGCGTTTGACTGATCACGTTTGATCACTTCACACCCTGATCAATTGATTGTTACGGGCTCTTTACAACAGTGTACTATGAATGTATCAGGCCAATCAAATGGGAGCCTGGGTGTCTGATACAGCATAAGTTAATCACGATTAGGATGAATTGTCAAATTATTAAAAATGAGTAGGATCTCCCTGTCAGTTGACAGAAGATCATATCTGTTTTTTAATAGAGCCCGCGACCTTCACCCATTAAGTAAAAGCTAGAAAGTTTTTAGAAAAAGGTTAAATGAAGTAAACTAGACGAATGCCCAAGCAAATCAAGTACCAAGTGAACGAAAATGAACTCAAAGAACTGGAAGCAATGCAGAGTCGTGGACCGGATGCGCGTGCTCGGCAGCGCGCTACGGGACTACGGCTGCTCCACCTCGGAAAGAAACCAGCGGAAGTGGCTGAGTTGCTCAACGTGAGCGTGGCCAGCGTCTATAACTGGCATGCCGAGTGGCGTCAGGGTGGCGTCAGCGGCCTGAGCGACAAAGTGCGGAGTGGACGACCCCGCCGTGCCGATGCGGCCTACTGTGCGCAGTTGGCCGAGACACTGGAAACGGATCCGATGACGCTCGGCTACGGTTTCACCTGCTGGACCATCGAACGGTTACGTGCGCATCTGGCGCAAACTACTGGGATCAGCCTGAGCAAGGATACTTTGCGGCAAGTGCTCGACGAACAGGCGTATGTGTATCGACGGCCCAAACATGATCTCAGTCCCTTACAAGATGACCAGGCGCGAGCAACCGCCAAGGACTTGTTAGCTGATCTGAAAAAAAGGCCGAAGCCGACGAGATCCAGCTACTCTTTATGGACGAAACGACACTAACCTTGCACCCCGTGTTACGGCGTTGTTGGATGAAACGCGGGCAGCAACGGACCATTCCAGCCGCTGGTCAGCAGCGCCACCATCACATTTTTGGTGCCTTCAATTATGTCACACAAGAAGTATTCTGGCTTGACACTGCGACCAAAGATACAACCAGTTTCCTGAGTTTTCTTGAACACTTGATGCCCTTACTAGAGGCAACCAAACCAGTTGTGCTCGTCTTAGATAACGCCTCGTATCATCATAGCCGTGAGGCCGAGGCCATGTTAGCTTTCTACGAAGACGCCGGTCTGATTGCTTGTTGGTTGCCACCTTATTGCTCGGACTTAAACCTGATTGAACGGTTTTGGCTGCACCTTAAAGGCTTTGCCTGTGCCAATAAGCTCTTTGCTTCCGTCTCCGCTTTGGTGGACTCGGCTCGTACCTGCTTGCTCAATCAGAATGATCTCACCAACCCTGACCGTTTCCTTTTTCTAAAAACTTCCTAGCTTTTACTTAGATTCTTCTTGGAAAAAATACATATGTCAACAACCACCCTAGTCTCCCCGCGTATTCAACACCGCATTACAGGCACGCTCTTTGTGACTCAGAGCATTTTTAGTGCAGCCTTACTCGAAACTTTTATCTTGACGAGTATTGTCGCTGCGCAGTTGAGCGGCAGAGAAAGTTTGGCCGGCGTCCCTGGCACCCTTAATTTAGCTTCGCGCGCTTTTATTGGGTATCCAGTCGCCTGGCTCATGGATCGCCAGGGGCGGCGCATGGGCTTTGTCGTCGGCTACTTGCTCGCAGCGGTGGGGGCCGCAATCAGCGCCTATACGATTATGCAACAATCATTTTTGGGGTTCTGTATCGGTTCGATTCTGATTGGCCTGGGCCGCGGCATTAGTGAGCAGACACGTTATGCAGCCGCCGAAGTGTACCCCCAAAACCAGCGCGGCAAGGTGATTGGCTGGATTGTATCGGCTGGCACGGTTGGCTCGATTATGGGGCCGTTGCTCGTTGCGCCTTCCAGTGATTGGGCCACGCACCTGCATTTGAATTCAGAAGTCGGCCCTTTTGTGCTGGCGGCACTGATGTCGTGTGTGGCGGTCATTTTAACATTTGCTGGTCTACGGCCTGATCCACTCACAATCAGTCGGCAATTTGGTGATGGAGAACCCATAAAACAGATCAGCACATCGACACGACCAATGCGCGAGATTTTTGCCAATAGCCGGCTGCGCTTGGCCTTAGGCGCGATGGTGATTGGGCAATTTGTGATGACCTTCATTATGGCGATTACAGCCTTGCATATGGAGCACCATGGCCATGATCTGCAACACATTTCCTGGGTATTGATGGCGCATACATTAGGGATGTTTGGCCTGGCCATTGTCACCGGCTGGTTAGTCAATCGGATTGGGCAGGTCAACATGATTCTGATTGGTGGAGCGGTCTTGGCGGTGTCGGCGTTAGTGACTCCGCTCTCATCGCAGTTTATGCCATTGGCATTAGCCCTTTTCCTGCTCGGGCTGGGCTGGAATTTCTGTTTTATTGCCGGTTCATCCCTGCTTACAAATTCATTGGCCAGCCATGAGCGAACACGCGGCCAGGGTTTTGGCGAAACCTTTGTCGCCGTCGCGTCAGGCACGGCTAGTCTAGGCTCTGCCATTGTTTTTGCCTATGGGGGCATGATGCTCGTGAGCATATTGGGTTTCGTTTTTACGCTGATTTTTATGGTGGGCGCCCTTTGGTCAACGCAGCACTATCGCTTAGCGCCCGCCGGACAGGCATAGCAAGCCCATAACGGGGGATAACCTTGGGGATAAGCTCGATTTCTGGGGATAAACCTTTAATCAAGGCCAGATAATGCCACAGTTTTTGTCAAGACAGGCACGATAAATCCTGTAGGTCGGAAACCTAATTGTCGGTAGAGTTTTTGGGCGCGTTGATTCGTGGTTTGTGTATTGAGTGACACCACGGCGAAACGATTGGCACGGGCATAGGCAATGGCATCGATCAACAATTGCCGCCCGATGCCTTGACCTTGCACCGTTGGACTAACCGCCAGACGCGCCAGTTGTGCTTCAGCGCCCTTGCTGGTGCCATTTGCCGAAAGCGCCGAATACCCCACCGGCTGCTCGTCGATTGTGGCGACTTGTAAGCGGCTGCGAAACATCAGTTCCCATAAATCTTTCACGCCAAAGTGCCAGAGCGGCTCAAAGGCCGTGGCATCCAATTCGGCCACAGTTGGAATATCGTTGGGGTGCATCGGGCGCAGTTGGGCGACGGTCGGTGGCGGCGCAACGTAGGTGGGATAGCGGGTGAGGTCAAGCGCCAAGAATTCGACGCGTTCAGTCAGGTCAAACCCCATTGCCAACAGTGGTTTGGTCAGCCAGGTTTCGCCGCCGTAGACGATGATCTGGAGCGGCGCTACAGCGCGGTTGAGTGTTTGAAGAGCGGCCTCCATCAACAGCGGGATATCCTGCGAGGGCGAACGTCCTTGGGCTAAGACGAGCGCGCGTAAATAGGCACGCTGAGCTGCTGCAGAAGGCAGGGTCGGCGGACGTTCTTCGATCTCAATGTTTAGAAAACCCCAAACACTGCCTTTTTCTTCAGCCAGCAACGTCAGCGGCTTTTCTAGCAAAGTGGTCAGATCTTCATTGCCAAAGCTGGCAAAGATGTGACGACCTTTGCGAAGCAGGTGCCGGATTTGGGGTTCGTAGTCAGGATTGGCCTGAATAATGGGCATAACAACGATGCAACTAGTTTTTACAAATAAAAATCGTGATCGCTAAAGCTTAGGCGAGCACCTTGCGGTTGCCATACATCTTCTGATAATACTCCTTAAATTCACCCGAAAGAATCGGCTCCCACCACGCGCGGTTAGCGACGTACCAGCGTGCAGTTGCGCGAATCGCCTCTTCGCAGGTGTAATCTGGCTCCCAGCCCAACGCGATGATTTTGCGCACATCCATACAGTAACGGCGATCGTGGCCTAAGCGATCTTCCACATGTTGGATCAAACTGCGCGGTTTGCCAATCTCGTCAAGCAGGATTTCCACCATCGCCAGATTAGTCATCTCCTTACCAGTGCCAATGTTATAGACCTCGCCGATCACACCTTTGTGTAAGACCAGATCAATGCCTTCGCAATGGTCCATCACATATTGGTAATCACGCATCTGTTGGCCATCCCCATATACCGGCAATTTCTGATCGTTTAGGGCATTGGTGACAAAGAGTGGGATCACTTTTTCTGGGTATTGAAAGGGGCCAATATTGTTGGCGCCGCGTGTGATGGTGATCGGCAGACCAAAGGTGATGTAATAGGCATTGACCAGATGATCAGCGCTGGCTTTACTCGCCGCGTAGGGGCTACGCGGGGCCATGGCATCGGTTTCGAGGCTGCGCTCTTCCCCGTGAATATGGCCGTAGACTTCGTCGGTGCTAATCTGGTGATAACGTAAATTGCCAAACTTGCGCGCCGTCTCCAGCAGTACATAAGTGCCATAGACATCAGTCTTGATAAAGGCATCTGGGTTCATGATACTACGATCGACATGACTTTCTGCCGCGAAATTGACAATCGTATCAATGGTATAATCTTTGACGGTTTGTTCAACCTGGGTCGCATCACAAATATCGCCTTGAACAAAGGTGTAGCGGTCAGGATATTGCGCGGCTACATCTTGTAAATTCTCTAAGCGACCGGCATAAGTCAATTTATCATAAACAGTAATTTTGTAATCAGCATATTTTTCTAGGAGTAAACGGACAAAATTACAACCTATAAAACCGGCGCCACCGGTAACCATTATATTTTGCATGAGGATTCCTAAGTAATCATTAATTACGAATCATTAGTATTTAATCATTTTTTAGACCGCTTGCGCCGCGCCAATTGCCGTTCACGGTTGCGATACAAACGCCGTAGCCGATCAGGTTGTCGATACGCTGGCAACGGAAAATCAAACGATAGGGTGAGCGTTGGGAGGGCGTTTAATTCAACCAACAAAGCTGAATCAAAGCTAGCCACAGGTGTGTTAGCCCACCAGCGCCGCCAACGTTCGCGCTCTTCCTGAGCGCCATTGGTGGCTAAAAAGCCCACATCATTGCTTAAGATCGTCCGCGTTTGCTCAATGACGGTTAATAAATTCTGCCAATATTGCACCATGACCGGTTGAACTTCTTGGGCAAAGTTCGGGCCCAATGTGGGTTGTTGGCGCACTTGTTGATAACGCGGGACAAATTCTTGCGCCCAATAATTAACCGCCTGTTGAAACGACGGCAAAAGCAGATCAGCGAAAAAGGTTACATGCACGGTATTCACCCGTTCGATCAATTTGACCAAGTGGGCCGTCTGGGTCTTTGATAAATCAAAATAAGCGGGTGCATCGAATTTATCCCACTGGGCATAGGCTGCGCTCAACCGGCGCAAACGCTCGGCGGCATTACTAACAACATACGCAGCAGTCTCTGCTTCTTGCGCGATGGTATGGTTGCTGATGCGATACATTGGCACAACAATTTCACTGCGTGAGGAGCGTTGCCCAGCTGGCATGAAAATCTGGTTGCCCAGGTTACGCAATGCAGCCCCCAGCGCTGGCGCTGAGCTAATAGTCAGGGTTGAAAGAGTAACTGAATGCATTATGAACAAATAAGGAGTCTAGAAAATTAAGTAATTCGCATGCGACAAATTACAACGAATACTTTTCGTATGCATTCATTATACCCTATATCAACCTACCATTGAATGATCTCCCAACGACATTTTGGCATCTTTGGTTGGGTATCGGTGCGCTTAAAGAGGGCGTGGAGAGAGCCTTGTGCCTTTATTGCTACCAAACATAAATTCTAGCTAGCCAAGTTGATACCCTAACATAGCGGCATCTTTTTCCGCATTTAATAAGACCGCGCCGACAATCCGCGCTCGCACTTTCTCTAGCACGGCTTTGGCGCGCTGCGCATGTTCACGTTTCGTAGCGCCTGCATTGATTAAGAGAACCACCCCATCTACTTTGCTGGCCCAGAGTGCGGCGTCAGTCACGGCCAACACAGGCGGGGCATCACAGAGAACATAATCGGCTTGACTGCTCAATTCGGCCAAAGCTTCGCCTAGGCGTTTTGCACTGAGCAGCGCAATCGGGTTGGCGGCCACTGGGCCAGCGGTTAACACTTGCAAATTGTCGATGCTGGTCTTTTGCAGCGGCGGTGCCCCATTTTCAACCAGCCATGTCGCCAGGCCCTTTGTGTTCGCCAGGCCAAAGATTTCGTGCTGTTGGGGGCGGCGCAAATCGCCATCCACAAGGATCACTCGGTCACCCGCTTGGGCCATCACGACCGCCAGATTGGCCAGTGCGTTGCTTTTATCCGTTGTTCCATCAGCACTCGTGACAAGCACCGTATGGAGTGGCTGCTCTAGCCGAGAAAACTCTAGATTGGTGCGCAAACTTTGATAAGCTTCAGCGGCCGCACTGCGCGGGTCAGTGATAGTGATAAGGTTAGTCATGCGATTTTCTCTGTCCGTATTAGTATTTTGCCTGGATAAATTCGTATCCTTGGTCAAATTTCGGGATCATTCGACAATTGTTTCGACTCAATTCATCAATAATATCTGGGTTGCCGAAGTCCTTGGAATTTTTATTCATAAAGCAGCTTATGAAAGATGTTTGTCGACGAAGGTGATAAATTACAGACGTGTAAACAATTGCATCCTGTGCCGTTAAAGCATAATTAGACTCATAGCTTGCCGCTTCATTTAATATTTCAGATGTTAGTGGAACAATCTCCGCGATCGTGAGTAGCCTAGCTCGATAATAGTTGAATCTTTGTCTTTCTTCTTCATTGCTTTGTACAAGCAGACTTGTTACATCTGGAATATTCGTAATTCGGTCAGTATAGGCTGATGTACGTTTTAATTGTCGCAACTCTGCATCGAGTACCTTCTGTAATTCCTTGCGTCGACCACTTTGTCTTATTAACTTTTCGTTGGGTTCGGCGAGACAATAAGCCGGTAGGATCAGTTGGGCGTTACCAGAATCACAAAAACTTAAAATTGATTCACAAGTTTCAGTCTGTTCCTGCTGAAAGACGAGTTCAAGGACAAAATTAGTTTCAACATAAACATTCATGCCATGATCTCGTAGGCAAGGCGTCCCCCGGCCAGGGCATCATAGAGACCAGAATCAATCAGCCAGTGCTCAGAATTATCAAGTTCATCAGGTCTTTTATGGATAAGGTCATTTAGCCAGGAGGTTAGAATAAGTTCGAGACTTTGGCTGCTGATTTGATCGATATTGATTCCTGTTTGCTCTAAATAGGGTTTAAACACAGGTTCTGCATCAATCACATAATCAGGCACGCTGGCCTCAGACTGTTTACCATTATTATTCTTCCAAAGATAAAAACGGTCTGGCAATGCTAGCAAGAAGAAAGGTGTGTTAGGAAAAGTGTCATATATCAGCAGATTACGGCGCAATTGAGCTACCCACGTCGGCGAAGCATCCTGCTTTTTTTTGACTTCCACCACTAACGTTAATTGATCATTACGATTATAGGCAGCTAGATCTAATCTTGTCGACATCATCATGCTCCTGTTGGCGTCTAATAAAATCTATCGCCTATTATTTTACCTGGATCTGAGCCACGGTTACCACGTCACCCGCTTGGGCGTTGGCGCCAGTTACGGGCAGGCGTTTGCCATCTTGCCAATTGTACAGACCGACGATCAGTTGATATTCACCCGCCACCACCGTTTTGGGCAGGGAGAGTTGCTCGGATTCAACGACTGATTGTCCAGGCGTCCACGCCGTGAAGGGTAAAAGTCCACTACCGTCATGCGGTTGACCATCCAATTGGGCCACCTTGTTGCCGCTAGCGTCTAGCAGATGGGCAAAAATGGCATAATCGAAATCCGGCGGCTGAAGCGCCTGCCAATACAAATTAAAAACCACCTTATTGCCCGCTTTTACCTTTAACTCGGGCACAGTGACACCTTGGAGCACAAGCTGCTCGCCAAATTTTGCGTCGAGCGCCTGTGCAGGTGGCGCACTAACCGGTGGCAGTGCTTGCCATTGCTTCTGCGTCGTTTGAACATAACCGCCTAAGCGGGCGATGGTTCTATTTTCCAATAAAGGTAGCGCCGGTTCTACTTTTGTCACGGGTAGACGTTGGCCATTCTGCCAGCCATTTTCCCCCTCATACAACCCCACCGCCAACGTGAAGCGATCCGTGGTCAGCGTCCAAGGCAACGTCTGCACCAGAACAGTCGCACCGAGTGGCCATTTAGATGTAGGATACCACAAGCTAGCAACCGGCGGATAAAATTGGCTATCTTGAAGGTTCTTGCCTTCTGGATCTAGATAAGCGATATAAAAACGCAAATCGTGGTCCAATGGTTTCAGGGCTGTCCAGTAGAGTTGCGTGACCAGTTCGCCGTGGCTATCGGTTTCGACCTGATAATCAAGCAAACGTAGCGTATCGGCAAAGTCAATCTGATGGGAATTAACCAACGCCGGCTTAGCTTTGCGCCAGGCTGTATCAAATGTGGGTGGCCACGCTTTAGGAAAGTCACCTTTGCGCAGCAACAAGTAACCGTCATCCGCCGCGGCCACGCCCCAGCCCGTCGCCAATAGGTCATCGACGGTTTTACGCAGATCATTGGGATGTTGCGGCCAAGCGGAATTGGTCACATCCAAAAAAACGGTGTCAGCATCATCAAGGCGCGGAAAGATGTAGAGGGTCTGACGGCCACTCACATGGGGGTTCAGGCGATCTTGAGCACTCACTTTCGCGTCTGGTGGGATCTGCGCAATGATGGCAGCGGCGCGTCGATGATGCTCAGTAACTGTAAAGGGGCGTGCGTTGCCACTGTCCGGTAGATAACCAAATTGATGTTGGGCAAAGAGCGCGCCGCTAATTATTACCGTCCCAAGCAACGGGTAAACGGTGCGCGTATGGCGGATATCCCAGTGATGTAACCCGTAGGAGGCAATATGCGCTACGCCATAAATACCGCCGATCAGCACAAATGGCACAATCGGCGCGGCGTAGATCAGCTCATTCACCTGGTGCATCGGCGAGAAGTCGGCCAACAAATTGATGGCCAGGGAGGGCAGCGCCAAGAGTAAAATTTCTGGTGCGCATAACGCAACAAAGCCAATGGGCAAGAGGAGCCAGCCAAGATATTGCAGTGCGTTGGCCGCGCGCAATTGCGCCAATACAATGGCGGGTCTGCTCACCAACGTGATTACTTTTTGCAACGGAGTGGCGCCTAAATAGCTATAGCGTCCCCAATGAATATTACCGTCAGCAAAGGTATTTTGGATCACGAGGACCGCCAATAAGGCCCAAGAGAGCGAGAGCACCATTGTTAGCAGCCCGAGCTTGCGCCGGCGCAACACAAAAAACGCATATAGACCCATCATGAAGACCAGCAGGGCCATTTCTTCCTTGCAGCTGGCGGCCAGCAGCGCAAAAAAGGCAAACCAGCCGGGTCGATCCGTGACAAGGAAAAAGAAAGCGGCCATAAGCAAGGTTGGCGCCAGGGTGAGCGGGTGAAATTCCAGCCAGTTGGCGGCCTGTATAGACGGGTTAAGCAAAAAGACAAAACTAAAAAGTAGGGCAAGCCACTCACTTTTCAGTTTAAAACGGGCCAACGCAAAGAGTGGCCACGCGCCCAGCGCCACCACACAGGCTTGTAAGATGAGCAGAATCGGAGGCCCACTGTAAATCCAGTAGAGCCAGGAGATCGGAATGAGGATCGGTTCGACGTGCAAACTGAGCCGGTTGACGGTGCCCGGCTCGTTGGTCAGGTGAAACCACTGCCCGTGCGCCGTGTTCCAAATGGCCTGATCGAGATTGCCCATATCAAAGGCACGGGCTTCAAACGCGGCATAACGCACCAAGGTCAGATAGCTAAAATAACCGGCATAGAGCAGAACGGCCAACGCCAGGAGCAATCGGGGTAGGGTAAAACGGCGCTGAAGTCCTGGGGTCACTTTAGCCGGCGCGGCATCGTTGTGCAGTTGCCCAATGGCTTTAAAGCTTTGTCCCATTACGCAGCTTTTGGCACGGCCACCCGACCAGGTTGGGCCGCCGATGGGCTTGATTCATACGAATGTCCCGTTTGCGGAATGGTCCCCAATACAGGGATGCCCAACGCCCGTTCGGTGGCGGCGGCGGTGCGCAATAAGTCCGCTTCCATCCACGTCAGCATCAATACCGTGGCAATGCCTAAGAGCAGGCCGAGCACTGCGCCAGCAATGGCATTGATCTTGGGCTTTGGCTGGATCTGTTCATAATTAATGTTGCGGCTGCGCAGCTTTACCTCGATCCGGTCACGCTTGTCCTGCTGGGCATAATATTGGGTGCGCTCTTCGACAAATTGGTCGGCCACGGCCAGTGCGATATCGCGCGCCACTGCACCGTCGCGATCGGTCGCCTGAATGTTGATGGTATAGGTGCTGCCATCTGGCTCCACTTGCAAATTGGCCAGCAGATCTTCGGGTGTTCGATCCAATTGGGCGCGCGCCACGATCTGGCGGGCAACTTCCAATGTTTTGATATTGAGGGCGAAGTTACGCAATAGATCTTTAGCCGTGATACTCAGGCCCAAGTCGGTGCGTGCTGGTACGGTGCTAACTTCGACCGTGGCGCGATACAGGCTCTTCTGAAAGCTGCTAATGCCATATGCCGCCACGGCAGCCAATAACATCGCTAAAAGTATCATCCAGCCCCGCTGGCGTAAAATGCGAATATATTCTTGAATGGTCATCTGATTCCTCCTCATTTGACCCGCGTCGGCTTGGCGCCTTTGCAGGACACAAATTCGTGCTACTATTTTCGCAGAGTAGGTTTATCACTACCTGGGTGGATTGGTCTCACTTTATATCTGGGGATTTCGCCTAGGATCGAAAACCCCATTGCCTCTAATTCTCTGCGTTCATGTACGGCTGTGTCAAGATAATCAAGCAGAAAAACTAAGCCCAGGCCGACGAGCAGCGCCAGCAACAAACGCAGCGGTAATTCAATTTTCTGGCGCAGGCCCGGCCCCACGACCCCGATCGTTGGCCCATCGATCAATGTAATGCCGGCGCCATCAGTGCCTAATTGGTGAAAGTAGACCGCAACATTTTCGGTCAATTCAGCGGCGGCCGCCTGGGCGATCAAGGCTAATTGCGCTCGGTCGCCCCAACTAAAACTCAGGGTAATGATCCGGTGCTGTTTGCCGGTCGCCGCGCTGCCCTGGAGTGTGCCAGGTGATAGGGTTATCGCCGCCTGCGCCAAGCGTGCGCTGACATTTTTGGTAAACAGTTCGCTGCGCACCACTTCGGTAAAATCATCAACCAGATATTCGCTGGAGAGCCAGGCGTAGTACCGTGGATCATAGGTGGCCGTATTGGCATCACTGGCTGGCATCACACCAACGAGCATGCGCATACTTGCATTATAACTAACCGGCTGGGGTTGCCAGGGCTTCAGTTGCAGGGCGCTGAAAATGCCCACGAGAAGCGTCAACACCACCGGAATCCACCAACGACGGCGGATGATCTGCCAATATTCGCGTAATTCCATAAGAATAAGTAATCACTAACCATGAATAAAGAATGGTGAATGCTTTGTATCCAGGCAGTGCCCGTCAACCATTACGATCCATTGTGAACAATGAATGGTTTTCTACGAGCGGTTCCAAATAGGTTAACAAATTTTGGCGAAAGGTTGCTGTGCTGAATTTTTCTGCCTGTGCTCGACAGGCGGCTGGATCGTAGCAGGTTGCGTCGAAATTCGCTAACACCGCCAGCAAACTCTCTACGGTCTGCGTGGCAAATAACTCGCCGGTCACGCCTGGCGCCACCGTATCCAACGCGCCACCGTCGCCAAAAGCGATCACCGGGCGGCCCACACACATGGCTTCTACGGGTGCGATGCCAAAATCCTCTAAACCAGGAAAGATAAACGCTTTACACCCTTGCAGCAGTTCCCGAATGCGTATGCGGCTTTGACGGCCCATAAAGGTGACATTCGGGCTGGCGTTGCTTTTTAATTCGTCAAAATCGCGCCCTTCACCCACAACCAATAACTTCTCGTGCGGCAATTGCTGGAAGGCTTGCACGGCCAGGTCAATGCGCTTGTAGGGGATCAGGCGGCTTACAATTAAAAAATAATCCCCAATCGCCACCCCTGGATCGGGCATAAAATACTCGGTATCGACCGGTGGATGGATAACAATACTTTCTCGCCCATACACGGCTTCAATCCGCTGCTGCACGGTGCGGCTAATCGCAATAAAATGATCAACCCGTTGCGCCGCCGCCCAATCCCAACGGCGTAATAGCGCCAACAGTGGCTGTAGCGCAAAATTTAAGCCGCCAGCGATCTGTTCACGTTCGCGATATTGCTCGTACAGCCACAAAAAACGCGTGGGCGTTAAGCAGTAGCAGACATGTAAGGCTTTGCGCCCCTGGCCATTACGCGTCTTCACGCCATGACAAAAGCCACTTTTATTGCTGAGCACCAAGTCGTAATCGCTCAGATCCGTATGGTCGAAGGCTAGCGGATAGATGGGTAGATAACGCTGGTGATGTGTGGCCACACCAGGTAGGCCTTGCATAAAACTAGTGTGGACTGGCCACTGGCGATAAGTGGCTGGCATGCATTCTGGTGCATACATGCTCGTGTAGATCGGCGCACCAGGAAAGAGCGCCACTAATTCTTCGAGCACATTTTCCGCCCCACCCAGTTGGTTAAGCCAATCATGCACCAGGGCAATCCGAGCATTCTTAAAATTCACACGACCTCAACCAGATAGCGATCTGTTAACAGTAATCAGTCCACCATTGTACCGTAGGAAGATCAGCCCGCCAAATTAGCCGTATTGATCACTGGCCAACCAGTTGCAAACGACATGGCAACTTTGGCAAAACAGGGCGGCGCGATGCTTTTGGGGAGGTAGTGCGAATGATAGACCCCGCGGTACGATCAGGGGCACACAAACCCTTGTTCTATCCGATCAACAGTTCCCTAGGATAATACGGAGCCGTTATGTACTCGTTTGACATGAATTCGGAACAGAAAATGTTGGTGGAAACGGTCCATCGGTTTGCCGAACAGAAGATGCGTCCGTTCTATCGCGAGGCGGAAGAATCCCGAGCCATCCCCGCTGCGTTGGTGCAGACCGGTTGGGAGTTGGGCTTATTGCCGGGCAGCATTGAGGCGACCTATGGCGGGTTTGGTGAATATTCGGCCTTGACAAGCGCGCTCTATCTGGAAGAAATGGGCTGGGGCGATGTAGGCATTAGTCTCCATCTATTAACCCCCAATCTTTTTGCCATTCCCATTGCCTTATTCGGGACAAAACAGCAAAAGGAGACCTACTTGACCCTGTTTTGTGAGGAAGAATTTCCCAAAGCAACCGCGGCCATCATCGAGCCTGTCATCCAATTTGACCCCGCCGAGCTTGCCACCACCGCCGAGAAGGTGGGTGACAATTATGTGCTCAATGGCAGCAAGACCTTTGTTCCGCTGGCGAAAACCGCCGAATGGTTGCTCGTCTATGCGCGCGAAAACGGGCTTACCCAGGCCTTTATTGTGCCCAACGCAACCCCAGGCCTTGACATTGGCGAATCAGTAACGATGATGGGCGTCCATGCGCTGACCAGCTATCAGGTGAACCTGGACAATGTAACTGTGCCCAAAGAGAATCGCTTAGGCGGCCTGAAAGGGATTCGGCTCAACCGTCTATTAACGGTAAGCCGGATTGGGCTGGCCGCATTGGCGGTAGGCCAGGCGCGCGCGGCCTATGAATATGCGCTGCAATATGCCAAGGAGCGTGTCGCGTTTGGCGAACCCATTGCGCAGCGCCAGAGCATTGCCTTTATGCTCGCAAACATGCGCATTGAAATCGAAGCCACCCGCTTGATGGTCTGGGAAGCGGCCTATAAACTAGACAACCAAGAAGATGCGACCAAAGCCGCCGTCCTCACCAAACAGTATGCCGATAAAATGGTCTTGGAAGTGACCGATGGCGCCGTCCAAATTTTGGGCGGCCACGGCTACATCCGTGAACATCCTGTGGAACTGTGGCTGCGCAACGGGCGTGGCTTTGCGACGTGGGACGGCTTGGTAATGGCGTAGGAAGGGATTAGGGATACAGGAGTAGGGATACAGGAGTAGGGATTAAAAGACTGGATCTACGCCCTAATTCTGTATCCCTGTAAAAAAAGATATTCTAGGAGCAACCCACCATGTCGATCGAATTCAAGATCCCCGAAGCGATTGAAAAACAACTCCAGCCGGTGCGTTCGGTGGCCGAAAATGTTATGCGCCCCGAAAGCCGTCAGTTGGATGACAATGAACACGCGCGGCCAGTGAAGTTTGTGCACATGATGTGGCCGCAGATGCAGCAGATGGAGTTGGCTAATCTAGAAGCTGCCCTGACTCGAGCCCAGAAATCTAGCAACGGGGACGAAAGTCAAAAAAATGGGCCAGACAACAAGCCACGATCTGATCGGGCAAGCATTGCGAATTTGAGCCTTGTTTACATGATCGAGATGTTAAGTTGGGGGGATGCTGGCGTCTATTTGTGTATTCCCAGCAGCGCATTGGGTGGCGCGGCGATCAATGCCGTGGGTACGCCCGAACAGCTCGAGCGTTTTCTGCGCCGCTTTACAGAAGGTGAACCGAAATGGGGGGCTATGGCCATGACCGAACCTCAAGCCGGTTCCGACACCAGCAATATTCAGACCACAGCCACCTTTGATCCGCAGACAAATGAATGGATCTTGAACGGTCAGAAGATCTTTTGCACCAGTGGTAAACTTGCCCTAGAAGAATCAAAAGGTTTGGTCGTCGTCTGGGCCACGGTGGACAAGCAGGCCGGGCGCGCAGGAATGAAACCCTTCGTGGTCGAAGCCGGTACGCCCGGCGCACTGATTGGCAAGGTAGAGGAAAAATTAGGCATTCGCGCCAGCGACACGGCGCAGATTATTCTCGACAATTGTCGCATCCCGGCGGAGAATCTTTTGGGCAATGCAGAAGTAAAGACGGGGCCAAGCAGTCAGGGCTTCAAAGGGGCCATGCGCACATTTGATGCCACCCGCCCGATTGTGGCGGCCAGCGCCATTGGGATTGGGCGCGCCGCCTTTGAATATACGCGTGACCTGCTAGCCAAACAAGGCATCCGTATGGATTATGACAAACCACGCTGGAAATTGACCACCGTACAGGCCGATCTGCTCGAGATGGAAGCCCAGTTGCATGCAGCCTGGCTGTTAACCCTAAAAGCGACGGCCCTCTTAGACGCCAAACAAGAGAATCAACTGGAATCATCGATGTGCAAGGTGAAGGCAGGAAAGGCTGTCACCTGGGTCACCCAAAAGGCGGTAGAACTGTTGGGTCCGCTCGGTTATAGTACGGAGCTTTTGGCGGAAAAATGGCTGCGCGATGCAAAAATTAACGATATCTATGAAGGCACCGGCCAGATCAATACCTTAATTGTCGCGCGCACCATCCTCGGCTATTCGCGCACGGAATTAAAATAAGCCACTGAATCAGGATGTCACGTCAAGCATAGAATGTGAGAAACAGCCTTCCACAAAGGAAAAGCTGCACAGAGGAACAACCCACGAAGGCATGTTTCGCACAAATTGCTACGATTTTAGTCACCGTGGGGTTATGACAGAGCGCCTAGAGAAATTTTCTCTAGGCGCTCTGTCATAACCCCACGGCTAATTGTCTGGATAAAATAAGCTTAGCGGAGAATAGCGGGCAAATAAAGGAAGATTGGCGTAAATGTACCTACGGGCGGCGCATTTTGCGCACTGCCACAGATGGGGCCAACAATTGTACCCGAGGCGACAATTACACCAGTGCCATCCATCTGACGCATGTCCCACGGAGCAGCACCCACGGAAGTCACAGAACCCAGTGGAACGGTCATCGCAAATTTATCCCGGCTAGAGAGGTTCTGGAGCCATGAAGCGTCCGCACAGCCGTTGTAGACCGAAAACCGGGTAGGATAGATAGCCCCCCATTGCGCGCCAATTTTCGTGCTAGCCTTCATGGTAAACGTATAGGTGTTGGTAGAGGCCACAGCATTGGTAAAGGGGTTGCCGACGGTCAGTTCTGTCGTGATTGGCTGTTTCGCCGCGGCCACCAAATTAACGCCGGTATTGGTGGCGTTCACCGCCCATATACCGATCTTGCCAGTCCATGAAATCGGTTGCAACGAAGAAAGGGTGGTTACTTCTATCGCACCTGGGAAAAAACTCGGCACCAGATCATAGGTCTTGCTGGCCGTGCGCACCCAGTTCTCAGGACCAATCTGCACCAGGCTTCCATCCGCCGCTTTGGATTGGATAACGAGCTGATTTTCAATGGGATCGCCCAACCCTCTTGTCTTATAAGTTAACGAGATGCTATGGCTGATAGCTAGTTCATCATGATAGGCAACAGGGATGTCACCTACGCGCATTTCGGGCACAGCCAATGGATCATCAGGAACATTTTCGTCCGGTGTCGCCGCTTGGGCGTCTGGCGCCAACATCTGCTTTTCGCTAGCAGAACGAGCCCACACCGTTTGATTAGAATGGTCCACAACCACGAACAAGATCAGCAATAAAAAAAATCCACTCAACATCGCGCGCGCTTGTCTCATCGCCTTGATTTCCTTTCTTTTCTAGATCGCTCAGGCTGGCAATCACCAAATCCACAGGCAATCACGATACTTTTTTGCAGGTAATAGCCATTATACGCGATAAATGATGAAGAATGGATTAAACATTGCTTGCTCTTCGCTTACCTTTTTTGCGCGAGGTTCTACACTTCTTGAGTGATGGGCAAAAAAAATGGCGGTAAGCAATTGATGTAAACAAGGAATGGATCTTGGGCAGATTAGGTGATTTCAACACCGTGGAGATGTTCAGTGCGGTTGTGATACTGCAAACGCCAGACTTCTCGGTTGGGCAGGGCAACATATTCAAAATGTGATACGGCGGTATTATGGGTCCAGATTTCGGTGCGACGCCAGGGGCCCACATTAAATACGTGGTCAAACACACAATCAAAGACACCGCCATGACAGACCACCACCACAACTTCCTCGGGGTGACGTTCGACGATTTCTTCGAGAAATAGACCAACGCGCACACGTGTATGCATAAAACTTTCACTGCTTTCTGCGTCGCTCATGGTCGGCGAGAAGGGCCGGGCCGTTGGCCAACCCGTCGCATATTTTCTGGGCAACTGTTCGTCGGGCCAAGCAACATGGTTGATCTGATTGTTGCCGATCTCGCGTACACGGTCATCAAATTGAATGGTGCGCTGATACAATTCGGCCAGAGGCGCAGCGGTCTGCCGGGCGCGTTGCATTGTGCTGCAATAGAGGGCATCGATCTGCGGCAAATGTTGCGGCAACCAAGCCGCTAGGGCCTTTGCCTGTTGTTGGCCCAATTCAGTGAGTGGCTGATCGACCGTATCGCTTTCCCAATCCCAATCTGCCAAATTGACAAAGCTCTGACCATGACGAATCAAATATAATTTCACAATAAATCTCCTATCGACTAAAAATTTCATACGACTGACCAGGTGGTTGGTCACCGAGTTCCCCTACAATGGTATGTTTCATGGAACCCAACCAAGTAACCGCTGGCGATTGCTTCGCATGTTCTGCCGTGTCGGTGCTGGGCAGTTCTTCTAGGATGGTGACAATCACGCGCGCACGGTGGAGATGTGGAATCTTCTCTAGCAGAGTAATCTTTCCATTCTCGTAGATGGCAGGTACAGATAACATACATCCTCCTGGTACAGGAACCAATGGCCGACGAATATAGCTTAACCCAATGAACACAATATAAATTACCTGACTAAATTATACCATAGCGGTTCAAACTTCCTGCGGATTGATAAATCGACTGACTTCCAGTATCATAGCCACAGTGTGCCATTGCCATTTATTTGATCAAGGGACGAACAATGACCGAGCGGCTTTATTACACGGATGCCTACCAAACAGAATTCGATGCGCAGCTTGTCGCCGCGCCGGAGATAAACCATCAAGCGGCAGTTCTCCTTGACCGGACAAGCTTCTATCCCACTTCTGGTGGGCAACTGTTCGACACGGGGTATTTGGGCGACCGGCGTGTTATCGATGTGATTGCCACAGAAAATGGCGATGTGTTACATGTTTTAGATTCACCATTGGCGCATGTCCAGCCCGGCCAAACCGTGCATGGGGTCGTAGACTGGCCACGCCGCTATGATCATATGCAGCAACATTCGGGGCAACATTTACTGTCACAAATTTTCTATCGCCACTTTGGCTATGAAACCGTCTCGGTGCATTTTGGTGACACCGAATCCACCTTAGATTTAGAGATTGCGGCCCTTGACCAAACTCAACTTGACGCGGCAGAAAAGATCGCCAACGAAATGGTCTATGCCAGTTTGCCGATCAAGGCCTATTTTGTCAACGACCGTGAACTGGCCACCGTCCCACTGCGCAAGCCGCCCAAAGTGACCGGCAAAATTCGCATTGTCGAAATTGACCAATTTGATTATTCGGCTTGTGGCGGCACCCATGTGCGCACAACCGCCGAAGTGGGCACGATCAAATTTACGCGGCTAGAACGCCGGCGCAATCAGGTGCGGCTCACTTTTTTGTGTGGTCAGCGCGCCTACCAAGATTATGCTGAAAAGCATCGCTTGCTAACCGAAGCAGCCACATTGTTTAGTACCGAACTGAGTGAGGTGCCCCGCTTGGTGGAGCGCAACCTGGCACAGATCAAAGAATTGCAGGCGATGCTTAAAACGTTCGTCGAAGAACAGTTGGTGCGCGAAGCCAGTGCATTGGTAAGTAGCGCGCACGTTGGTGAGAAATATCAGATTGTCGCCAAGGTTTTCGCCGACAAAGACGCTGGGGCCACGAAAACAGTAGCCCAAAATCTCCAGCAATATCCTGGTACACTGGCCTTGCTGGCAGCAACGGGTGGGGGTAAATTGACCCTCCTCTTTGCCCGCTCCGCCGACGTTGATGTGCATATGGGCAACTTACTGCGCGATACGTTGCGTCAGTTTGGCGGCAGCGGTGGTGGTCGCCCCGATTTTGCACAGGGCGGTGGTGTAGACCCAGCAATGGCGCAAACCTTATTAGATTTTGCGGTGCAGCAGCTTGCAATGCAGAAAATTCAGTGAGACAGGTGACTCGAAGCTGCTGCTGCGCTAGTCACGCCGCTCGCCACTGAACCTTAAATTCAAGAATGGAATCGAGCCATGTCTAAACGTAAAGTCCTTATCACCGGGGCGGCCGGTAAGATTGCCGGCCAAGTTCTGCCCGCTTTGCGCGCCCGCTATGACGTAACCCTGCTGGATGTCCGCACAACAGATCGGGCGGGCAACGCCATTGAGGGCATTCAGATTGCCAATTTAGTCGATCGCCAGCGCGATCACTATCGCCAATATTTTCGCGGTGTAGATGCAGTTGTGCACTTTGGCTTTGTGGGCAACTCGAATCCAGCTGCAGGAAACGATGCCAACCAACGCTTTTGGGACGAATTGGCGAATGTAGAGATGGCCTACAATATATACCAAACAGCGCTAGAAGAAGGGGTGCGCCGGGTAGTCGTGGCCAGTTCTAACCATGCCGCGGATTATTACCGAAAACGGGCGAAAAGCCCCTGGCTTTAGACATGGGGATGGATAGCCCGTTGTGCCTACTGGCACAAATCCCCGTTTTACATATATAGAATCATGCTGTATAATTCCGTATATGATTAATAATGATTATAAGTCAAACAACAATATAGTTTATTCGTGCAAGTATCATGTGATTTGGTGTCCGAAGTATCGCCGTCCTGTTTTGGTGGATGGCGTTGACACCAGACTAAAACAAATCATCACTGATATTTGCAACGAAACATCCTGCGAATTGATCGAACTTGAAATAATGCCTGATCATGTTCATCTGTTGGTTGAGTGCGATCCTCAATACGGCATTCATTCGTTGGTAAAGCTAATCAAGGGTCGTAGTTCACGATTGATACGCCAAGAATTCCCAAAGGTAAAGAGTCGTCTTCCTACGTTATGGACAAATAGTTATTTTGTTTGTACCGTTGGCGGCGCTCCACTGGCGATCATGATGCAGTACATTGAAAATCAAAAGAACGTCTAATGCGAACGTACAAATTCAAACTCTACCAGTCGAAAAAGAATAAGCACTTGCACCAGCAGATCGATATTTCTGGCATCATCTGGAATCATTCGATTGCTCTGCATCGGCGCTACTATAAGTTGACTGGCAAAAGCTTGAACATGTACGACTTGCAAAAGCACCTTGCCAAGCTTAAGAAGTTGCCGAAGTACAGCCATTGGAGCCTGGTCGGCAGTCAGGCGATTCAGGACATCACCCAACGCATTGATAAAGCCTACAAACTGTTCTTTGGCAACCTGAAACGCAAGGTGAGAACTAGTCCCCCAGGCTTTAAGAAGGTCAAACGGTATACATCGTTCACTCTCAAACAAGCTGGATGGAAGTTGTTGGACGGCAACAAAATCAAGATTCAAGGCACTGTCTACAAGTTCTTTAAGTCGCGAGATATTCCAACAGACATCAAGACGGTCACCGTCAAGCGTGATACGTTGGGCAATCTCTATCTCTACTTTGTGGTGCAAGAAGAAATCAACCAAAACAATCAACGCATGACAGGTAACAGCGCAGGGTTTGACTTTGGCCTGAAAGTCTTCTTGAAACCATCGGTCGGTAAAGATATTGAAAGCCCGTTGTACTTTTGTGAAGCAATGGCCGAATTGAAGATCGCTCAACAGAATCTTGCTCGCAAAGTTAAGTTTTCTGGCGGCTGGAAGAAAGCCCGTACCGTTGTCGCGCGCATTCATCAGACCGTAGTAAACCGTAGACGCGACTGGTTCTTTAAGCTGGCCCACGAATTGACCGACAAGTTCGATCAATTGTTTTTTGAAGACCTGAACATGAAGGGGATGCAAGCCCTGTGGGGTCGCAAAGTAGGCGACCTTGCCCGTTCTGAGTTCATGGGTATCTTGGGTTATGTCGCATCCACCAAAGGCAAAGTTGTTCATCTAATTGATCGCTTCTATCCATCTTCAAAGACTTGTTTCGATTGCGGCCATGTGTATAAGGAATTAAACATTAAAGAGCGCGAATGGGTCTGTCAAAGTTGTGGCGTTATCCATGACCGTGATCTAAACGCTGCTCTAAATATACACCGAGTGGGGGCATCCACTCTTAGGTTAGGCGATGTAAGACCGTCTTTGACGGCTGTTGCTGTTTGACCCTAGAATCCCCTGCCTTTAGGCATGGGGAGTATGTCAAGAGCCGTTAATCTTGGATGGCAAAATGGATTTTGTCGATCCCAACGCGCGCGCGTTGTCGGACAATTATTATGGTTGGGCCAAGGAGACGTACGAGCATCTGGGGTTTGTCTTTGCGGTGGGTAAACAGGCCAGCGCCAATGCCAATCAGCCACTAGAGATCGTCGAAATTCGCATTGGCGGGCCACGTGAGGACGATCTGGCCCATTGTCCATTGGGTGATCTACGCACAATGCGCCGGGCGCTGGCCGTCTATATTAGTGAACGAGATATGCAACAGTTATTCGTCAAGAGTCTTGAAACGCCCGATATTCGCGACGAACAGGGCATTCCTTTCCAGATTTTCTATGGCATTAGCGCCAATTCCCATGCCTTTTGGAGCATAACCAACGCACGCAAGGTAATTGGCTACGCGCCGGAAGATAACAGCGAAATTCGCTTTCAAGCATTGATCGCCGAACATATTGCAGCAGCGCAAAAGCAAGGGACACCGAGCTAAAGGGGTGGTGGAAGTTGTAGATAGCGCAATAATCCGTTAATTCTAGACCGGGACAGAGCAAAACAGGGGTAACCAGATGAAAACAATTCGGTGGGGCATTATTGGCTGTGGCAATGTGACCGAGGTCAAAAGTGGGCCCGGTTTTCAGCAAGCGAACAACTCGGCCTTGGTTGCCGTCATGCGACGTGACGGTGCGCTGGCCAAGGATTATGCCGAACGGCACAGTGTACCAAAGTGGTATGACGATGCGCAAGCCTTGATCGACGACCCCGACGTAGATGCGGTCTACATTGCCACACCGCCCAATGCACACATGGCATATACACTAGCCGCCGCCCGCGCCGGCAAACCAGTCTATGTTGAAAAACCAATGGCACTGAATTTTGCGGAATGCCAGGCAATGTTGGCGGCCTGCCAACAGGCCGGTGTACCACTCTGGGTAGCCTACTATCGACGCTGCTTGCCCCGTTTTTTGAAGGTAAAAACATTAATTGAGAGCGGCGCCATTGGGACACCCCGCACGGCATCTGTCACTTTCTATCGGCGCTGGCGACCAGCGGAACCCCATCAGTTGCCCTGGCGTGTGATCCCTGAAATTGCCGGTGGCGGCCTCTTTGTTGATTTGGCCGCGCATACACTCGATTATCTGGGTTATTTTTTCGGCCCGATTCAATTTGTACAAGGTTATGCGACCAATCAGGCCGGTTATTATCCAGCCGAAGACGTGGTGGTGGGCAGTTTTGTCTTTGAAGGAGGCGTATACGGCACAGGCGTTTGGAGTTTTTCTAGCTATACCAACCTGGATCAGACCGAGATTGTCGGCGACAAGGGCAAGCTTACCTTTACCTCGTTTACAACAGACCCAATTCTCCTGACCACAGCAGCTGGCGTGACCGAATTCGCGCTGGACAATCCACTGCATATTCAGCAGCCACTGATCCAGACGATCGTCGATGAGCTGAACGGCGTCGGTCAGTGCCCGAGCACAGGCGTCAGTGGCGCGCACACCACCTGGGTCATGGACCAAATGTTGGCTAGCTGGCGGGCGAAAAATTCCATTGCGTAGGGTCTACTCCCACAAAGGCGCCAAGAATGACGACAAAAAGCGGCTTCGCTTACAGAGAGACCTGATGAACTTCCGGTGAGTAAGCCCTGTTGGTATCACATCGCGACTGACCGACCGCAAACCCTATAACGCCGACCAGATAACGAAGACACCGATCCGTAGGGCTGACCTTGCGGATCGGTGTCTTTGATTGGGCTCGGCCAATATTGCCGGTTGCACACGGTTGTGCCATGATTATTCCATAAAATGTAATAGAGGATGCGACACTATTCGCTAAAATAGTAGAATCTAGACTATTTGAAATGCATCAATCTCACTAAAAAGGTTACTCTTTATGCTCGATGTTATAGCCCAGACCTATACAATATTATCATGGGTATTTGTGATCTACGCAGCCATCGTCTCGGTCTTTATGATCCTCGAAAATCAACCCCCGCCAAAGACATTTTCTTGGATTTTGCTCTTTTTTCTGCTGCCAGTCGTCGGCGTCGTCATCTATTTTATGTTTGGGCGCGATTACCACCCGTTTAGCCGCGAAAACAAGTTGCTCCAGCAAGAGATTAGCAAAAACATTCGGGAAGAGCCGCATGTGGCCAAATTTCTTGCCCACCAGTCGGAAGAGATTGAACGTCTGAAACAGCAGGGGCCACCCGTTTATGGTCGCGTTTTGGCCCTCATGCACCGCAATGCCAGGGCGGCCCTGTTTCCTTGCAATACGTTAGAGATCTTGCAAAACGGCTCAGAAAAGTACCCACGCCTGGCCGAAGACTTGCGCAATGCCAAACATTCGATCCATATGGAATATTTTGAGTGGTCTTCCGATGAATTGATGCAAGATTTTAAGGAGATTTTGCTAGAACGCGCCAAAGCAGGCGTAGAAGTGCGTGTGGTCTATGATGCCCTTGGTTGTTTTACCATGCTCAGCCGGCGTTATGTGCGAGAAATGAATGAGGGGGGCGTCAGAATGATCCCCTGGTCACCGGTTTATGCGATTCATACCCTCAGTTATCGCAGCCACCGTAAGATCGTCGTGATTGATGGCAAGATTGGGTATACCGGCGGCTTGAACATGTCTAAGGAATATCTAACCGGTCCCAAAGGGGGGCGCTTCACGGGCTGGCGTGATACCCATGTGCGCGTCACCGGCCAGGTCGTTGTGGGGTTGCAGGCCAGCTTTGCCGTTCAGTGGTATAATACAACCCAAGAACGCCTGCTTCATCTGACCTATGATCCGTCACCGATGACCGAAGCCGACTACCTGCCGCTGCAAATTGTTCATTCTGGTCCAGATGCCGAGTGGAAGGCCATTCGTGAAGTCTACTTTGCCCTGATCACAGCAGCGCAGCGCCATATCTATATTCAGTCGCCTTTCTTTATCTTGGATGAAGGGATGGCCGAGGCGTTGGCCGGCGCGGCACGGTCTGGCGTCGATGTGAAGGTGATGATTGCGCCGCGCGGGCCAGGCGGAGATTATCCCTATTGGGCCGGTTTTACCTATGCCGCCAACATGGCAAAAGCCGGCGTAAAGATTTATCTATACCAGGGCGCCTATTTCCATGCCAAGACGATCTGTGTTGACTCAGCGATCTGCTCGATCGGCTCGCTTAATATGGATATTCGTAGTTTTGGGCTTAACTACGAATTAAATTTGATCGTCTATGATGAAAAGACAACGCAAGAATTGGAGATGGATTTTCACAACGATTTACACCAC
>JAPLGZ010000147.1 GCA_026389895.1 Chloroflexota bacterium | reverse complement strand
CTGTGGATAAAAATGGCCTGCACCCTTGCCAGATGGCGCCCCTTCCCGAAGCCATTGCCGCGATGATTCGCGTGCAGGGCAGCATCCAAAAATTGATCGTGGAGGCCTATGCAGAGCGCTCCCGCAACAAGCTGCTCCAGGCCATTTTGCTCGACCCAACGGTCAAGTCGTATCGGGGCGCGGTGGCGCTGATGGATGAATTACTGCGCCTGCAAAAGGATCTTCTGCCCGAATTTGTGTAGTAAATCGGCTGAAATCTATCTCGTTCAGATTTGTCATTTAAACACCAGGGATCATGGATCTCTGGTGTTTTTTTGTCCTCGCTTACTTAATGTTTACAAAATATTTCGGCCAGTCGTAGGTCCGGTTGAAAACCGGACAAGTGCCGTTACCCCACGCTTTTGCCAGCGCACTGATGCGGCTTGGCGCAACTTGTCACGTTGCAAGCGTGACCTACGAATGAACGCCTAACGGAATGAACACTGTACTCATGCCAAAATATTGACTTTACAGGGTGTTAAGTAATAGGTGATATTTCTCATAGATAATCTGATACTAATTACGTATAATAGCGATGGGGAGAAGTTGGTGTAGATGAATTAAAATAGAAATAATGGTCAATCAGCATATAAGTCATAAATCAAAGAGCGGGATTCTGTTGCCAGTGAGTTTAGGCTTGCTCAGCGTTTTGTGGCTGTTTGGGATATTGATGTGGATTTTCCCCGCCGCCATTTTCGCCCAAATTGCTCCTGCTTCATTACCCGTATTGCCTACGATCAGCGTCAATAATCTCGCGAACCCAGCCTGCGCCATGCCAGATCAATTGGTGTTGGCCGAATACCAGGTCTGGCATGGTTTGCCCTCGCACAAGGAGCCCCAGCCCTATATTTCCACTGATCCCAGCGTGATCGCGCGCCATATTCAAGCCGCACAGGCCCAATGTATTGGTGGCTTTGTGGTTGATTGGTATGGGCCGCCCGCAGGTCTGCCCAGTGACGCTGACCGTAATTTCGAAGATCAGGCTACGCGCGAATTAATTCGGCAATCAGACAGCAAGAATTTCAAAGTCGCGCTGATGTATGATGAAGGCACCCTTAGAATTCTCCCAACTACAGACAATTATACGGCCCAGGTGATTAGCGATCTCCGTTATGCCAGCCAATATTTCGCCATGCCTAGCTATCTTCAACTGAATCAACACCCCGTCGTCTTCATTTTTCCTTACGAAGAGCTCGACGCTCACATCGACTGGCGGCAAGTTCGCCAGCAACTAGGGATTACGATCACGCTGATCGAAAAGGATCCCAATCCCAGCACGGTTGAGCATGATGCGCTGTTTGATGGCTTTTACAGTTGGGTGCAGGCTTCGACGCCGGAATGGCAAATTGGTGACTGGGGCGAACGGTATTTGCGCTGGTTCTATACGACGATGACTACCCCCGCCTATGCCAATAAGCTCACGATTGGCGGTGTATGGCCGGGCTTTAACCACAATCGGGCTTCTCCCGAAGGGCGCTATATGGCGCGGCGGTGTGGCCAGACCTGGCTGGATACGTGGGCGCTTGCCCACACCTATGCTCCCTCGCTCGTGATGATTTCGACCTGGAATGACTTTTCGGAAGGCACCGACATTGAGAATGGCATTATCAAAAGCGAGGCTGGCAACAACAGCCCCACCATCGCCGGCGAGCCCACTTTGCTAAGCGCAACCCTCAGCGACTGTATGGACGCCGCGTACACTTGGGATTTTGGGGACGGCACGCTGGGCAGTGGTGCCGATGTTACGCATACTTACGCCGCAGCTGGACTCTATACCGCCACCGTTACAGCTGCCAATAGCACGACGACGCTCACGGCAACGACAATGGTCCAGATCAAATCTAACACGGTTGCCTGGCAAGAAAATTTTGAGCCGTTTGCCCTGGCGATGTGGCAACAAATTACGGCCAAATGGGTGGACGCTTCCGACCTGTCGGCGGAGCTTTGCGAAGATAATCCGAACGATATTTCTGGTAAGGTAGAGTCGGAAAAACTGACAATTGATATTGATCGGTACTCGATGTTATACATCGGCACGCAAGCTATCGATCCTGAGGCGCGTTATACCATTCAGATTCTAGACAAGACCACCGGGATTGCGACAGACCTGCTTAGCAATATTACTAAACCTGGCCTGCGCAATATCAATTTGGCGAAGCAATTAAAGTGGACCGGTACACAATCCTTTACGATCAATATTTGGATCATCGGGGAAGGTAAATGCGCCGTTTTTACACCGATGAGTATTGAAAAATCTGAAATTATCACCGAGCCATTCCTGCCCACCAAGGTGTTCCTGCCGATGATTGCCCGATAAACCTCGCGCTCGCCAGTATGTTATGCACAGACTAGGAAACAGCGGTTACACAGAGCACACAGAGAAGGCACAGAGTCACACAGCGAAATACTAAGGCATCGGCCAGAAACAATTTAGAGAGAGGAGATTTAGAGATTAGAGATTTAGAGAGTGGAGATTTAGAGAGTAGAGATTGACAGGGTACAATCTCCACTCTCCACTCTCTAAACCTTATTCTTTGACAATGACTAGGCTGTTCTACCCTTGTTTTCTCTGTGTGACTCCGTGCCTTCTCTGTGTGCTCTGTGTAATCACTGTTGCTGTATGAGTTAGGTCAATTTAATCCCAAGGAAAGGCGAACGTCGGTGCGTTCGCATAACGCGCCATTTTCAGCACCAAGCGCGCTCCGCAACCCGGCGCAAGCTGCACCGTGAAGGAGGCGCTATCGACCGGCAGCGTTTGCCCGTCGATTTCAACACTCATAATCTGATGTTCGGCATACGCACCACCTTGCACCACCACTGTACGCTCATCCACTTGGTTCACATTGACGAGACTCACCACGGTCTCGTCGGCGGTCAGTTTTTCTACGAGCGCGGCCACATCTTCGGGAATCCCCGCACGGCGCCGCACTGGGTCAAAGTAGCGTAGGCGCGCATGGAGGGGAAAGCCCATGCGACCCGTCGGCAAGCCGCCCAACATCAATTGGGTCAGCACTTCTGTCGTCGCCGGATTGATATGGTTCATATCGTCGGAGAGGCGCGTGTCGGGCGTCGTCGGATCGTTGCGCATCAACTGTACGCGCTCGCGCACTTTCCCTAGCTCTGCTTGTAGCGCCTGCACCGGGAAATCGGCATCTTGGTCATCCAGATAAGCCAGCCATCGGTCTGGTTGCACCCAACGCAGATCGGCGCGATCCATCGACCAGTAATAGACCTCCAGCGCACCGGAATCAAACGGATGGGCCTGAAAATTGTACCAATCAGGTTGACCGAAGTAATCGCCATAGGAATGGGGCCACATCATTTTACCGTCGAGCTCGCGGGCGTTGCTGTTAATAAAATTGAGCACCCCACGCCAAGTGTCTACATAACGCTGGTCGCCGGTGAATAGCAAGGCGTTGCCGAAGCCCCAAAAGGCGCGCACGTGGGCATAGGTGCGATGAGCCAACGCGCCCGTCTGGGGCACAGTAACCGTAAAGCCCCAGCCATAGATGCCGCCCCACCACTTACCGTCGGTCTCACCGCCAATCGTGCCATCCAGCCCAATATTGGTGGGAATCATGCCGCCATTGGCTTGGGTGCGCTCCACCCAACCATCGACATAGGTCAGCGCCCAGTCGCGATACTTCGTTTCGTGGGCCAACATATAGGCATTCAACGCCAACGTGGTGGTGCATAAATTCATCGGATTATCGCCAACGACATCATTGTAATCTTTGAAGTGAGCGACCATTTCTGCATAGGTGCGCTCGCCATGTAAGGGTGAAAAACGACCTTCCACCTCAATCGGATCGCCGGCCCAATCTTCGCCGGTGGCCTTGCGCAACAGTGGGCCACGGCTGCCATTGAACGTGCTGCGGATGATATTGTGCTGCGGATCATAATTCGGCGCCTGGGGATCTTCGTTCATGTAGAAACCAGCATAACGCCGCGTCCGCTGTTGAAAGAGGCGATCATTGGGGTCGGACAAACCCTGCAGGTAAAAGGCCGAGAAGCCTTCACTGTTGTGAAACCAGTCGAACATAACGGGGAATTCTTTGTAATACATCCCTTCCAGGGCCAGTGGCACTTCCACCGTTTTGGCTTCGGTATATTGCCGCAGATGGCCTTCCCAGGCGCGTTTGTACAGTTGCAAAATCACATCGGGCGCGCCCAGTGCGTGTAAGACCGTCCAGTTAAGGAAATTTTCGGCGGCATCATCGGGGCCATCATTGCCACCCCAGCGCGGGATGCAGAGCAGATAGCCCCGTTCGTCGAAGTAATGGGCGAAGTATTCTTGGATGCCGGCAGTCTGGGCGCGTAACAGTTCACGTTCTAAGAGCGCCCAGGCTGGTGGCGCGGTGGGTGTGTTGACAGCAATTGTGAGCATAGTTCTTCTTCGTCTCCTTGGATCCTGAGCCATTGGCAAGGGTAACATAGAAAGCTAGGGAGTATGCTCGCCATTATACACAGCTAACCGGCTATTTTAAAAGGCACGAAATTCTTGCCCGGTAATCTCAGGGCAATGGAACGGTCTAAAATGTGGTATAATGCGAAGAGTCTAATGGCTTACTCAGGAGAAAAATCGATGACCGCGCAAATTCTTGTCACCCTACCGGATAAAGTTTATCAACGTGTACAGTGGTTGGCCCAGGCGCGCCAACAAGATGTGGCAGAGGCGATTGTAAAGATATTAGATGAGACTTTGCCCGTGGATGTAGCTGATGAGGACTTTGGTGACTTATCAGAGCTAGATCAAGCCGTTGAGCGTGAAATCGCAGCTTATCATGCAATGCATGCAACCCTATGGGAGGAGTATCCAGGCCAACATGTCGCGATTTATGGCGGACAATTGATCGACCATGATCGTGATGGTGTGGCTTTGAGCCAACGTATCGATCAGCAATATCCTGATGAGTTTGTCTTAATGCGGAAGGTAGAATCTGAACCAGAAAGAGTTCTCTATTTCCGTTCGCCACGCATGGTTAAGGATGAGTAATTTGTTTACCTATGAGTACGATTTTACTTATGCGGGACCTGCCTTACCGATTATCGACATAACCGTACTTAGTCTGCGTAATAACAGTAGTATTATGCGGCGCGCCTTGGTTGATTCAGGCGCTGACGCCACCATACTTACTTTGCGTGATTTAAATTATTTGAAGGCTCGCAAAGTCGATACCATGCAAATGCGGGGCATTAGTGGGTTCAGTCAGTCGGTGGATATTTACACAGTATCTTTGCAGATCGGATTTTTCAAGTTACCAAAAGTGTATGCCGTTGCGGATCGACAAAACGGCGAGACCATCGTTGGGCGCGATGTGTTGAATCAGTTCATTGTAACCCTCAACGGCCTCGCAGTGTCGTAGAGATCTCCCAATAATCGCTTTATTGGGTTCAAGACCGTCAGATGGTTGAGGGGGCAAGCTTGTAACAGGGCTTTAGCCTGTTTGCCGTATCAGCCGCCGAATGATGGTTGTTTATTATTTAATTCGGTAACGGCATACCCAACCTGCTTTGGGTGCCCCCTGGGCAAGGTTTCGCCTAGCAGGCAGCGGTTTCAACCGCTGCGGAACGCTGCGATTACACACAAGAAAAATCGCCGAATAGCACGCCGCCAACGGTGCTTGGCTGTGATCGAAAGGTTTTTCGTCCCTGTTTTTGACGTAATGTGAATAATGAACCCTATTTGTGGCGCACCACTGCATCCGCCATGCGCGCGGCGCGACTCATGGCCTGCACATCGTGAACACGCAGTAAGTCGGCTCCCCGTTCAAGCGCCAACACGCCGGTCGCCAGGGTGCCTTCAACGCGCGCTTCAGGTGGCAGATCGTCCAAGGCTTTGCCCACAAAGCTTTTGCGCGAGGCTGCAAACAGCAATGGATAGCCCATGGCCTTCAACTCGCTTAGCCGACGGATCAATTCCAGATGTTGCTCGAACGTTTTGCCAAACCCCATGCCAGGATCCGTAATCAAAAGCCAGCGTGGCACACAAACGGATTGGGCCAATGCCAGACTTTGTTTTAGTTCCTTTTCAATATCCTGCATAAGATCATCATATTGTTTGGCCGGACCGAACGGCAAATGTTGCGCGACCTGGGCGCGATAGGTTGGATCTTCCAGCTTTGTCCGGTTGTGCATGAGCACGAGTGGCGCTGACCAATCGGCGGCTAATTTGGCAAGCTGTGGATCGAAGCGTAAGCCCCAAATGTCGTTGATCATGCGCGCCCCTGCCTTGAGCGCAGCCTGGGCTACTTCGGCGCGGAAGGTGTCGATGGAGACGGGAATTTGTACGGCGTCGGCCAACGCCTGTATCACCGGCACGACGCGCGCCAACTCTTCGGCAACGGGAATCAAGGCATGGCCAGGCCGTGTGGAGATACCGCCTACATCCAAGCAATCGGCGCCTTCGGCCACAAATTGTTGGGCCTGGGCAACGGCCTGGTCAACCACATCCTGGCCCGCCCGCCCCAGACCGTCGCCCGCAAAAGAATCGGGTGTGATGTTGAGGATGCCCATGATATAAGTCTTCTGGCCCCATGTCCACAATTGTTCGCCAATCGGCATCACTTTGTCCAAAGGCGGGGCTTGTAATGCGGTTAATAATTCGCGCACGGTGTGCCCGAGCCTGGGGTGGCGGACATCTGGCGCCATATCACACAATGGCTCTAAGACGAAGGTTCTTTCGTGCATTAAGGCATGCGGAATAATTAAATCGGCGCTTTCCACCTGCGCGTCATCATAGAGCAAGATATCAATATCAATCGGGCGGGGGGTGCCATACTGGGCGGTGCGGCGACGCCCCAACTCGTACATGAGTTGCTCATTGGCCGCTAATAATTCATGGGGCGACAAGGTTGTCGTGACCCGGCAGACGGCATTGAGATAGTCCGGCACGTCGGTGACGTATTGTGCTTTGGTTTCATAGAGGAAAGAAGTCTCCTCTACTTTCGCATAGGCCGCAAGCCGCTTAAGCGTGGTGTGGAGATGGGCCGCGCGATTGCCCAAATTGCTGCCTAGCGCAAGATAGACTGTGTGAAGATTCGCCATACTGATTGATTACCTGTGACTGGATATTATGTAAATGTTATTTTTGTAGTGTACATCATGACGATGTCACAGGCAATCAAAGTTTTACGGACTAGCAACTGGGCACGCGACTTTCAATTGCCTGCGTTTGCCTATCGCATGGCTTGATTCCTCTGAAATTACGCATGCAGTGGGCATGGGAAAGCCGCAAAGCACGGCAAAATAGGTTAATTTTTGCGCATTTTTCATGGCCGCTTTGCTGCCTTTGCCTAAGTCCAAGACGGATATTGCCAAGTTTCTTTACTTGGTTGGCATAACGGGGGCTGTTGCCAACCCAATCAAACTTGTCCCTACAGGGATGTCGACTTCTTTGACACTCCGGACATAATCCTCAATGCCAAGCAAGAATGGGAAGAGATATTCTGGCGTGCTGGCGCGCCCCATATGGCCGATACGCATCACCTGGCCCGCCAGTGGCCCACCGGCGCCTGAAACAAAGTAGTTGTGTTTCTGGGCTAGGAATTCACGCAATTCTTGCTCGTTGTCCATGTCGGCGCGTTTGCGCACGGTGGTCACGGTGAACGACGCGTCTTCGTCACGTACTAGCATTTCAAAGCCAATATTGCGTAAACCGGTGCGCAGCACTTGTTGCGCCCAGGCATAACGCGCCCAATGGCCTTGTAGCGTTTCACCACGTAAGATCCGTTTCAGGCTGGTATTCAGCGCCACAATCAGACCAGTCGCCTGCGTTGTCGCTGTGGGTACGGGACGCGCGGCCCCCACACTGCGCATACTCCCCATGTCTGATTTTAAGCCCGCTTCATAATACTGTTTCCACGTTGAAAGGTTGTAGTACCAACCGCGACTGGCCGTTGCTTTCTTGGCCTCGATCACTTTCCAGGCGCGTTCACTCACGGCCACAATGCCTAATCCTGGCGGTACTTCGAGCGCTTTGTTGGAAGAGGTGCAAATTAGATCCAATGCCCACGCATCGACGGGTAAATTATAGCCACCCATCCCCGAAATCGCATCGACAAAGATTGGTAGGTCATATTCATGGGCCAATGTCGCCAGCGCCTGCACTGGGTTGCGCACCCCTGTGCCGGTTTCGTTGGCCACGACCGTTACGCCGGCTATGTCGGGATGCTGGCGCAATGTGGCGCGCACTTGCTCTACATCCACCGCCGTCCCCCACTCGGATGTAACCTCAATGACCTCTACGCCAAAATGTTTCATGATCTCGATCTTGCGATTGGCGAAGGGCCCATTACTCACCGCTGCTACTTTTTCACCCTTGGCGAAGAGACTGGCGACACAAGTCTCGACCGCACCAGAACCAGGCGCCGTGAAAATGGCAATATCGTTTTTTGTTTGAAAGACCTGTTGCAACATCTCGATCGTCTCCCAGTAGATGGGCGACCAATCTGCGCCATAGTGTGGTAGCACTTGCTCGGCCAGCGCGTCCAACGTTTCGTCAAAAATATCGACTGGGCCGGGAATCATTAGTTTTTTGTGTTGTTTCACGGTCTGTGCTCCAGTTAAGTGATGAAGAGAGAGAATTTTAGGGATAAAGGGTATTGTACCTCAGGTTTAAGCTTTGCTAGAAGCCTAGATAAGCGGACAAGCACCTTGAAGAGAGGAAAAAATGTTTGACTAACGCAAAACTTGGTTGTATACTATAAACAGATTAAATTTCCTTAAGTTCTATAAGCGCTAAAGAATATTATGCGCCAGCTGTAAATGTTTGCAAAGTGAATGCTAGCGCTTGTATTGCTGGCTGTATGCCCGTAAGTTCTATAAGAGGAATCTATCACGATAAAATTTTTATAATCTGCGTAATCAGTTCGCACTCATCCTCACGTCGTCGGCTTAATCCCCCTGCGCAGAAAGATAAACAACGGATTTACGCCATACCCCCTAAGCTTTGCTCGTGAAACAGTACTATGTCAATCCCCCCACGTTCGATCCAGGCCTGTAAATTTGTTTTCTACGTTTGGTTATTTGGTTCTAGCAATCTGATTTTCAGGGTTTTGTTGAGCAATCGAAGAATGGTTGTCTAAACGCTAAGCGACAAGGTAACCGGAATTCGCACTACTTGGATAATGATTACTGAAATATCTTCGTCCGCAACCTGATCGCTAAACTTTCTCAATCTACCAGGCTACTCGTCTGGCGAGATTGCTATTCTTGCCGTGCGGCTGGGCAGGCTTGTATGAACCATAAACTTATCCCTGACCATATCCTGAATAACGTTACGCAAGGTTGTTTTGCCGGGCAATTTCAGGCGATTGGCCTCTTTGTTGATCTATCGGGGTTCACCCAATTAACCGCCACCTTGATGGAACACGGCGCCGAAGGTGCTGAGATTATTGCCGAGGTGCTAAGCGCTGTCTTTGATCCGTTGATCGAAATTGTTTATCAGCAAGGTGGCTTTGTGGCCGCGTTTGCCGGGGATGCCTTTAAGGCTATTTTCCCAGCCCAAGACGCCCATGCTTATATCCGTGCCATTGTTGCCGCTTGGCAAATTAGTCAATTTATCGCCAAAAACCCCAGCCAGATCACCCGGTTTGGCGTATTTAATTTTGGTATCAAGGTCTCGATCGCCGATGGCTGCGTAGAGTGGGGGGTCTGGCAAGCCACTGCCCAGGAACTGGCCTCTCCGGCGCTCGATAATAGCCAACGGGCGGCCTATTTCTTTATAGGCGAAGCCTTAGCGCGTTGCCTAGAGGCTGATTGTTTCGCGGTGGCGGGCGCCGTGGTTATGACTGAAGCTGTCTACGAACAGTTACCCCAAGCCGCAATCCGGGTTGAACCGCTGGCCCATTATCAGCGACTGACTGATATTGCTTTTGATCAATTGTCTGGCGCGGCGATGCTCAATGTATCCACCGCGCCAGTGTTAGATGATGCCTTGGCTGCTCTGTTCTTTTCGCCCGATTTATTGCAACGCCAGACTACGGGCGAACTGCGCCAAGTTGCCACGGTTTTTGTCAATTTACAAAAGATGCCAACAGGACCAGCGGCAGTTGAGTTTCAACAAACTTTGTTCCGGCTGCTCGCTCAATATGGGGGGTATCTCTCACTAATTGGGCATATTGGCAATCAAGATACCGGTTGTACATTGGTGCTCTTTTGGGGCGCACCTACCAGCTATGAGAATAATCTGCGCCATGCGCTCTATTTTCTATTGGATCTGCGCCACGCGGCGCGCATCCCATTGCGCGCCAGTATCACCTTTAATATGGTCTATGCTGGTTTTGTTGGCTCAGCGCGGCGCGAAGAATATACCTGTTATGGCACCTATGTAAACCTGGCGGCGCGCCAAATGCTGATGGCTAACTGGGGCGAGATGGTGTTAGATGAAAAGACGGCGCGCCAAGCCCAAGCCGAATTCGGTGTGACCGAACATGGCTGGCACCGATTAAAAGGCTTCCCCGAAAAGCGGCTGATCTTCTTGCTAGACCAGCGTCGAGAAACGACCATCCCCGTATTTTATCGGAGCTCACTGGTGGGGCGCCACCGCGAATTGGCGCAATTGTGGCAAGCGGTGCAGCCCATTCTTCAAGGCAAATTTGGGGGGATGATCACCCTGATCGGTCCAGCAGGCATTGGTAAGAGCCGTCTCGTCTATGAATTGCAAAAACAGATCCAGATTCATACCGCGTTGTATCGACGCAACGCTGCGCCATCGGGGGCCGAGCCCCTCGCCCCTGTTTTGTGGCTGACCTGTCGAACCGATGAGATTCTGCACCAGCCACTGAACCCATTTGAGCGCTGCCTGCGTAGCTACTTTAAGCAGTTAACAACCCTGGATGAAGCTGGCAATAAGCAACGTTTTGTTGAGAAGTTGGATGAGCTAATCGCAGGCACGCCCGATAAAATATTAGCGGATGAGTTGGACCGGACGCGTTACTTTCTGGCTGCGTTGGTTGGATTGTCTTGCGAAGATTCACTCTACCAAAAATTAACGCCGCAGATGCGTTTTGATAACACATTGGACGCCCTCAAGGCCTTGGTGAAGGCTGAAAGCTTGCGCCAGCCCCTCATTATCCATCTGGAAGACGCTCACTGGCTAGACGCCAAGTCCCGACTATTTCTAGAAAAACTCACCGGCAATGTTGAGGAATTCCCATTTCTGCTTATCCTTACGACTCGTCCGTCTGCTGAAATGGACCAACTAGAAACATACGCCGGCCAAACGTTGCCTGATATCGCACAAGATGTACCCCAAACCATGATTTATGTGCCCCCTTTATCGAAGGATGACCTCTACCTGTTGGCAATTTACCAACTAGGCGGAGCAGTGACGCCAACCTTGGTAGAGCTATTACATGCGCGCGTGCAAGGCAACCCTTTCTTTGCTGAGCAGATCCTCCTCTATTGGCAAGAACATGAATTATTGACATGGTCAGACTTAGGGTGGCAGATCCAGGCTCATTATGATTTATCGGCCAATGGGATGTCGCCACTCTCGGTCGATATTCGCATTATTTTAACCGCCCATCTAGATCGGTTGCCCCAATCGGTCAAAGAGGTCGTTCAGACCGCCGCAGTGCTGGGCAATGAGTTCGACGCTCAGGTGCTCGACCACATGCTAGAGTATAACAGTGCCCTTCCTACCCAAATGGCTGTGGCTGAACGCGCGGATATCTGGTTTGCCTTAGATCTATCCCATTACTTGTTCTGCCAGGCCCTGCTACGTGAGAGTGCCTACGACATGCAGTTGCGCGCCCGTTTGCGTAAGCTGCATCGCCGGGCCGCACAAGCGATTAAGCAAGTCTATGCGGGGAATTTGGTCTATCATTATGCCGATCTGGCCTATCATTATCAGCAGAGTGGTGATACTAAACAAGAGCAACAATGTGCGAAATTGGCCGGTGAATATGCGGCAGAACGGTATGCCAATGAAGATGCTGTGCATTACTTTAGTCGCGCCTTGGCATTAACGGATGAAACTGACTGGTCAGAACGCTATGACCTCTTGACGAAGCGCGAAGCTGTTTATAATTTGTTGGGGCAGCGCGAGGAACAGCGGCAAGATCTGCTGATGCTTTATACTTTGGCGTCGGCGATGCAAGCTAAGCGGGTGGTTGTTGAAGTGATGTTAAAGCAAGTCAATTATGAGCTGATGCTTGGCAACCATGAAGCGGCGTTGACTTTGGTGCAACAGGTTGTGGTCAAGACGGCTCTTTTAGCTGATCTCGCGCTCGAAGCCCAAGCCTATCACTTGTGGGGGCGCATTTTGTCGCAGCAAGGCCATTATCAGCGCGCGTTGCCCAAATTGGAGCATGCGCTAAAGATTGCCGGCATAGCTGGTCGGCCTCTCGATCAAGCCGATAGTTTATATGATAGTGGGCATGTGTATCATGGGCGCGGGCAACTTTTATTGGCCTTTGAACATTATACCCAGGCCCACGCCATTTATCAGAACCTCGATAATCTACGCGGTGAGCTTAATTGTCTGCTGATGTTTGGTGTGATTGCGAACGAACAGGGCGACTACACGCTGGCTCACCACCATTATTCGCAAACCATTGTGCAGTGTAAAAAGATCGGCTGGCGTTATGCCGAAGCCATTAGCTTGACCAATCTCGGCAATAATTATTTTGATTTTGGCGATTATGAAGCCGCCCGTGATTGCCATCTGCGCACGTTGGAGATTTGTCGAGAAATTGGTGATCAAGAAGGGGAAGCCATTAGCCTGGATACACTGGGGCTGATTTGGCAAAATCTCGGTAACACCACCCTGGCCTATAATCATTTTGAGCAAGCCTTGAAGCTGCAACGGCAACTGGGTGATCTGCGAAGCGAGGGGTTCACGATGACCCATTTGGGCTATCTGTTGTGGGAGCTTGGTGAACTAGAAGCAGCCAGCGACATGTTCCAAAATGTCTATAACCTACGCAAACAACGGAACGAAGAAAGCCTTGCAATGGACGACCTGGCTGGCTTAGCCCTAAGCGCCTTAGCCCAGGGTGACCTGGAGCGCGCCAGGCTGGCGGCAGAAGAAATTGGGGCCTGGCTAGAGATTCATGGGAACGATGGCATTGAATTCCCAATTTTAGTCTATTTGGCCTGTTATTACGTATTTAATGCCGCCGCCCAGCTTGATCCACTCTTCATGCCACACGCCACGAAAATATTAGACGACGGCTATACCCTCTTGCAGCAAAGAGCCGCCAAGATTGAGGATCTAGACCTGCGTCATAAGTTTCTGGAAAATGTCTGGTTCAACCGCGATATTGCCGCCTGCTGGGAACAATCGAGCGCCCTGTCGATCCGCACACTTTAGGGGAGACAAGGAGAAGGGGAGACAAGGAGAAAGGGAGACAAGGAGAAAGGGAGAGTGATATAAACGAGATTATTTCGGCAGCGGGTCGTGCCTGTCCCCAGACTGGCACGACCCGCTCCACTTACACTCTATAACTTACTCGTCTTTCCCTTGTCTCCCCCGCTCCCTGTCTCCTTGTTTCCCCCGCTCCCTCTCTATTTGCCAATAATGGGGAAGAAGAATCGATAGTTCTCTAGGCTAGATACTGTATCGGTGGAATCATTGAAGGGGGATGTCACTGGCGCCGCGGTCAAGGGCTGATATTGTGCTTGCCGATTGTCCCAGATGATCGCTTCTGCCGTGGTCTGGCTACCCAGCGTAAAATTGACGATGGCGCCAGACGTTCCACAACCATTATTTTGGCTGGCGGCTGCTACCTGGAGCTTGTAGATCCATTGTCCATTCAAGGATGTCACTTGACCTCTGCCACACACCTGCCCGCTGATGCTGGCTGTCACTGGCATATCTAGGCTTGGCGTCACAAGACCGGCCGAGTTGATCGGACCGTAGAAGGTGGCCGGTGGTAACTCTGACGCATCGGTCAATGCAGCTGCACTGATGCTGTTCCCTGTACTTGGTGTCCCTACGCCCAGATACGGGGTAATGGCCTGGGTGGCATAGAGCCAATAGGCCCGACCAAATTCCAAGGTTGTCAGGTCGTTAACCTGTGCCGCAAAATCGGGATGTTGCTTGACCACTGTGGCATCATAGAGCCGCCACAAGTTGGGTGATGCGGCATCGTGGGCATAAACCGATGTATAAGCGCCTTCAATTGAAGCGAGCGCATCCGCCACTAAGCGGCTGCCAGGGATTGTGTACGCCAACAAGTTCCAACCGGCATAGATCTGCGGTAACTCTACTGTCGCCATCAAGGCATAGATCCCTTGGCCTTGCACTGCGTTCTGGGGCATACGCGCCGCCGCCAGGTTCTCGTCCGTATCCAGATAAGTGGGCAAACGCTGCCAGATTTGGTCATTGGCGGCCTGATAATAGACCGTGAGCGTCTGTTCATAGCCCTTGGGCACTTCGTGCTCCAGATATTGGAAGGCCAGGGTGCGTGTTGCTGTCGCATCCGAAATCAGGCGATATCCTGGCCCCACATTGCGTAGCCAGGGTGGCAGATTGCGCAGGGTTGTGAGCGCCTGCAAGGAGGCTTCGCCCCCATCCGCCAAGATGTCGTCTAGGGCATAAATTGTCACTTTGCCATCACCAGAGGCAAAGGGCGCCCCCAGCAGCCGGTTGTTGGCGCCCCAGGCTCGGCTATTCGCCCCAACACTGCGGCGATTATTTGGACCCCAGGCGGTATTGCTGCCCACGCTGCGCCGGTTGTTAGGGCCCCAGGCCGGGCTCAAGAAGAATTGGCTAATCGCCTCGCGCCCGACCGCATCCCCCACCACCCACACGCGCACAAAACCCTCGAAACTTGGCGAATTTAAGCTGATCTGTTGCGTAAAACGCTGAGGGGCGGCCGGGTCATTTGGCTGTAACACGGCCACCACCGCTGCGTTCTGCGCCCTGTTCGATGGATCATGCGCTGGTAGCACCTGCACGCGCAACTCAAGGCCAGGGCTCAAAGCTTGTGTCACCGTAATCGCCAGCGTCCGCGAACTAACCGGGCTTACTGTAATATCTGGCTGCCAGCCAGGAACGGCTTGCAGGCGAATTGACGTGCTGTTTTCATTGATCGTCGTGCAACCTAGACGCAGACTGTCGCCATCGATCACACAGAGGCGGTCGCCCACCGTGCTGCCGCGCACTTTGATCCGGTCGCTGCCCGCGCCCGTCGACCCCAAGGCGATCACGTAATCGTCCTCTAACTGTGGCGTGTTCTCGGTCTTAAAAAGATAGGCTTCGGCCTGGCGCAACCGTGTCACTTCACCCCCACTGGCGTCCCGTAGATCAAAATTGCGGGCGGTGAGGGCATGCGAGATCGCCCCACCTGTGGGGTCTACAATTTGCACATGCGTGACATTCAGCGGCAAGCGCGTGGGGCCAGGGTTGATGGCTGCGGCTGACGCTGGTGCATGCAACCAGGGCAAGAAGCGCTGAATGGTCTCCCAATCGGCGCGCCCGGTGGTGTGGGCCGCGATTGTCTTGGTGCGGCAGACCTCTTGCGCGTCCCAGCGGTCGCGCGTCAAAAACTCCCGATAGGGCTCCTCATAGGTGCTCGTCATGAAGCTACCCTGGCAATCGATCTTTTCCAGAAAGCCGTTGGCGACCCCTAGATAATTGTCCGACAGGAAAAAGAAATAGTGGGATAATTCGTGGGCAAATGCCAGCCACCAATCTTGCCGCAGCTCGGCTTCATTTTGGCCAAACGGATCCCAGAGTGGTCCAATCCGTACTTGGCCGGGCATATAGGCATTCGGAATCACGCCAGAAATACCAATGTCGTTGGTCGGGGTAATGACCACCCCGCCCATGCTGGCCCGCGGATTGACACTGCTGCTGGCGTAGAGCGCGACATCCGCACTATCCCAATTTTCGCCCGCCTGATAGATATTCACGTTGCCCAGCGCCACTTGCCCTTCGGTCACGTCGAAGAGCACATCCGAGGAATTTTGGATCGCATTAGCCAAATCGGCTAAGAAGGTGCCATCGTTGCGCGCATCCCATTCCAGCGAAATGTCCAAATCGAAGAGCAATAACGGATTAGCGGCGGAGACAGTCAACGTTTGGATCCCGTTGGCCGTCACCGTGAAGGCGTTGAGACCCGTCTGTGTGGGGGCCGCACTCGTATGGTAGACGGTAAAGGCATGGGTTGCCGTAATCGGAACGAGCGCCACCAGTTGATCGCCAGCGTTGAGTGTACCCTGGCCACCCAGATATCCGGCGGTATTGGTGTGTAAGGCCGTCTTGTTGCGCAGTGGAAAGAGATCCGCTCGGTTCAGATCGCCCGCTGGCAACCGGTAGATGGCCGCGCCTGCCACTGGGCGACCCTGCTCATCGATCACACGCACCTGGGTGCCGCGCACGCGAAATGGATAGGTTTGGCCCGCTACATAGGGCCGGCGATAAGGGCCGGGTTTGCGGTTGCGCACAGGGTTGGCGCTTGGCTGCGCCTCGATACGGAACACCACATTGTCACTCTGGCCCAACAAATTACTGGCATAGACATCCCAATTAAAGGTGTATTGAGCCGGCGCGGTCCCGTTCAAGGTTGCCAACTTGCTTGTCGGTGTATCTGTGGTCGCGATAGCTGGAAGCCACTTGCCGCCGCCATCGGTGGAGTAATAGGCGCGCAGATCAACGGGCTTAGCCTCTGGATCATACAAGCTGAACGCAATCCCTAGGCTACGTTGGGCAAAGAGCTGCGGCGTGGCATAGCCATCGGCACCCACGGTGACGCCAGGTTGGCGTACTACAATTTGGGGCAGCTTCGCCGGGGCTTGGGCCGCTTCCGTCAGGTGACCTTTCATCACACAGGCCGAAATATACGGCACAAGTGAAAGCTGTTGGGGCATGCCAACCAGATCGATATCGCCATCACGGTCTAGATCACCCGCGGCAATGGTCTGTAGGCGAGCATCCAGGAACGGCTCGTTAAACACGGCGTTGGCCATGAAATGACCCAAACTGTCATTCAGATAGACCGCATCTGATTGCTGCTCATTCGCAGCGATGATATCTAAATCGCGATCATGATCCAAATCAACGAGTAAAATCTTCTTGGTGTTGTCGAGGAATTGGCCCAGGTATTGAGATTGGCTAAATTGTCCATCACCGGCGTTGTAATAGACGACATTCAGCTGGCCATAATTACCCAATACGATATCGAGCTGACCATCGCCGTTTAGATCGCCCACGGCAATGCTGCGTGTGCGGTCATTGCCGGGGCCGAGCAAGCGTTTTTGGAGAAAGTTGCCACTGCCATCATTGAAATAGAGCAGATTTTGCTTGCCTTGCGCCTGGTCCTTGGTCTCTTGCGAGTTAGCGATGATGATATCGAGATCGCCATCAGAATCCAAATCGCCCAACGCGACATCCTGGGTATCGTCAGCAACAGTGTCTAGCCCTTTGCTGCTGGGAAAACGGGCCGCGCCATCGTTGAAATAGATGCGATTTATTGCTGGACTGCTCGTTGTCCCGCCTGGTGGCGTACCCAAGCCGATCAGCAGATCTACGCTGCCATCACCGTTCAAGTCGCCGGTCGCCACGCTGGTGGCTGGATAGGAGTTGTCCAAAATGGCCGCTTTGTTAAATTGGCCAGCGCTGGTTTGCAGATAGACCGCGCTCGGTCGATCTTGATTGGCCGTAACCAGGTCTAATAGACCATCCCCATTGAGATCCGCCGCGGC
>JAPLGZ010000460.1 GCA_026389895.1 Chloroflexota bacterium | reverse complement strand
CAAAAAGAAATCCTTGAATATAATAGAAGCCATGATTACTACTGTTACAGGAAAAAATCAGATCACGATTCCTGCCAAATTGGCAACTCAACTCGATATTCAGCCGGGCACTCAGCTTGATTGGTCAATTGGCGAGGGTGGAGTCTTGATCGCTCGCCTTCTTCCGCCGCGCGCTAAATTAGCGCGTAAAGTAGCCGGTATGGGGCGCCAATGGCTAACCCAAGGTGTGGACCCAGTCGCCGATTTGATCCAAGAACGCGCTCAAGCGGATGTTGATGAAATGTTGACATGAAATATCTGCTCGACTCTTCGGCTTGGCTTGCTCATCTTTTTGGTGAACCGGGCGTCGAGCAAGTCAATTTACTCTTCGATCTTCCTCAAAATGAAATAAATATATCCACGCTCTCCATTCTAGAAGTATATGGCTGTCTAAGGTCGATGGGCCGACAAGCCCATTGGCCAGAAATTTGGACGGTTTATGGGGCACTGTTCACAAAGATCCTGCCTGCTGATGAAGCAATTGCTCACCAAGCGATTCTACTCCGTACTGTCACGCCAGAGCGCCTGCCCACGATTGATGGTTTGATTGCCGCAACTGCGGTTGTTCATCACTTGACCCTTGTTCACCGCGACCTCCATCTCGCCGCGATTCCGGCCCACCACTTGCCGCAGCTACCATTGGCTGACAAATAAGTGTCTCTGTTTTCCTCCACCCAATGCCACATTTTATGGCGATACCAGCAGGCTTATCTAACTTACTAACGCCGGTTGCGCAGGCAAGAGCGGCTACACAGAGACACGCAGAGGAGTCACAGAGCTCACAGAGAAACACCAAAAGAGCGCGCTGAGTTTTCTCTGTGAGCTCTGTGTAGGTTTTTTCTCTGCGTCCTCTGTGTAGCCGCTCTTGCCTCTGGCTTGCCTAAATTACTATCTCATGTTAGGCAAAGCTAAAAATCTAACGCAGAGACGCCAAGGAAAACCACTGAATCGTACCCCGCCACCGATATTTTGCTGTGATCGACAAGCTTGTTCGCCCCTGTTTTTGGTTGTCGATTGCCGATCATAAATTCTCATCTTTTTCCACCGATATGTGACAAAAAAGAACAGGTGTGCTATACTGCGAACAGGGTGAGCAGATCTCACAAACCTGGTCTATGGCGTTCTGTAGACTTGCTAGAGGATGGTGGATTGATGTGAGCTGCACATACGACTACAATGGGGAAGAACGTCATCTCTAGGGGCTTCCCCCCTGACCATGAGAGGATATCGAGCGATGGCATTTAAAAAGATGGACAAAACTGTATTTCCGCCCCGCCAGTGGGCATTGGTGGGCTACCCAGGCAGTGGCAAGAGCACATTTGCCTCCCAAATGATCGGCCCCATGTTGGTCGTAGATGCGGATCACCGCTTCGCCGAGGTGGCCCGGCTGGCGACTGATGAGATTTTTCAGTTGAGCGAAGAGCCCGCAGACAACGTCAACGCTGAACGGATTGCGGCCCTCCTCAAAGAGAATATGTCTGGCTCTGGCATCAAAACCGTGGTGATCGACAGTTTGACCAGTATCTTGTCCCCCTTGATCGTTGAGGCGATTTTGGACAACGATGCTGGCCGTAACAAAAATCGAGTGGCGGCTTTCAAAGATAAAGCGCTGGCCATGCGGCTGTTGCAAGATACAGTGACAGGGTGGGGTGTCGATACGCTCTGGATTTATCATCTACGCAGCAGCTTGGATGGCCAGGCGCGCGAGGTGGAGAGCACGACGATCAGCGTGGTTGAACTGGCGCGCTTGCGGCGTTCGCTGAATCTTCAGTTGCGCGTTGTGCAAGAGCAAGAGCGGCGCGGGATTCATGTCGATTGGGCGCGCCGTGGCCGGTCGGGGATCACGCTGTGGGATGAGAGTGGTTGCTGGCGAGGGATGGCCGAAAAGATCGAAGCTTCGGTCTATGGTGGCCTCACCATTGAAGAGATGAATGCACTGGAAAAACAGGCACCGACCTCGTTTAATGGACCTGAAGAAGCCATTGCCTGGGGCGTAGAACAAGGGCGTTTCCGCGATGCGGTGCATGCCAAAAACACCTACGACAAAGTCAAAAATGAGAAAAAACCTAAAACTGCGGCTGACATGTGGCGGTTTTGGATCGAAGCCGTTGAAGGTCGCAAACAAACGATCGACGAAGCGCCGGAATCCGAGATGGATATTCTCCGCTACTAGCCAGGAACAATTTTAGACTCGCGTTTTAGACTTCCGGGCAGTGAATAGAAGCAATAGGGTCTAACCCCATTGGTCGTATTCACTTCCCGGAAGTCTAGCTGTTCATTATTCATCCTCACCCGCAATAGAGATAAGGCATCGATAAATAAGCGAGTCTTTTGGGGAAGAGCGCCTCCAGGATATAACGGCTGGCTGGCTTCACCACGATGTCTGGCCATGCATCACACAACTCCTCCACGCTACGATAGCCACAGACAAGCCGAACAAAGGCATCGGGCGGAATACATAGATCCCCGCCGTCGGCCCCCATCGAGGCATCGACAAAACCAGCGGCTGTCACGTTGCGTAATTTCCCGTCCACAAAATGCAGCACGAAGGCTTGACGAAAGAGGTTGATGCATAAATCAATGGTCAGACCAGCACAAGGCGTTGTAGCCACGCGGCGCTCTAACACGGGGCCGATTTTGGTGAGAAAGCTAGCCACATCGCGAATACGCAACAACCATTGGTCGCCTGGCATTGGCACACTGCCCAGGCTGCGACCAACTTGTACCAGCGGGCTAGTCTGCGGCCAACCTAATTGGATCTCTCCATGCGCGGCCTCTTTAAACTGTTGTAGCACAGCCAGGCCGGCAGCATAATCTGGTAGACTACTCTCGAGCACTTTGATCCCACGCTTGTTCACCAAACTTGCGACATAACCCGCAACGGTGTGAGTACGGATCTCCTCCACAATCTGTACAGGATATTGGGCCCATTGTAGCAAGAACTGCCAGTAATCTGAGCTGCGCAGGGTGGCGAGGCCCAGGGTGGCGATATTTTGTTGATAAAGTTCGGTGAGCACCGGTAGATCGGCTAAGGTGGCTGGGCGTAATTGATAGGGCGATACGTGATCCTTGGGTGGCGCCGGGATCTGCCAGGCTGGCAGCGAATCGCTCCGCGCGTGATCCGTGGCATAGGCATACCCATATTGCCGATAATAGTAGGGGATGCCTTCAATAATGCTCAAGTCAAAACGCCGTTCATTGACCACTTGGTGGAAGCGTCCGATCTGGGTGCGCACCAACCCACGATGCCGATAGTCGGGATGGGTCACCACCATCTCTAGCATGGCCACATCTAACATGATATCTTCGTACACACAGCGCCACGGGATCAGGCAGATCGTCGAAACGACTTCGCCGGTCCGTTCGTCCTCGACAAACATAAAATCGTCATACTGAATTTCTGGGTGGTGGCGCAATAAATTGGCACACGTCGCCCCTTGAGTGGCGTCGTTGATGGCGGTATTGAAGGCCGCGAAACGATCGACATCGCGTTCGTCGCGCACCGTGCGCAACACCAAATCAGGGGCTAAACGTTCTTCGTAGGCAGACATTTTCTATCTCATTTGTTTGCAGAATTACCGTAGGCGATCTCTTTTAGGGTGACAATCATCTATAGGGAAATTACCAGACCTTGCTGGGCTGAGTCACGCGCGGCCAGGGAAATTTCGGTAATCGTTTTGGCCGTTGCCGCCGAAAGCGCTGGCTCACGTTTGTGCAGAAAATCATCAACCCAAAACATCTCCCAACCAGGTGTCTGATCGGGCAAAGGCAAAAGTTCATAGCCCGCGGCGCTGTCCAGGCTGACCACCGTCTTGCGCGAATCACCTTCCACCCGGTGGATACTGACGACGCCCTGCGGCCCGACAATCTCCAATTGCCAAGACGGATAGGCAAACCGATTGCAGAAATACATATCAAACGCCGCCATACCCCCGCCGACCATGCGCAGCTCAATCCGCCCACAATCCATGAACGGACTATCCGGGCTGGTAAAATTGCCATATTGGGCAAAGACCGTCTTGACCTGGTCTTCCAGCAAATAGAGCGCCAGATCAATGCCATACCAGCCCAGTGAAAGCTCTGGGCCGCCTTCGGCTGGATCGCGATACCAATCCTGTTGGTTAAACACATCGATTACGCCGTGATGGTGACAGATGCGCACGGCGAATGGCTTGCCGATCCGACCTTGATCAATGGCTTGTTTGGCGGCCATCATCGGCGGCAGAAAGCGCGGGCTTGGTCCCACAGCAATTTGCACGCCATAGCGGTGTTGCGCCTGCACAATGCGCGCCGCATCTTCGCTCGTCGTTGTAAAAGTTTTGGGGATAAAAATATTGACCCCTAAAGCGGCCATACGCTCTGCCCACGTGGCATGTTCTGTGTGGCGCGCAATGATCACCACCGTGTCCAACTGTTCGCTGGCAACCATTTCTGCGGCATCAACATAAAGTTTAATCTGAAAGCGTTCGGCATAGGCGGCTGGGGTCATGCCCAAGGTGGCCTCGATCTCGGCCTCACTGACACCCAAAGTCGCCGCGCTCAAGAATTGAACGCCTTCGCGATCTCGCAGTCCATTGCCCATCGCCAGCGGCCAATACAACGCCGCCAGGCCAACCAAACCAACTCGCATTGTGCCTCCATTGCCAATAAAAAAGCGCCTCACCCCCTACGCCCGCTGGGCGTCCCCTCTCCTGAACGGAAAAGCTGTTTCAGAAGAGGGGAGACTTGCAGTTGCATTGGTTCTGCTCCCCCTCTCCTGAACTCAGCCCTTCGATTCAGGAGAGGGGGTTGGGGGGTGAGGCGCTTTAGTCACACCCTAAAAATCACTATTTACCTTGACCACGCCACCTTGGCGGATGGATTCCCACGCTGCCGCGCAGACGGCAATCGACTTGGCGCCATCGCGCACACTGGGCGAAGGGGACAAGTCTTCGATGAGACACTGTTCAAAGTGCTGAAGATAGCGCATGACTCCCTGGCCGTGGCCTAAGGTGCCCTCTGTTTCCGCCGGGAAGACAGTGTTCGCCAGCGGTTGGTGCGCTTGTTTGTCATAGACCACGTTAAGGTGACCATCCTGTTGATCGGTAAAATCAGCGTGCAGGCTGGCCTTGGCCCCGTATAATCCCAAGCCCATCATGGGCATGGGGGGCTCGACCAGGCCGTAGGCGGCCAAGACGCGGGCGATCACCCCATTTTTGAACTTGAGGTTGATCAGATAGTTGTCCTCGTATGGGTAGTCCGGCGTCAGATTACCTTTGCGGCCATAGGCATGCACCTCTTCGACGTCACCCAAAAACCAGCGTAATAGATCGATCGGGTGGGACGCGCCGCCAAACATCAAATCTTGGGGTGCTTGCAACCGCCAGGGTGTATTGGGAAAGAAACCGCGCGCATCATGGACATAATGGGCTTCGGCAAAGATAATCTCACCCAAATCGCCATCATCGAACAACCGTTTCGCTCCCGAGAATTCGGGGTCAAAGCGCATGGTCTGGCCGACCAGGAACTTGAGCCCGGTCTGCTCGACCAATTTTACCAACTTGGCGGCATCCTCGACGGTGGTACACATGGGTTTGGTGCAAATCACATGTTTGCCAGCCGCCAACGCGGCGCTGGCCTGCTCGGTATGGAGATGGTCTGGTGAATAAATCGCCACCACGTCGATATCTGGGCGCGCGATCAGCGCTTGATAATCCGTGGTCCAAAAGGGCAGTTGCCAGGTCTCTGCGACATCTTTGGCGCGCGCTGCGGTCTGGGCGCAGACGGCGCGTACTTCTAAACGCGAATTCGGATCGTGGTTGATGGGCAAGACATTCGCGCCCATGCCAACACCGATCACACCAATGCCGATCGTCTTGCTGGTCATAAGTCCTCCGATCAAACGTTACACAGAGAGCACAGAGTTGCGCAGAGAAAAAACAAGTTGGCCTTTTCTCTGTGTAGCTCTGTGAATTCTCCGCGCTCTCTGTGTAACTAAATTTTATCCCTTTTGGGTGATGCTGATCGCTTGGTGCAACAGGTCGGCGCGCCGCTTGACATCGTCGGGTGGCGCTTCCACCAAGCTGGCCGAAATAATCCGTGGCATCAGATCTTCGGCCACGGGACAGAGCCCTGTATGATACCGGTAATCACTGGTGCTGGTGTAGAGCGGGCAACGGACGGGACAATCGGCATGGTTATAGGCCGTTGAACCGCTGAACAGATCAAACTGGTAGGCTGGTTTGCCGATAAAGCCAAAGCGCAAGTTCACCCCTAATTCCTTGATCGTTTGTTTGAAGCGCTCCAGCGCCAAACCTTGCTCATCCCCCGCCCAGGTGCAAGCCCAAATATAACCGGTCTGGCCGGCATCGGCGGGGACATGCCGGGGCCGCAGCCATGAGCAATTTTCGATGGCGGCATTAAAGGTGTGTAAATTGCTGGTGTATTCGGCCAGATAATCGTCGATCCGTTGCAACTGGGCCAGACCGACCGCGCCGGTCACTTCGTTCATGCGGAAGTTGAGTGTCATAAACGAAGGTGATTCGCCAAAAGACCATTCGTCAAAGAGTCGCTCGTATAGATCTTGCCGATTGGTCGTCATCATGCCGCCGTCGCCGGTGGTCATGTGTTTGCCCTGTTGAAAGCTAAAACAACCCATGTCGCCATACGTGCCCGAGTGTTTACCCTGCCAGGTGGCGCCAATGCTGTGGGCGCAGTCTTCGATCATGAAGATCTTGTGCTCGTCGCAGATCCGCCGGATCTCATCCAGTTCGGCGCACATGCCCCAGAGATTGGTGACAATTACCGCCCGCGTCTTGTTGGTAATGTTGGCGCGCAACGAGGCTGGGTCCATCAAATAGGTGTCGGGTTTGACATCGGCAAAGCGGGGGACGGCATTGAAATAGATGGTGGCAATCGCCCCAAATTGCACCATTGGGTCGCAGATCACCTCTGTTGCTGTGCCGGCCCCGCTGATGCTGACCGCCTCGGCCAACGCCGACATCGCCGAATTGCGGGCGATAGCATAGCCAGACCCCACCTTTTGGGCAAAAGCCTGTTCAAAACGCGTCACCAGCCCGCCTTCGCGCCAGCCTAACTGGCGGCTGGCCAGCACTTCGCTGAAATACTGCATTTCTGTTTCACCAAATACACGCGCCATTGTTTGTTATCTCCATTGACAATAAATAATTATTTGAGTCCGACCCTTCCCTAACCCTCCCCTGGTAAGGGAGGGAACTGATTGGTGGGCGGCTGAAGTCATGTTCTGTCCTGTGACGGCTCCTCCCCTTATCAGGGGGAGGCTGGGTGGGGGTTGCACTGCCATTCGATAGCACTCGTGTTACGTTGATCGACTGCAAGGCAACCCCACCCTAACCCTCCTCTGGTAAGGGAGGGGACCGATTGGTGGCCAGACGAAATTGCATGTTCTGTCCCGTGACGGCTCTCTGGAACCTTTACCCTTTCAAACCAGTGCGGGCTAACCCTTGAATAAAATAGCGTTGTCCAAACCCATAGAGCAGCAGCATGGGAATGCTGACAAGCATCGAGCCAGCCATGATAATGCCGATCGTGCCGACGCCGGTGCCGGCTCGCCCGCGTAAATAAGCCAACCCTAGCGCGACTGTCATCTTCTCTTGGGTGCTCAAGTAGATCAATGGACTGAACAGATCGTTCCAGGAACCCAGAAAAGCGAAGATCGCAATGGTCACCAAGGCAGCCATGCCCAACGGGAGAAAGATTTGCCAGTAAATGCGAAAGAAGCCCGCGCCATCGGCGGTGGCCGCATCAAAGAGATCCTGGGGGATCGATTTATAGGCTTGACGCAACAGAAAGACGTTAAAGGCGCTGCCAAAAAAGGCCGGGACAAAGAGCGGATAATGGGTGTCGAGCCAACCCAACTGGCGCATCACCGTAAAGGTGGGGATCACCGTGACGGCATAGGGCAGCATCATGGTGCCGAGCAAAATGAAAAAGAGCACGTTACTGCCCCGAAAACGCATCCGGGCAAAGGCAAAGGCGGCCAGCGACGAGGAAAAGCAGGTGCCGATCACCGAGAGGATCGTCACCTTAAAGCTGTTGTAGAGATACAACTCCATCGGCGCGATCACAAAAAGTTGGACATAATTTTGTGGAAAGAGCGGATTGGGGATCAGCTGTGGCGGCCAGATCATCTGTTTGCTCGGTTCTTTGAGCGAAGTTGAGACCAACCAGAGTAGCGGAAAGAGCATCAAGATCGCCATCAGTAGCAAAATCCCATGCGTCAAGACGCTGGTCAAGAATTTTTTGGCTTTGAGTTGCGTATCAAAAGCGGTTTGGCTCTGGCGCGCGGGCTTAAGTGTGGCGGTTTGTTCACTCATACATTTTCCTCATAAAAGACCCAGCGGCGGGCGAGCACAAAGTTTAAGGCCGTCAAGCTGACAATCACCAAAAAGACGACGTAGGCCACTGCCGAAGCTGTGCCCATATTTTGTAGCCGGAAGGCGAGCCCATAGAGATACATCACCACCAACTGCGTCGCGCCAGCAGGTCCACCGCCAGTCATAATAAAAGGCACCGTAAAATCTTGAAACGAGCCGATCACGCTGGTCACCAAGATAAAGAAAGTGACGGGTGACAGGAGTGGGAGCGTGATCGAATAGAACTGGCGGAAGAAACCTGCGCCGTCAATCGCCGCCGCCTCATAATATTCGCGCCCAATGCCCTGGAGCCCCGACAGAAAAATCACAATGCTAAACCCCAAACCCGCCCAAATCGACTCGATAATCACCGCTGTCATCGCCCATTTGGTGCTGCCGAGCCAGGCTGGTCCCTTGATGCCGACCACGCGCAGCGCTGAGTTGATCAAGCCAAAATTGGGCTCATAAAGCCAACCCCAAAGCAGCGCAACGGCCACGGCCGGCGCAATGACGGGAATAAAGTAGATGGCGCGGTATAGATATTTGCCGCGGATCTCTTGATTCAACAGGATGGCAAAGACCAAAGCGAGGATCATGGCGGGGACAACGACGCCCAGGGTGTAGACGCCCGTGTTGCGCATCGTCTGGAAAAAGAAACGATCAGTTGTGAAGAGTTCGACATAGTTGCGCATGCCCACCCAGCGCGGTGGGGTGAGGAGATTCCATTGCGTCAGGCTCGCATAGAGCGAAAAGACCGTTGGATAGACCTGAAAGATGCCAATCCCCAAGGCAACCGGCAGAACAAA
>JAPLGZ010000235.1 GCA_026389895.1 Chloroflexota bacterium | reverse complement strand
TCTTATTTATTTTCTTTACCTGGACGAACCAGTATTTTCACCTGTTATGGAAAAATATTACGCTGAGTAACGGACCAGGGCTCGCCCATCTGGTTATTGAGCGCGCCATTGGTTTTTATGTGCACACCGGCTGTAACTATCTGGTCATGCTACTGGCGGTGGTGCTCTTCTTGCGCCTACTTTTGCGCGGATCTACGTTATCTGGTTTGCAAGTGACTGTTTGCATCCTCGCACTTCTATCGCCCATGTTGGTCAATATTTTTTATCTTTTTGGCTTGGGCGCACTATTTCCCCTGGATCTGACCCCTTTCGCACTCGTGACGGCTGGCATGGCGATCGGCTGGTTTACCTTTCGTTTTCAATTTTGGGAGATTCTGCCGGTTGCCCGCAATGCGATTGTCGAAAGTATGAACGATGGCGTCATTGTGTTGAACAAGCGCAATATTGTGATCGATGTCAACCCCTCGGCGCGCCGCCTGCTGGCGTTAGAGCAGGAGCGCACGTTGGGCCGACCCATTGCCGAGTTGATGCCAAATTGGTCAGATTTGCAGCCAGTCCAGCAATTGTTAAATGGCGCCGAAGTGACGCAATCGCGCGTGGTGGAACTTGCCCTCTTTGATAATGAGATGCAGGTGCGTTATATCGATCTTTTGATCTCGAATATCTATGATCGTAACAATCGTGTCACCGGTCACTTATTAACCCTGCACGATATCACGCGCCGCAAGTTGGTCGAGCAGGTGTTGGCTAACGAACGCAATACCTTAACCCGTCGCGTGGAGGAGCGCACTGCCGATCTGAGTGAAGCGAATGCGCAATTAGCCCGCGCCGCCCGTTTAAAAGATGAATTTCTGGCCAGCATGAGCCATGAACTTCGTACACCCTTGAACACAATTTTGGGGATGTCCGAAGCATTACAAGAATATGTCTATGGTCCATTAACGCGAAAACAAGAGAAAGCTTTGCGGAGTATTGAGGAGAGTGGCCGTCATCTACTGGCACTGATCAATGATATTTTGGATGTTTCTAAGCTCGAAGCTGGGCAGTTAGCCTTAGAGCTACAACCGGTGAGCGTAGAAACAGTATGCCAAGCAAGTTTGGGGCTCATTAAACACATTTCGCTTAAGAAGCAGATTACGGTCACTTCGCATATCGACCCAATGATCAAGGTTATTGATGCTGACGAACGGCGTTTGAAACAGATGATCGTGAATCTGTTGAGTAATGCGGTCAAATTTACGCCAGAAAATGGCAACGTCAGCTTGGAAGTGAGTGGTGATGAACAGGAAGAGGTCGTTCACTTTACGGTTTCGGATAATGGCATTGGCATTCGGCCAGAAGATATAAAACGGCTTTTTCAACCGTTTGTGCAACTGGACAGTAGCATTGCGCGCCATCATGAAGGAACAGGCTTAGGGCTTGCGCTGGTCTATCGGATGACAGAAATGCACGGGGGCAGTATTACCGTGGAGAGCGAGATGGGGGTGGGCAGTCGCTTTACGATTTCGTTGCCATGGATCACAAGCGCCGAGAGCACCTTGATTAAACAGAAAGGTTCAGTTCAAGGCACATTGGCGAATCTTCATCGGGCCTTAATCATAAGCAATTCTACGATTGAGGCCGAACGGACGGCGCAGTATCTGCGGGAGCTTGCGATCGAGGCTATTATTTATACCCAGTCCCATGATATTGTCCGCTATACACAGGCCGCCCAGCCTGATGTCATTCTCTTAGATATGTTTATGTCGGAACGTTCGGGGTGGGATATCTTATCGGAATTGCGCGCCAAGCCGCAAACGCGTCTGATCCCCGTAATTCTTATCTCTTTGATGGATGCGACGCCGCCCAACCCTATCCTCGCAGATCCTAGTGTCGGTCGACTGGAAATGCTGCTAAGACATTTCTCGCGCGAGCAATTAAACCGCGCCCTCTTTGCGCTCTTCTCACCGCGCCCGCTTGCCATCCACAATGGTACGATGACGCTGCCCCCCCCCTATTCGCTCCGCCCATCTGGTCATTACCCGACGACGCTGCTGCCCCATATTTTGTTGGTTGAGGACAATGAGGCGAACATTGATACTTTTTCTGACTACCTACAAGCACGCGGGTATCACGTACAAATTGCGCGCACTGGTGATGAAGCCATTGCGCGGCTAAGCGAATCTCAACCGGCTCTAATCCTGTTGGATATTCAAATGCCCGGCATGGATGGGCTGGAAGTGATGCATAGAGTGCGTACGAATAGGCAATGGTGTGACCTGCCCATTATTGCTTTGACTGCGCTGGCGATGGCTGGCGACCGTGAACGATGTCTGGCCGCCGGAGCCACCGAATACCTGAGTAAACCGATCAGTTTAAAAACGCTGATCGGCACAATTGAGAAAAATTTGCAACGAAAGTAAGGGCGTTATAAATCCCCCATCCTGTCAAACTTAACTTCTCTGCGCCTGCCCTTTGATAACTTCTCGGAAAGCCTGAAAAGCTGCCTCAACCTGCTCAGGATCAGGGCGTGGGGATAGGTCTTGCAAGTCTTCGGGGTACGCCCCTGCCAGAAATTGCAGATATTCTCGCGATAAGTTCAGTTCATTCGCTAATTGATCTAGCCGATGATCCGTGGGAGGATTGCGCCGGCCGATCTCAATGTCATGCAGAAATTGCGGTGACATGACTGAGCCATCGTCCTTTTCAACGCGATTTGCCAGCGCCTTTAGGCTCAAACCCGCTTTTTTACGAGCTTCGCTAATGCAGTAACCAAACGACATACTCTCCTCCTTGCTTTTTAACCGTCTAAAAATCTTTAAATTGACGAACTGGATTCACTGGCCGAACATATAGGCCAGTAAACCTTATTTCGGTCGTTGCGAAATTAGGCCGCCTGCTCAGCCCTGTGCTCGACAAAATGCCTATCTGCTTTGTTGCGTCTCGATAGTCGGTGTGCTACTTGGCGTGAGCGTTGCGGTCATGCTGGGGGTTATCGTTATAGTTGGTGTCGACGTGATGGTGGGCGTTCCTGTCATGCCGACAGTGGCGGTGGCGGTGGCCGTTGCTGTGATGCTGGAGGTTGGCGTGACCGTTGGTGTCGTGGTCGGTGTATCGGTGGCCAGGGTCCATTGCCAGGTTAGCCCATAACTCGTGTGATAACCGTGGGTTGGGTCGTCGATTTCGCCGAGCCCCATTCCGGTCACACTGTCGGCGGGTGCGCCATCATTGGGATTTGCTTGGTAGGAAGGGGCAAGCGCAAACATGGCAAAATCAGCTGCATATGGCTCACCTGATTTTGCCTGTGTCGTCACCGTTGTTGAGCCATCACTCCATTGAATCAAGATCGGTACACCAACTTGGCGCGCGCCATCTGCGTCTAATGTCTCGACAAAAATATTGTGTTTACCCTGCGATTCTTTACTGTCAAACCAGACCGCTTGAACGAGCTGCCAATAACCTTGACCGGGCGTTACTTGGGCTAGAACCAGCTTCGCACCCCGTTGATCTAGCCGATCATCCCAGACCAGGTTTGTCTGCTGGGGGGTGGGCTGGGAGGTGGGCTGGATCGTTGGTGTCGCTAGTTTTACCTGAATTAGCGGCAGATAGATCGAGATATGATCGGGTGTCGGTTCACCTGGGACTGTGCCACCTTTGACCGAAAAAGTTTGTTCTTTGCCGACGAGCAATAATAATGCCAGCCCCAACGCGCCGATCAAGGCCCTGCGACGGCCAGGTTTATGTAGCGCCGAAAAAGTTGATTTATCATCCACAATAAAAGAGGTTTCCTGAGCTAATCAGCCGTGTCTTGGTTTGCGAATTAAATGATTCAAGCCAGCAGCCTATTGTTTTATGACGCTTCTCTGCTAGATGCCTTACGATTTATTATACTACAAAAGTGTCAATAGTTGCGTGAGGGTGCCGTAAGGATTTCGTGAGTATTAAGCGTTTTTCTTTGATCTGGCTAAAGGTTTAACCTGTGTACGGGCATTGTTATTGCAGGATGAGTGGCAGATAGAGCTGCGATACCAGCGGTTTTTTATCCTCACTATTGTTGAAGTCTGGACTTGGGGCCTTGGGCACGATCAGGGTGAGTATGCTCGAAGTTGCAAATTCACCCATGTCGTCGTAAGCTTTCGCCGTAATCATGTGCGTGCCACTGGTAACGCCCTGCCATGTATAGAGGTAAGGGCTAGTCGTATCAACTTCGAGCAAAGTTGGACCGTCATAAAACTCGACTTTCGCCAAAATGCTCTCGCTATTGGATATCTGAGCGGTGATCGTAATGGTGGATGGCGTCATCACCCCAGGATCACCGGTCCTTGCGAAAAGGTTTACGATTGGTTCCACCACTTCAAGCGCTTCGAGCGGACTCAGGTATTCACTATTGGCGACATTCCAATGGGTGGCCAGATAGCTGTCTGGTTGTGGGTCGGTGTGGTAGTAGTCATCGTGACCGCAATCGAGGCGATTCGCCTGGTTGGCTGGACAGATATGTTGCATAACTGGATAATAGGGCTCGTCTGAGTAACACATCAGGTCAAATTGATCCACACAGTGCCAACCGCCGGTGGCATGTGGCGCGCTAAATTGAACACCACCCAATACATGAACCAACTCGTGGGCAATGGAATCGCTTTGCCAGCAACGGCTGTCCATGCGTGCATAACCCGTAACAAGATTGGTCAGATTGTCGGCGGAGGGTTTGGTGTCATTGACCACTGTGGCCATCCCGCAATAAACGTCTGCATCAACAAACATCAGATACTTACGGTCGGGGCGATCATAGCCTTGCGCCTTAAGGGCCAGGATCGTTGCGCGGAAAGAGGCATTCATGGCTGGTGGAATGACAATATTCAAGACATCAATGTGACAGCGCGCATCCGTGACAAAACGGATATGTCGATAGCCGCCGGTTTCCTGTGCGCTGACATTAAAAATCTTGTCAGTTGCCATGGCCTCCATGCGAATCGTTGCCAGCGATTGGGCATAGCGATCTGCTCTGTCCTCGGTGCGCACATACATCACTTGCACCCGTTTGCCACTACGCCCATCCCCATCGCATAAAATTGCTTTGGGCATAAGCGGCTGGTTAACCAGCACATCATCGTCTATGGGGCGCCCTCTACTTGGCATCAGATCATCGGATCCATGTGTGCATAAATCGGTGTCCACAATGCGGTAGCCCTCACCACACAACAGATTGTCGGGGATCAGACCCTCGGAAGCGAAAGGATTGGTGGGCCCATACGGGGTCGGCGCTGAGTGCGCTTGGGCTGGTGTAGCCAAAAGCAATACGGCTACAAAACCTAGCATACAGGTGAGGAACTGACCGATTAAACCTTTATCGGAACTGAAGTGGTGATTTGAACCAAAGTCGTGGTGCAACGCTGGCTGGCGTAAAGTCGTGAATTTTTTGTACCCTGTCATTGCTCTTTTGATTCCTCTGGCAAATTGTTTCTCTGGTAAAAACTCTGTTGCACGGGCAATTTTCGAGGTTGCCGTGGTCTCCGGATTGAGAATTTTGATTGCGCCGATGGCAGGACCACGGGTTCAAGTATAGTGACAAAGTGGCTGCGGTGGGGCGAGGATGCCGTAGGAAATATGTAAGGAAAGTGTGAGTCTTTGAGAATTTAACACAGGAGGACAGGATTTGACATAAGATAGGGCTCCGTAAACGGCATTACGGTTATAGTATATCACAAGCTGGGCGCACGGGCTAGGTGGGTGCGTGCGCCACCCCTCGCTCAATTGGCGGCGTGGCCGTCGGCGCAGTTACCGCCGTTTGTACGGCATCTAAGATTTATGTCAAGTCTTGTTCTCAACATACGTGGCATAAATAGGTGAAATGATAAGAAGTCGGATAAAGAGCCCAATAACAAACAGGCCGCTGAAACTTCAGCGGCCTGTTTGTTATTGGGCTCTTTATCGTGAAACTACAAAATTCGCTTGTCGTATCCGGTCAAACACTATCCTACCGCCTGATAAAGGGCTTTATCTTGCCGGTTTGCCCGCAACTGGGTGGCTGGCCTGGGCAAAGTCGCCTGATAAGGACGGGGAGGATCGACAAGGATGTAACCATGATGGGGAATCGTATGGAGATAGATCGGTTGATCTGGCTTTGGCTCAAGCTTGCGACGTAAATTTTTTACATGCCAGCGCACCAACGCTGGATCTCCTGTTCCTGGCGGGTATAACCATACTTCCTGCAATAGCTTCTCGCTAGAGAATGTCTGGTTTGGGTGGTGCATCAGATATTTCATCAAGCTTAATTCATTGGGGGTTAGCCCAACCACCCTATGCTCGGTTTCAAGCGTCGAGCTATTCAAATTCAGCTGCAGTGGCCCTATTTGAAGTTGATGCGGTGGCGTCGGTTTCTGCACTTCCGGCAGTTGCTGATTTTTTGCGCGCCGTAATACAGCACTGATCCGCATTAACAATTCTGGCATAGAAAATGGTTTGCCGACATAATCATCGGCGCCAACCGCATAAGCCGCCCGCATGTCTCGAAGTTCAGAGAGGCCCGTTAGGAATATAATCGGAAGCAGACTTGAACGAGGATCACTCCGTAGTCGACCACAAACCTCAACCCCATCCATGCCGGGTAGATCGATATCTAGCAGAACTAAGTCAGGTTGTTGGCTTTGAATTTGGCGTAATGCATCTACACCATTTTGCACACTGTTAACCGTATACCCATAATGGTGTAAATTGGCCGTGAGCGCCCAAACAATAGCTTTATCATCATCCACTACAAGAATATTTTTCATGCCTCAGTCCTGGAAAGGAGATAATCAATTGAATTAAGTAATGCGCCGTGGATCCAACTGACCCATCGCTACTTAACAAGCGCCGAGTTCGAGCAAGTTTTTCTTGAATTCCGTTGTAAAAAATCTAATTTATCAGGCCTCTCCTACCTATTTATCTTAAAGTGACGTATGTTTAATGTGTTAGCAGAATAAATGTAGGATAGCAGAAAGTTAATGACAGTGTATATACGCAAAATCACGTATATTCTTGATAATTCATGTAAGGCTGATCCATGGTTTGACAGAGCACCGTTATCTAGACGGCCGATTTAGACGACCAT
>JAPLGZ010000854.1 GCA_026389895.1 Chloroflexota bacterium | reverse complement strand
TTTGCCACAATTTGTATCATTACCAGCCACGATTTTAGTTGTCGGTGTTAGCGCTCAGATCCTCATTTGTTAAATCGTTCCTTTGCCCAGGCAACTGCTGCCTCGCCCGCCTTATTGAGCACTCGCCCCACGGCCGGCATGCCAAAGAGCTCAGCCAACGCCTGCGTAAGTTGCGGTGCATTGCTTAATAACCAGTCGCCCACGCGTGTAATCGTGCTGGCTTCGGGCCGAGCGCTCTCGTCCGTTTTGGTTAACTCACTTTGCAGGGTTTCCAAATTGCCTTCCGCTCTGCCTGCGGTGCGAGGGTCGATTACCGCCGCATTGAGTACTGCCAGAATGCGCTGAAATTGCGCTTCAATAAGTGGCTTATCATCCGGTGTGGGCGGGCCATAGTTCTCTGTGATCGTCTGGTGAATGTCTTTACCCACAGCGATATTCTTGGCCCCTGCGCCAATCGTGGCGTTGATCACATCCCCCGTGTTTTTGTTGCCAGCGACTTTATCACCGACTATTTTGTCGCCATGCACATTGTCACCATAAATAATCTTATTCCGGCCAATGAAATCTCCCCCGCCAGTGTTGACGCCCCCATCAATATAGTTGCCGCCCCCAGTGTTTATATGCACATTGCCACCAGGCTTCTTCTCACTCATTTCGTCCTCCTCTTCATCTAGATTTTGGAAAAGCATGCCATCCGGTGCACGCATAAAGAGCACCGGGGTTCCCCATTCCAATTGATTGTTTGCGACGTACAGGGTCTTGCGCGCTTCGGCCAGCGCTGCATCCACCGGATAATGATTGGCGATGGCTTGATAAAAGCTGGCGGCCAGATCAATCGCTGCGCTATCGGTTACAGTGTATTGCATGGCGATCACGGCGGGCATGCGTTTTTGCACCAGGGTCTGTGCCACCCCGGCAAAAAGGTCGGTGGATCCACCACGTGCCCCTTCACAGGCGTTGAGAAAGGCCAGCCGCAAGGATGGATGATCGTACAGCAGAACGCTGAGCCGTTCGGCGCTGACCATCTGCCCCTGGCCGTTTACGGTTTCCAGGAGCAGCCCACCTTCTTGGCGGTTAGCATCAAAGGCGCCGTGACCAATAAAATGTAAAATATGGAAAGGGTTATCTTTTTGTTGCAAACGTTGTTGGAGCGTATCCAAACGCGCCGCTAGCCGTTCCACAATGATCGAGCCCTGGGCTTGCAAAGGGGCCAATACGGTTTGCAACCGTTGCCATTCGCCTTCTACGGCCAAGCGCGGCAGAATATCCGTGGGGTCTGAAATGAGCACGAGAATTCGTAATGGTAGCGTCACAGGGAGCAAGGTTGCGCTTTGCAACAAGTCCAAGTAACGTACGATGGGTGTTTGTTCAGAGAGGGCGAAAAAGTCGTAAGGAGCTGGGCCGCGTAGATATTCCCAGGGCAACGGTGCAAGCTCAAGCACATCGTTCAGGCGCAGGCGAATGCGCAATCCTGTGCCTGTTGCTTGTGTCATCGTCAGGCTGTTGGTCAGACAAGTCCGCACGTCACCCTGGAAAAGCGCGGCAAACAGCCTCGTTCCAAAGGTTTTGGCATCCAACGCAGGGGTTAGTGAGGTGGGATCAACACTGAGTCTAATCCCACGCGCCGCGCTGGTTGACCAGTTGGCGGCGATAACGGCGGCTTGTTCTGCGGCAGAAAAGGGTAACGTGAATTCGGTGGTCGCTTGACCAGCTGGGGAAGCCAAGACGCGGGCGCGATAAGTGGTAGAGATGCGCTCAATTTGTAAATCGAAATTCGCATAGTTTTGAAGTGGCATGCGGGTAGCTCCTGCAGCGGCAAAATGGCAATGTTGGCTGCTCCAGCATAGCGCATTTTGGTTAAGTTAGCAATCCTTTCTTAGATCTCCTCTACTATAATGTAAGGTGCGTTGAAAATTCGTTGATTCGGTCATCATTGGTAGGGGATTTGGCATGCCAAATCCCCTACCAATGATGACCGAATCAAATTAAAAATTGACCGCGGGCAACACTTGTTCGCCCAGCAACCGCAACCCCTCTTCTGGTGTCAGCCCATGTGGCGTGCCCAGTTCTACACGGCTGGCGCCGGCGGCAAAGAGCGAATTCACCTGAGCGGCGACATCCGCGGGGGTGCCGGCAAAGGCGAAGCGCTTTAAGACGTCATCGGAGATCAGCGCGGCGGCGGCGTCAAAATCATAGCGGGCGGCGGCGGCGCGGATGCGGGTCATCAAGGCTGGATCAAGTTTGAGTGTCGGGTCTAAATCGGCGACAACCGGCAAATAGAGGGCCACTTCGCGCCGGGCGCGTTGGCGGGCGGCAGCGCCATCTTGATCGACCACCGTGACTGCGCCGATGACAATGCCAATATCTCTCGCACTATCAATCACGTTACGGAAATAGGGCACAACATCGGGATTGGCGGTGCCGCCGATTTTGATTTCGCTGATCTGATCAATACACGCGCGCATGGTGGATGCTCCCCAGGTGCCCAGGAGAAAGGGAATGTCTGGGCGCAAGATGTTCCAGCGTAAGGCGTCGCCGCCAGCCAATGGGAAAATTTCGCCACGATAGGGTTCGGTAGA
>JAPLGZ010000257.1 GCA_026389895.1 Chloroflexota bacterium | reverse complement strand
GCATTCAGTTGGTCGATGCGCGGGGTGATGCCTTCGGGGAAGAATTGACCGAAGGTGCTGTTCTGGATGGCCAGTGAGGTGTTGTTAAAGGTGTTGATCTGCACCTCGACGCCTTTGGGTTCCTTCGCCATCACATCGTTGATCGTCTCCTTCATCACGGTTTTGACGGCGTCTAACTTGCCGGCCTGGGCCATGCTGGCGCTGTTGTCGACGACAAAGTTCAACTGTTTCCACCAGCGGTAATCCGGCTGGTTGGTCGTGGCATAGGTAGCAGTTGCACCGGCCGCTTGAACTTGTGAGGCAGCGACCAAACTTGTATTGAAAGGGTCGGATTTACCCAGGTTTTTTGTCACGGCTTCGGCGGTGCCGGCGTCGGTTGGCTTGTTGAGCTTTTTCCAGGCTTCGAGATAGACCGACGCAGTGCAATCATCATCAAAGACATCACCGTTTGATTCAAAGGCGGGGTCGGTGTAGACCTCTTGGATGACCGGTTGCCCAGGTGAGACGCGATCCCACGGACCGACGGTTACGCCGCTGGACGTGCGGCCATCGTTGGCGGTGTCATACAGATCCCACAACATGGCGGCAATGGCCAGTTCATTTTGGTCGCTGAGCAACGAGGCCACGCGGGTTGAATCGTACGTTTCCAAATTGACGCCAATGTTGACCGCGCCGTTGATGTCGAAGTCTAGATACCATGAGCTATCCACGTGGCCAGTCTGGTCGCGCACCACGCTTTGCCAGAAGTCGGGATAACCTTCGCCCCAGGAAAGCTCTAAATCGCTGACCAACGTGTCCACGTTGTGCGGGCCACCGCCGTTGTCGTCACAGCCGTAATAATCATCGGCCATGTGACCCCATTCGTGCATGATCACGCTGTCGTCCCACTGGTCGGGGTCGGAGGGATCGTCGGCAATGGTCATTTCGTTCCAGGTATAGCCATTGTAATAGGAGCCGGTGTCGCCATAACCCGCTTCCCAATGGACCTCGGCCTCGCCGTCAAACGTCGCGTCATCCCCCTTGGCACCACCGTTGTTGTTCCAGGTTGTCCACGCTTCGAGCACAGCGTCGGCAATATTCAGGATGCCACTTTGCTCATCGTTGAGATCGAAATTGATCGTGTAATTGCCGCCTTCAGATTCGATGATGTTGCTGTCATATTCATAAACTTCGTCGATCCAGGAGCTATCTTCGACTTCCACGACCGCGTTGCCATCTTTGAACAATTCGGTGCGCACCCGTACATAGAGTTCAAGCTCATCGTCAAAGACGCCATCATCGTCGCAGAAGCTAAAATGATAAGCCCCGTTGTTGTCGGTGATAAATGTCCCATAAGAATCATCAAAGAGCGTATCTTCCTCGCGCATTTCGACCCGCACATTGCGTACCGGCACCCTGATATTGGCGGCCAAACCGCTTTTGGTTGGTGACTTCTCGATGCGTGTGATCACGCCCGACACGTTAAAGCAGGGATCGTCGGTGGGCGAATGGGTGGCTGCAGCGTTGACATCCTGTGTCACTTGCATCGGCATTTTACTGTGCATGGGGCTGTGCGCGTCGGGGTCTTTGTCGCTGGCGGTGATCGTGCCATCGGCATTTACCGTGAAAAAGAGCACGCCGGTTGCACCAAATTGCAAGGCTTCATCCGGCTTGTAGCTGGCGCGCACCACCAAGCGGTGTACACCCGCACCGGTCAACCGCAACTGGCGCGTCTGTTGCACCGTCTGGCGGGCGGGGATCGCACCGGCAGATTCGCTGGCCGCGCCGCCGAGCAGTTCGCTATCGGCGGAGACCGACCACTCGACGTGCAAGTCGGGTGCGGCGAGTTGGGGCGTGGCCGTAAACGTCACATTGATCGGCTGGTCAGCACGCTCCGGTACGTTTGCGCTGAGCACAACTTCGATCCGATGTTGTTTGTCAGCGGCCAAGTCGTTGACCGTAGCGGCCTGGGCGTGTAGGGGTTGCGCCGCAAGCAAGGGCTGTAAAATAAAGGCCAGACAGAAAAAAAGTCTGAAGGTAGAGAGGCGCGGTATACGCATATTTCGGAACTCCTGAACAGCAAAAGGGTGAATAATACGACAACGGGCAATAAGATTGATAATGAGAATTAGTCCGCTGAATGATGGTGATTAACCATTTATTTCGGTGATTGGCGGGCATGCCGCATCGAATGAATTCGACGCCTGATAGGAGAAACCGTGCCCAGAGGGCGCCCAAAGCAGGTTGGGTGCGCCGTTACCCATTTATTTTGTTAATGCCCATCATTCAGCGCCTGGTACGGAAAACCCGTTTCAACGGGTTGAGCCATATTCTTTAACGTGTTTTAACACGTTTCTCATACCAGACGCTGAATCGGGAACCCCCTGGGTGCAGCGGGCTAACCCGTTATTTGATCACGACCGGTAAGTAGATTGATTTCACGGCCTCCACTTCCACGGCGCCGATGTCGCATTTGCCATGCTGGGGCCGCTGAATGCCGCGCTGATCATGCGAGAAACTGCATGGGGTAGGGATGGCGTCAATGGCTGGGTTCCCATCCAACGGTAGAAGGGTCTGGGTGGGCCCGCCATTGTTGGTCAGAGGACCGAGTGGCAAATTGACATTTTTCTGGTCGCCAGGCTGGGTGAGTGCGCCACAGTTGTTGTCACTCGCCAGATTAAATCCCAGCGACGTGATCACGCCATCACAATTGCCCGTTGTATTATTCGCCAACAGCGTAAATTGCAAGCTCAGCGTGCTGCTCCCAGCACCGTCGTTATAAACCCCGGCCCCAAACGCTGCCGTGTTACCGGCAATTGTCGTCGCTGCAATATTGGCGCTGCCACTGCTGGCTTGATAGATGCCGCCACCGCCTTTGCCGGGCGCTTTGTTGCCGCTCAGGGTTGTATTGCTTACGTTGAGATTGCAGGTGCTGTAAATACCACCGCCATTATCACTCGACTGATTGCCACTGATCGTGGAATGAATCACGGAAAGCGTGTTGCCATAACAACTGATCCCGCCGCCGGTCGTATTGGCTTTATTGTTGTTAAATGTGGAATAGGTGATGTCGGTGTCGCTGTCGAGCACCCAGATCGCGCCACCATCACCGCCGTTGGCCTGATTTTGTTGGAAGTTGCTGTAATCGACTTGTAATTCACCCCGGCTCTCAATGGCACCACCATAACCGGCGTTATTTTCTGTGAAGGTGGAGCCAGTCACGGTGACGACTGTACTCGTATTCACATAGAGCGCACCGCCGTCCAAGGCGCTGTTGTTGCGGAAGGTGCTGTTGGTAATCGTGGCTTTGTTGCTTTGTACGGCAATCGCACCACCTGTACCGAAACTCCCCGGCACTCGATTGCTGGTGAAGCTGCTGCTTTCTACCACGACGCTGCCACCGCTCGCGCTCGCAATGGCGCCACCGGCGTCATTGGCGGTGTTGCCTGTGAAGCTAGAATTACGCACGACAAGGGTCCCGGTATTGGTCACCGCGCCACCTTGATTTGTCGTCTGATTGTTCTTCATCTGCACATTTGTCAGGGTCATCGTGCCAAAGTTCTCGAGCGGATTGACATCCTTAAAGATGCCATTTTGCAACGTGATATTGCGCAAGTCTAGGGTATGATTGACAAAGACCTGGAAAAATGCGCTGGCGCCGCCACCGTCCAATGTAATCTGACCGCCGCCGTCGATGATCACTTCGCCTGCGACGGTCATGTAGCCGCCAATCGGGATCGTGTGGGGGCCAGGGCCACAGTCAAAGGTAATCGTGGTTGTCCCAGCCGAGGTGACGGCATGGTTGAGTTGCGTGTCGTTGTCGCAATTCGTAACCGTGGTATCGGTGGGCGCGGCCAGGGCGATTTGGGCGCTCAGCGGGCTTATGAGTAGAGCAACTAGGAGCAGTAGCCACTTGCTGTTTCTGATACAGAGGCGGTGTGGCTTTGGTAGAGCAAAGAGCTGGATTTTGGTTTGCATACTGTTACTCGTTTTCATGCTATTTCGAAGAAAAAAGCTTGCTTTGAATAAATACCATCCTACGACTAACCCCGCCCCCGCTCCCCTGGTAAGGGAGGGAACTGATTGGCGGGTAGACGCAGTAGGTTATGCTGGCCACCAAACGGCTCCCTCCCTTACCAGGGGAGGGCGGGGGTGGGGTTCTCTGTGACTTGATTGTAGTCTAACGCTGGGGATAGCAGAACAGCTAAACACACAGGCGGCCTGTGTAGTAGCGCACAGCTACACAGGCCGCCTGTGCTTAGCGAATCAGCATTACATCATCGAGGTAGATGGCTGCTTGGGGGGCGCCGGTGAACTCTTGGACGTTGATGCGCTTGATGATACTGGGGTTGCCCAGCGCACTTATCGATACCGTAATTTGTGTCCATTGGCCGGCTGGCGGCGTAAAGGGCACCTGGATGCTCTCTGGACCTTCATCAATGGCCTGGGTGTGAACGTTGATCGTTTTGCCATTGCCATAGATCCAGAACTGGATCGCGCGATAACCACTGGTGTCGATCTGGGTGGCATTATTCAATGAGAAAGCCCCCCATGCTGCGTTGTAGGTGACGGCGATAGCCTTACTGCCGCTGTGGACTTGCGTCGCCTGCTCGAATTGCACCGTGCTATCCCATGACCAATCCGTCCAGCCGGTCGTTACACCATCGCTATAGATGACCAAGTTTGCCGCAGCGCTTTGCCCAATCCCGTTACGGATCATGGGCAAGTAGAGATTGGGCCCGCTGATCGTTGGTTGGCCTGCCAGCTTCAGAATTTCCGTGTCTTCTTGTGTCACACGGTAGCCACCAGCGCCATCGGCCACCAATGCTTCCGCCCGTACGGCCACTTGATCTTGGGCGTTGGCCGCCTTGACAAACGTCGCCGCCACTTGACCCTGCGCGTCGGTGGTGCCGGTAAAGACTTCCCCGTTATTGACCGTGCCACGTGCCCCTGTGTCATCACTGACGCTAATGCGCACCAACTGGTCCACGACCGGATTGCCGCCGCTGTCGTGCAGGGTGGCGACGAGCGTGGAATTATTAACGCCATTGCTCAGATCGTTGGGCGAAGCGGTCAGGTCAATGACGCTGGCCGTGGCGTTGCGAATATGCAACGTGGTCGTCGCGGTCGCGCCACCGGCTAGCGTGAAGGTGATCGTCGCGTCACCGGTTTCGTTGCCAGCCGTGAACTGTACGGGCATGCGTCCGTTTTCAAAATGGCCGGTCGCGGTCACTGTGCCCAATGTGGTCTTCAAATCGTATGTGACATCGAGCGAGCGACCGACGATTTCGCCCGTATCATCGAGCAATTTGACGGTCATGCTGACGGTGTCGCTGTTATTCGGGCGCAGATAGGTATATTCCCAACGATTGTCGAATACGACGCTGGCGGGCTTGCGGAAGAGCGAGACGCGCACACTGTCGCCCCCGGTAATGCTGCCTGCTTCGACCTCGGTGAAGGTTGCGCCCACTTCGCCCACCTCGCCCTTGGTGTTGGCATCTGCCGCTCGGCCCACGTCGACCGTGGGGCCCCCGGTTGCGCCTGGCTGGACACAGAAGTTGGGCGTATAGAGTGTGTTGGCGAACCAGCCATCTGGTACATCAAACTGCGGCGTGTAACAGTGGCGCACCGTGTCTTGGTTGGTGACATTAAATTGCACGGTTACCGCTTCGTCATAATACCCTTCAAGCTCGGCCTGGTTGGGCTGCACGTCGAGCAATTGGAAGTTATAGGGCGTCGGGTCCGATCGGGTGATGCCCACACCGCCCACCTGGCCTTGGGCCCACAAATAGGCGACACCGGCGGCAGGTGGTGTAAAGTCATCTGACCCGAAGACGCCATCACTAATCGCGCCATCGTTGTGCGCGCCGTCGTCATAGAGTTGGAAGGCGTTACCGAAACGCGCACCTTGGATATTTTGTAGCCAGCCTTGCAGCACATTGCCATCGGCGGGACGGCCGAGATCCACGAGTAAATTCTGCTTTTGCAGGGCCAATGCGCGTTTGCCCAAACCTTGCACGCTGATCTCGCTGGTGGCCAAGGCGTTAAATGAGAAAGTACCCTGACCCGTGTTGCCCACAGAGATCGTGGCCGTGTAGACATCGGTTTGTCCGTTCGTATTGACCTGGATATATTGTACCAGGTTATTATTCAAACTGGTGCAGATTACACCTTCGTCTTTACAATTTACAAAGCTTTTGTCTGGGCGTTGAACTGTCATCGGGGCGAAGGAGCCGCTATAACCAGTCTGCAAAAAGCCGATGCCACTGATCAGCGCATCTGCCGTCACGGTATAGGTCTTGGCCGGCTGGGGCGGCGCAGAGACAAACTTGTAGCCCATGCCGTTAGACGCTCCGTTGACGGTCTTGTCGGCAACTGTTACGCTACCATCGTATAGATCGTACGAACTATCGTTAAGGCCAATCCGCGCATTGCCCACGTCGGCGCTTTCGACGGCTTTATACTGGTAGCGCAGTTCGCCCGTTTTGGCATTGAAGAGCACCTGGTAGGTGCGTTCATGGTCGGAAGCCTCCGCTATCCCTGTGGTTGTGACCGCAAACCAATCACCCTCTTGTTTGGTAAAGGCTTCGACATAACGCGTGTCACAGGGCACGCTATCAGGGCTGGCGACCGCGGCTGCGCTGGCAGCGACATTAGGGCCACAATAACGATATTTCCAAGTAAGATTGGCGGAGAATATACTCAGAGAGGGCGAACCGAGGTCAAATTTGCTCCCCATCACCATAAAGCCACTGTCGTAGAGAAATCCGTTGTCTGTTCGGAAAAAGAAGGGGAAGGATTGGGGAAAGTTAATGATGATCCCCTGATTGTTTGGCTGGCCAACAAAGGCGCCACCCGCCGCCAGTGATGTGTCGATCCACTTATACTCCCACGAAGTCAGGCGATCCCAGCGATAGGTATTGGCATTGCTCACATAATCGCTCCATTTGCCCGCGCCCGCGCTGTGATGCGATTGCGCACGCAGTACATCGACGGCGTCGCTTAATTGATTCGGCGCCACAAAGAGAAATTGACCACCGCTGCCCAATGCTGTGAGCAGATAGGGTACGATGCCGCTTGGCTGTGAGCCATCTGCCGCTAAGCCCAGGTAATTCTTTTCCCCACCGCTGACATCCGATTGTTTGGTTGGCAACGTGTTGCAACCGCCCAGCACCACAAATGAAACGTGTAGCTTCTGTTGTGTCAAGCGCTGGCGCAGAACCCCACTGGCGGAACTTTCTGGGGTGTCGCCGTCGGTGTAGACCCAGACATCCCCCTTGGCTTTGTCGCGAATGGCCTGGCTCATGGCGTCTAAGGCGCGCACCGGACAGCCCGCATCGGCACCATTGGCCACCACGCCATCGACCGTCGGCAGAAATTGATTGGCAAAAAAGTTGCCCGCTACCACAGAATGGCTGGGTGTGTTGGCGTTGAAGGTATACAAATTAAACTCGGTGCCATGCGGCGCGGCGGCGAGATCGGTCACTTGCTCATGGATCAAGGATTTCACGGCGTCCAGTTTGCCGGATTGGGCCATGCTGGCGCTGTTATCCAACACCATCGTCACTTGATCCCACCAGCGATAATCCAACGGATCGGCGGCGCTCTGTGTTGCGGCAGCTTGAACAGGGCCAACCTGGGCGGCAGCGACACCAAAGGGCTTATTGATCCCCACATTTTGCACCACGGCGGCGGCGGTGGCCGCGTCGGTGGGCTTGCCTAAATCTTTCCAGGCTTTCAAAAAGCTGCGCATGTCGCACTGCGTGTTCGTGCGGAAATTGCTAGAAGTATAGACCTGTTGGATCAACGCTTCGCCGTGGCTGACCGTATCTTGATTGTCGTTGGCCGTGTCGAAAAAGTCCCACAGCAAACCGGCAATCGCACCCTCATTACGGTCGCTGGCGGTGCCGCCGGCGCTTTCAAAATCGACAATCGGGCCGTTGATGTCGATGTAGGTGCTGGTGAAACCCGCGCCCGGTTGCAGTGTGCGCACCGCGCTTTGATAATAATCGGGGAACCCTTCGCCCCAAGAGAGTTGCTGCCCCGTCGAGCCATTGTTGAAGCCCGGTAATGTGTGTGCGCCGCCGGGATTTTGATTGCAACTGAATTGGTGGTCGAGAAAGTGACCATATTCGTGCATGACCACCGAATCGTCCCACTGACTGGGGTTGGATGGATCGTCGCCCACCACCATCGTGGTGCGCGTGTCGCTGTAGAAGGATCCTTTCTGGCCCCGGCTCCCATTCCAATAGACCAAGAGCGTATTGGCAACGGCTGGCCCGCCGCTGTTATTCCAATATTTCCAGGCCCAATAAATCGAGTCCGCAATGTTGAAAATCTGCGCCTCGGCTGAATTGATCGCATAAGCCGTCACGTCAAAATCGACCGTGCCACCTTCTGAATCGATGGTGCCGGAATCAAAGCAGTAGAGCTCATCATCGTCGTAATCATCAATGCGGGCAATCTTGTTCGGCCCATCCCAGACTTCGGCACAGACGCGGATGTAAAGTTCTAATTCATCGTTGAGAAAGCCATCGTCATCGCAAAAGTGAAACTCAAAATGGCCGTTGGCGTCGGTGACCGTATGGCCATACGAATCATCGGAGATCGTATCTTCCTCACGCATTTCAACCAAAATGTTATGCACGGGCACGGCACTGCCACCGACATCCAGATAACCAGACGGTGTGGGTTGGCGCTCGCCGCGTGTGAGAAAACCGGTGACATTAAAACAGCCCTGGGGCGCATTCGGGCTAGCCGCACCAGCAGCAACAGCCTTGCCAGATTTGTCAATTGTCGGCTTGACCGTGGGGGGCGTATAGCGCGGCGTGCGCGGGTCTAGATCCGAAGCGGTCGATTGTCCGTCATTAATGGTAAAGAACAAGATGCCCATCGCCGTTAAGCTGGTGGCCGCGTCGGGGTGATAGACGGCTTTGGCGCTGACGGTGTAAATGCCCGCTTGTGGGAACTGCACCTGGCGCGTCTGTTGTACAGTTTGGCCGGCGGCGACAACCCCAAGCGTTTCGCTGGCGCCCCCACCCAGCAACGTTGCGCCGTCGGGCAATTCCCATATAACGGCGAGATCGGGCGCATTGCGCAATGGTTTGGCGGTGAAGGTAAAAGTCGCCACCCCGCCCGCCGCTGGGGCTTGATCGGCGCGTAAGACAACTTCGATCTGCTCATACGCACCACCGGCTTCGTCAATCAGCGTGGCGGCGACGGGTGCTTGCGCCTGTACGGGCAAGGCCGGTAGACTGAATTCAAGCGTGAGTGTCAGGATGACGAGCAGCGAAAAGAGGGTTTGCAGACGTAAAGAAAGTGGATGTTTAAACATGTTTTCTCCTGAGTTACTTAAGCATTATCGATAGCTGAGCCCATAACCGGGAAACAACTGCACGCCAGATTGCGCGCCGCCAATTCGGCTACCAATGATGTTCTTATGGATAAGCGTATCCATTGGGGTGACCACTACGTCATGAAGGGGGGATGCCAAATTTAGTCGCCAATGGACTGGGACTCATGACTGTTACTGGATTTATCCCTGTGAAAAACAAAATCTGGGATGCACTACGTCATAAAGCGTAGGTGTCGGATTACTAGCGTATGGGTTATAATAAGGCTATAGTAGAGCTTGCTATGCCCTCCGATTTTCATTGCCGCCTCCTTGCTGATGGGCTTGCTCCATTTGATTCACGAACTGCGCTGATTGGCTTATGTCCATGATCTGCGGCGCACCTGTCGCAACAGGTGTCTCTACAACTGAAGTTTTACGTGAAATTCGGGTGCTCGTCATGATTTCCCCCTTCGACGCCTCGTCATATCTGCGCTCATCTGGCCACACAATTGTCCAGGTTTCGATGATGGTAACAATGATGGTGCGCCGAATCATTTTGCTCATGGCATCAGTATGGCACGGACAAGCGCGCAAACCCAGCGATTTTTTGACAAAAATTTGCCAGGTTTAACGTTCATGGAACAAACTGAAAAGTATGTTGGGTGTGCCATGGTGGTGAAATGCGTCGAAAAAGCAGATCGAAAATTTCATCGATTGCCGCGGTCTGCGCCCATCATGGCCACAGGATTACCGCTTCGGCCATTGGTTTAATGTAGGAGTTTTGCATGTCTGTCTCTGGAACACTTACGGCGGTCACGGCCTTTGGCGATCTGCTCCGACAATTGCGCCGTCGCGCGGGCATGACCCAGGGTGAATTGGCCGCGCTGGTTGGCTTCAGCGTGGCGCAAATTTCGCGCTTGGAACAGAACGAACGGCTGCCCGATCTGGCGATTATTGTGGAGAAATTTGTGCCGGCATTGGCTTTGCAAGAGGAACCGCACCTGGCGCAGCGCTTGCTTGAGCTAGCCGCGCGGGCGCGCGGTGAACGTCCGCCCGCAGCCGTGAACGTGACCCGTGAGGTGCGAACGGTGATCCGTGAAGAAGTGTTAGAAATGGATGCGCGCCTGCCGACCCCGCCCACCACGTTAATCGGGCGCGAGCGTGAGATTGCGTTGATCGCGAAACGTTTGTTGGCCGCGCCTGGTCGGCTGTTGACGTTGATCGGGCCGCCGGGTGTGGGCAAGACCCGTTTAGGGCTGGCCGTGGCGGCTCAGTTGCAAAATCTATTCGCCGATGGCGTGCATTTTATCGCTTTGGCCGCGCTAAACGATCCAGATCTGCTCGCTTCGGGGCTGCTCACTGGGCTGCTGCTCACGGAGAACAACTCAAAACCACCCCGTCTACGTCTGCTTGAATTTCTGCGCCGCAGAGAGTTGCTCATCGTGCTGGATAATTTTGAGCATCTAACCCAGGCCGCGCCGCTATTGGCCGAGCTGCTGGAACAGTGCGCCGGGCTCCGATTGCTGGTCACCAGCCGCGAACCACTCCATTTGCGGGCGGAACAACGGTTTAAGGTGCAGCCACTCGAACCAGCCACGGCGGTGGAATTATTCATCCAACGCGCCCAGGCCATTGAGCCTGATTTTGTATGGACGACGGAAAATTTAGCACCGATTACCGAAATTTGTCTGCGCCTCGACTGTTTGCCACTGGCGATTGAACTCGTTGCCGTGCGCATTGACCTCTGGTCACCTCATAAGTTGCTAGAGCAATTGCAAGCGCGGCGCCTCGATCTCTTCGCCGATGGTGCACCGCGCGATCTGACCGCGCGCCATCAGACCTTGCGCGCGGCGATCGACTGGAGTTATCAACTGCTAACCCGCCAGGAACAACAAGCGTTGGCCTCCCTGAGTGTCTTTGCTGGTGGGTGGATAGGGGAAGCTGCTTGGTCAGTGGGCGAGGTGACCTTGCCGATCCTGAAGACGCTGGTCAACCAAAGCTTGCTCAAGGTGGCCACACAAGCGGATGGCGAGGCGCGTTTTCATCTATTAGAGACAATTCATGCGTTTGCGTTCGAGCAATTAGAGCAACAAGGTGAGGACGCCAGGTTGCAAGATCGGCACGCCGCCTACTTTCTGGGCCTGGCATTGGCTGCCGAAGCGCCAATGCCAGGCCCAGAGAAAAAGCGCTGGTTTGATCGCTTGGAGAGCGAACTAGATAACCTGCGCGCGGCCTATAAATGGCTGGTGGCCGTGGATCCGGCTGGCGCATTACGGCTAGCCGGCGCGTTGAAAGAATTTTGGTATCTGCGCGGCTATTTTAACGAGGGACGACAATGGCTTACGCAAGCCCTGGCGCGCGAGCCCGCCCCGTCGGCGGCGCGGGCGCTGGCGCTCTTAGCGGCTGGTCAACTGGCCCAGAACCAAGGCGATTATACGGTGGCCTTGCCCCTGATCGAAGAAAGCATCGCCCTCTATCGTCAACTGGACGACCTGCCTGGCGTGGCCGAGGCGCTGCGCGAATGTGGTTGGGTGGTTTATAACATGCATCTGCCCCAGCGCACCATCGATCTATTCGAAGAGAGTCTGCAACTTTTTCGCGCGCTGGATGACAAAGCGAAGATCGCCAATCTGTTGATTTCCGTGGTCTATGCCAGGGGGCCCCAGGCAATGGGGTATGCCCAGGTCGATGCCTATTTGAGCGAAAGCCTGGCGCTCTTGCGGGAAGTGGGGCAAGTCGATGGCATCATCTATGCGTTACATACCCAGGGCACGGTTGCAATTGAGTTCGGCCACTATGCCACCGCGATCACGTTGCTGACCGAAGGGCTAACGCTCGCCCGTACGTTTGACACCAAGCATGCCCTGGCCACGGTGTTGATGGGGCTAGGTGAAGCCGTCCGTTATCAAGGCGATGGACAAAGTGCGCAACAGCATTTTCACGAAGCCTATCAATTGTTTCAGCAATTTGGCGATAAAGATGGGGTCATGATCACGTTGCACCATTTAGGTCAAGTGGAACACGATCAGGGGCACGAACAAGCCGCAACCGCCTACTTCGTGCAAAGTTTGACCCTCTGCCAGGAACTTGGCAACAAACATATGACGGCGCGTTGTCTGGCTGGGTTAGGCAGCGTGGCGCTGGCCTATGCCCAGTTGGCCCGTGCTGCCAGCCTACTGGCGGCGGCCCAGCGTATCTTGGACACCCTGCCGCCATTTCTGGCCCCGGCGGATTTGGAGGAACTTGTCCAAGTGGTCGCAAACATACGAGCCGCGTGCGGTGAAGCTGACTTTACCGCGGCCTGGGCGCAAGGTGTAGCCATGACAACGGAGCAGGCCGTCGCCTATGCGCTCGCCACAGGCATGTGACTTGGCGGACAATCTACTGTACAATTGGGCAGGGGTAGGATGGGGTCGCGATTTATCCTGCCGGATTAATGAAATCATGGAACCGAGGAAATCATGGCTGATTATCAAACCATTCTTTACACACTTGAGCAAAACGTCGCCACCATCACCATCAATCGGCCAGAGCGCCGCAATGCCGTGACGCAAGAAGTGCTCAGTGAGCTTCTGCGGGCGTTTACGCGCGCTGGCGATGATGACACCGTACGCGCCATTGTGCTGACGGGCGCGGGTAAAGGTTTTTGTGCGGGTCAGGATTTAAGCGCCTTTGGGGGCATTGCTTCGGGCGACCAGGTGCGCCGGGCTGTGCTTGATTATTACAAACCGTTGATCCTGCAGATGGTCGCGCTGCCCAAGCCAATTATTGGGGCGATTAACGGGGCCGCTGCCGGGGCCGGTGCGTCGTTGGCGCTAGCCTGCGATCTGCGCATCATGGCTGATGATGCCGTTTTGATGCAAGCGTTTAGCAACATTGGCTTGGTGCCCGACGCCGGATCAAGTTGGTTTTTGGTGCGTTTGGTCGGTTACAGTCGCGCCTTGGAAATTGCCATTGAAGGCGAACGAATTTCGGCGCAACGTTGTCTCGAAGTAGGCCTGACCAATCGCCTGACGACGCCCGAACAATTGCTGTCCACAGCACAAAACTGGGCCCACGCTTTAGCGCAACGCCCGACGCTGGCCCTTGGTTTGACCAAGCAGATCATGCTGCAAGCCACTCAGCAGCATCTAGAAACGATTATCGAGCTAGAAGCCGAGTTACAGGCGCAAGCGGTCGTCAGCCACGATCACAAAGAGGGTGTGACATCCTTTATGGAAAAGCGTAAGCCGGTGTTTCAGGGCCGTTGACATACTCCCACGACTAAAGTCGAGGGATTCTAGGGTCAAACACGGGAAGCCCTAGTTTGGTCTTACTCCCGCTAACCTATGAGAAGATGCCCCTTCTCATAACGCATTGGTGTTCTTAGTGCGTTTCAAATTTTACGCGCTGAACTACTCAGCGCAACCGGCAATTTGAAGTTGTTAAGGAACGTACTAAGCAAGGAGGATTTTACCCCGTCCCAAGCTGTTGTACTGAGTATTATACTATATTTAGTGGATTTTAGCCATGTCGATTCGCTGACAATGGAATTCCAAAGCCTACTGGCTTTGCGGCTATCCATCCTACGACTAAAGCCGAGGGCTTTCCGCCAAAGGATCGTAAGTGCTGGGGGCATCTGCCGGGAAGGGGTCATGTGCCCGTTGGTTAACGAGCCAATGTTTGACCGCTGGAGTTCGCCGATGATGGGTTGCTGCCGTTTCTGGTCATGTGCCCGTTGGTTAACGAGCCAATGTTTGACCTCTTCCCGGCAGATGGGGAATACCCCTCAATGACGGATGCATCCGCCATGGCAACGTGATTGATGGGAGCAAGGCAATGTGATAGAATCCTTGGGCCTGTCATCGTTATCTTTTGCACGGAAGCCAAGGAACAAACTCGTGATGACCACGCTTTCTAATTTACCCAGCCCCACCTTCAACCTCAGCGGCAAAGTGGCCGTCATCACCGGCGCCTCGCGCGGGATCGGCGCGGCGATTGCGACGGCCTATGCGGCAGCCGGCGCGCAAGTGGTGTTAAGCAGTCGCAAACAGCGCGATCTAGATGATGTCGCGGCGACAATTACGGCGGCGGGCGGCACGGCCTTGGCCGTGGCGGCGCACACTGGCGATGATGCGGCTGTGCAAGCGCTCATCACGCGCGCCATCGAAACGTTCGGCGGCGTCGATATCCTGGTCAATAACGCGGCCACCAATCCGCATTTTGGCCCACTGATGACATCTGAAATGAGCCACTGGGACAAAATTCTAGATGTCAACGTCAAGGGGTATTTTCGCATGGCCAAAGCCTGTGCCGAAAGCATGCAGGCGCGCGGCGGCGGCAAGATTATTAATATGGCCTCGGTGGCGGGGCGCGCCCCCCAACAGGGGATGGGCATCTACTGTGTCAGCAAGGCCGCCGTGCTCATGCTCACTGAAGTGCTGGCCGCAGAACTGGCCGCCGACAACATTCAAGTCAACGCAATTGCGCCCGGTTTTATCAAAACAAAATTCTCCAGTGCGATCTGGGGCAACCCCACCACAAACGAGGCTGTCCTCAAGGCCATCCCGCAACATCGGATTGCCGCCCCCGAAGAATTGACCGGGATTGCCCTCTATCTGGCGGCGCCGGCCTCTAGTTTTACCACTGGCGCCACCTTTACGATTGATGGCGGCCAGCTCATCAACGATCAACTGTAAAAGGCCCGATGCGCCAATAAGGTCTGGATTGCGGAAGTTGAGCCTGTAATCGCTACTCGCCACTCTCTAAACCCCGCTGCCGCACCCTTTTCCCAGTTGAGCCTGCATCACTCACCCTTCACCGGCAGAAAGCTTTTTCATGTCCCAACTGTTTGCGATCTTTATCGACATTCTCACCCCGGTCTTTAGCCTGGTGTTGCTCGGGTATCTGGTCGGACCTCGGCTACAATTTGAGACGCGAACGCTCTCGCGTTTTGCCTATTACATTTTAACCCCCGCATTTCTCTTTAATGTGTTGAGTGGCGCCCACATTCCGGCCACATTGGCGTTGCGCATGGCGGCGTTTATCCTAACCGTGGCACTGAGTGGCGTGGTATTGGTCTGGTTGATTGCGCGTTGGGCTGGCTTCACACCGGAGGTGACGGCGGCCCATGTGCTGGTCGCCGCCTTTGGCAACGTCGGTAACTTTGGCCTGCCGATCATTCAGTTTAAGTTCGGCGATGGCGCATTGGCCGCCGCCTCGTTTTATTTTCTGATCCTCAGTACGTTTGGCTTTGTGATCGGCATTGTCGCGGCCAGTTTGAGCAAAGGCAGTGGTTGGGGGTCGTTGATCACGGCTTTCAAAACGCCGGCGATTATTGCGGCGTTGTTGGCCTTTCTGGTGAACTGGCTTGATTTCCCCGTTCCTTTGTTTGTGCAGCGCTCAACGGCGCTGCTGGCTGCGGCCATGATTCCCACCATGTTGGTTGTGTTGGGTGTGCAACTGGCAGGGATGAAACGCCCTAAACTTACGGGCGATGTGCTGTTTGCCACCGTAGCCCGCTTGTTGGTCGGCCCACTCTTGGCGATGGCGTTGGCAACGGTTTTTGCCCTGACCGGCGTGGAGCGCGGCGCGGGCATTTTGCAGGCCAGCATGCCCACGGCCGTGTTGGCTGTCTTAATCGCCATGGAACATGACCTGTTGCCTGATTTTGTCACGACGGCGGTCTTGTTTTCCACATTAGCGAGCGCACTGACCTTGACCGTTGTGTTGGCGCTGATCTAATGAAAGCTAGCACACTGATGGCAAGCGTGGTTTGTGTTTTGATAGGATGATTGATCCCTCTTGTAAGGGAGGGAATTTGCGCAGGGAGAGACGAAGTAGCTCAGTTATACCCACCAAACAGTTCCCGTTTCTACAGGGCGGGGGCAGGGGGCACAGGAGGTGAACGATGCAAGATCGCTTGAAGATAATTCAAGGTGATATCACCAAGCTGTCGGTTGACGCAATTGTCAATGCCGCAAACAGTTCATTGCTCGGCGGGGGCGGCGTTGATGGCGCCATTCATCGGGCCGCGGGGCCAGGTTTGCTGGCTGAATGCCGAACGCTGGGTGGTTGTCCCACTGGTGAGGCAAAGATCACCGGTGGCTACAAGTTGCCGGTCCGCTATGTCATTCACACCGTTGGGCCAGTCTGGCAGGGCGGCAAGCAGCAGGAAGATGAATTGTTGGCCAGCTGTTACCGTAATTCGCTGGCGTTGGCCGAGCAGCATTCAATTAAAAGTATTGCCTTTCCCTCGATCAGCACCGGCGTATACGGCTTTCCAATCCAGCGCGCCTGTCGCATTGCCCTGCGCGAGATCAAACTTTTTCTGGCGCGTGAGACTGTTGTGGAAACAGTGATGGCGGTCTGTTTCTCGCAGTTGGATACCAAAGAATATATAGATGCCTATCAAGAAATGGGGACAACGCATGGCTGACAAAACACGGCCCACTGTCTACTCAACCGATCCCGAACCAGAGCCAACGCGTAAGGAGCCAGCGCCAACCGGCAATCTTGCTGCGGCCATCCCCACGCGCCAGTTGAATACACCGGTGCGCGTCTGGTTAGATCGCAAAGGGCGCGGTGGCAAAACAGTGTCGCTGATCAAGGGGATTATGAGTCCGCCAGCGGGCAAAGAAGCGCTGGTTAAATTGTTGAAAAACAAGTTAGGCACCGGCGGCGCAGTCAAAGATGGGGATATTGAAATCCAGGGTGACCACCGCGAGAAGATCGTGGCGCTGCTCAATGAATTAGGCTATAAAGCGAAGAGTGCGGGGGGATAAAATTATAAACTCGAGAAAATCGCCTGGCCCGAAATTTAATGACGGCTCACTAATTCGAAAGGAAGGGACAGGCATGCCTGTCCCCTTCCTTCGCTAGCCCGCCACTGCGGCAATCGCTGCTTCCAACACATTCAAACCCTCGTCCAATTCCTCATCTGTGATTGTCAGCGGCACAAGCGTGCGCACACAGTTCGAATAGAGCCCGGCACGGATCAACATTAAGCCCCGTTTGTAGGCTTCTTCGACAACTTTCAACGGGACAACTGTGTTTGGCGTGCGGTCGTTGGGACCACTGATAAATTCAAGGGCTAACATCGCGCCCAAACCGCGCACATCGCCAATCAGCGGGAAACGTGCTTTCCAGGTCTGGAAACGACCCATCATAATTTCGCCAATCTGCTCGGCGCGATTATTTAAGTTGGCACTTTCCATAAAGGTTATGGCTTGGAGCGCGGCGGCACAGGCCAACGGATTGCCGCCATAGGTGCTGCCCACGCCGCCCACATGGGGGGCATCAAGAATTTCGGCGCGCCCGGTGACGGCCGCCAACGGCAATCCCGCTGCAATTGACTTGGCCGTGACCACCAAATCTGGCTCGATCCCACTGTGTTCAAAAGCAAACCAGCGACCTGTGCGGCAAAACCCGCTCTGTACTTCGTCGGCGATTAAAACGATGCCGTGTTTGGTGCAGAGCTCGCGCAGTTTGCGCAAATAGGAAAATGGCGCAGGAATAAAGCCACCCTCGCCCTGCATGGGTTCAATAATGATGGCGGCCACGGCTGCCGGATCTACATGGGCCACCAAGGCGCGTTCCAGATCGGCAAAACATCGACGGCTGCAGGCCTCGGCATCTTCGCCTTCGTTTGCGCGGTAGGCATAGGGATAGGGCACGCGGTAGATTTCTGGGGCAAAGGGGCCAAAGCTCTTCTTAAAGAGCGCGTATTTGCTGGTCAATGACATCGTGAGCAGTGTGCGCCCATGATAGGCGCCTTCATAGGCAATGATGGCGGGGCGACCGGTATAGGCGCGTGCCATTTTAATCGCTGTTTCCACGGCTTCCGCGCCGGTGTTGGCGAGATAACTCTTTTTCTTGCCGCTGATCGGGATCAAGGCATTCAATCGTTCGGCCACAGCGACATAGGGTTCGTAGGTGCCAACCAACGCGCACAGGTGGAGCAAATTTTCGGCCTGTGCGCGAATTGCCTCGACCACGACCTCGGGGGTGTGGCCAGCATTGACTACGCCAATGCCGCTGGTGAAATCCAAGAATGTGTTGCCGTCCACATCGGTCACGGTGATTGTTGGGGCCGGGCAAGGGAGTTTTGATTTGAAAGGCGGGCATGATTGAACAGTCCTTGTGCTTTAGTGGATAAACGTGGCAAATGGCTTGGTCCGCATTCTACCATAAACCGATATTTTATGCTGTCTGTCGGGTCTGGCTACGGGATTGTGTCATCCGGCGAACGACCCAAATGCCCAAAAACAGGGTCAACAGCAGCACCAGCCACGGCACGACTAGCGCCAAGAACGAGGTAATAACCGAACCAATCAATTCGACCGTAGCAACGAGAAAATTGCCCAAACCACCCGTCGTCACGGTTGAGGCGCCCCGCAGTAACGTGGTGCTCGTCTGCACAGCCCCGGCCGCGACACCGCCCGCAATGATCGCTGTGGTCCATTGCAGCAGTGGCGACATTCCCGTGACCACCGAGGCGGTGGCGATTGTCCCGGCCACCATCGCGGCTGGGGTGGCCAGCGTGTCTAATAAATTATCTAGCCAGGGAATGTAATAGGCCAGAATTTCCAGCACGGTGGCCGTAACAAAGGCAATGAGCGCTGGGTAGGTGCCGATCCAGCTGAAATCGGGTGACAAATGTAGATAGCCCGTAAGCGCGGCGATGCTCATGATCGTGAACGGCACGAAGATCCGAAAACCACAGGCTGCACTTAGCCCGATGCCGAGGGCAACGCTTAGTAGTAGTTCCATAAGAATATTTTCTCCTTTCTATCAAAAGGTAACCACTGCCATTCTAACCCACGTTCAGCCGCCAAGAAAAAATTGACGCCAGCCCATAAAGCCAATGCCCGCCAGCGGTCCGGCGGCGTGCGGGATCAGCGCCAAACCATAAATTGTTTTCGCCGCTGCCGATGGGCTCGGCTTGCGCAACAGCATCGCCTGATCCTTTGTACAGTCCAAACCCGATCTACGGATCGATGGCTAAACTGTTTTTTATTGGTAAAGTAAAAGCATGCCAATCATAAAAAACGAGCGGATCGGCAACGATTCGGAAGGGATAATAACATGAATAAAGTAGCATTGATCACGGGGGCCAGCCGTGGGTTGGGGCAGACATTGGCGACTTTCCTGGCCGGTCGTGGTTTTGATCTCATTCTTACGGCGCGTGGCCGCGAAGCATTAATCACCAGCGCGCAGGCCCTGGAAGTTTATGGTCAACGGGTGATTGCCATCCCTGGCGATGTCAATGATCCGGTCCATCGCCAACAAGTGGTGCAGGCGATCCAAACCATCGGACGGCTGGATCTGCTGGTGAATAACGCTTCGATTCTAGGACCCAGCCCGCAGCCTGGATTGGTTGACTATCCTATCGAGACCTTGGAACAGGTGCTAGCGGTGAATTTATTGGCACCCTTGAGCCTGATCCAAGCGACCCTGCCTTGGCTCAAACAAGCCCAGGGCCTGGTTGTTAATCTTTCTAGTGATGCTGCGGTGGGTGGATATGCCGGCTGGGGTGGTTATGGTGCGAGCAAAGCAGCCTTGGATCTGTTCAGTCGGACCCTGGCCAACGAATTACGCGAAGAGGGTGTGGCCGTTGTCAGCGTAGATCCTGGTGATATGCGCACCCAGATGCATCAGGAGGCCTTTCCCAGTGAAGACATCGGCGACCGCCCGCTGCCCGATGTGACCATTCCCTTCTGGGCCTGGTTGTTGGGGCAAGCACCGCAGACCATTTCGGGCCACCGTTTTCAGGCGCAGGCCGAACGGTGGGTTATCCCTGCGTAGTTCAACAACTGCGCCACCAGCAAACTTGGCTTTGTTCACTTAACAAAGGAAGTACAATGAAACGCACAGAACTCATATTTGATCGACCGGCCGCCCTGCAAGCCAGCGAACCCCCAGAAGCGCGCGGTCTTGAACGCGATGGGGTGCGCCTGTTGGTGAGTAGATCGGCCAGCCATACCCATCATCTCTTCTATCAACTGGCGGATCTTTTAACCCCAGGGGATCTATTGGTTGTCAATCATAGTGCAACCCTGCCGGCCAGCCTGCCAGCCCACGGCGCATTGGGTGATTTTACACTGAATTTGTCGACCAATTACGGCGCGGGTCTCTGGTTGGCTGAGCCGCGTTGGCGCAGTGATCTGCCTGGTCCCTTGCCGTTGGCAACCGGCGAATTGATCGACGTGGCTGGCTTTCCTATTCGTCTGGTTGCGCCTTATCCTGGTTTACCACGCCTTTGGTTTGTGCAGGCGCAAACCGATTTGTGCCAGGTGATGGGCCAGATTGGCAGCCCGATTCGTTACGGTTATGTTGCAGCGCGCTATCCATTGGCCGCCTATCAGACGATCTTTGCCAAAATTCCCGGTAGCGCAGAGATGCCTTCGGCTGGCCGACCTTTTACACGGCGCGTGCTGCGGGCATTGCAGGCCCGCGGGATTCATATAGCCGGCATTACTTTACACACTGGTGTCTCTAGCTTGGAGGTGGAAACGGAAGTGGTCGAAAAGCACTCGCTGTATGCCGAACCGTTCCATGTTTCGGTTGGCACGGCTGCGGCGGTCAACGCCGCGAAACGCGAGCACCGGCGTGTGATCGCTGTCGGAACCACCGTGGTGCGGGCGCTAGAGTCGGCCTGGGATGGTCAACAAGTTTGTCCGGCACATGGCTTCACGCGCCGCTATGTTCACCCTGGCGACGGTGTTCATACGGTGGATGGTCTGCTGACCGGCTTGCATGATCCGCTTGCCAGTCATTTGGCGATGCTCTATGCAATTGCCGGCCCGGCTATGATTCGTGATGCCTATGGCGTGGCCACTGAGGAAGGTTACCTGTGGCACGAATTTGGGGATAGTCACCTGATCTTGCCAAACTAAGCGGTTATACGGGATCTTGAGAAACCCAGGGCAGCGTCACGATAAACCGGCTGCCCTGGTCTACCTGACTCTCCACGCGAATGCCGCCGCCCAGTAAATTGAGCACGCGGGCCACAATCGATAGTCCCATGCCTGTGCCTTCATATTTGCGCGTGAGCCCGCTATCTAATTGAATAAAAGGTTGGAAGAGGCGGCCGATGTCTTTGGCGGCAATGCCAATACCGGTATCCCAAACGGTAAATATGACTCGACTGTGACTTGGCTCCATCTTTACTTGAAGCCCAACTTCCGCCCCGGGTGGTGTAAACTTTATCGCATTCTTCAATAAATTGACGAGAATTTGCACCAAACGCCGCTCATCTGTGCGCAGCATCGGGATTTTTTCTTCGATGATCGTATGAATTTTTATATTTTTTGCTGCGGCTACGGCTTGAACCGCTTGTAAACTAAACTCGCAAACCATTCCCACCGAGGTAGGACCCAACTCTAATTCGTATTTGCCCGCATCAATCCGTGACAAATCTAAAATGTCGGTGATCAATTCTAATAATTGCCGCCCACTTCGGTGAATCAGTTCCAACGAGTTATCTTGCTTAGGTGTGAGTGGACCGTAAGTGCCTGTCTGGATGATCTCGGATTGCATCAGAATGACGCTAAGCGGTGTGCGCAACTCGTGGCTCATCGTCGAGAGGAATTCCGTTTTGGCGTGGTTCGCGATTTCAGCGCTTTCTTTCGCTCTTTGCAGCTCTGCATTGCGTTCAGACAAACTCAAGTACAGTGCTTCCACTTCCTTTTGATTGGCTTGGAGCGTGGTGAGGTAGAGAAAAGTGCGCAATGAGAGAATAATGGTTGTGTGCAGCCTTTGGTGGGTCAATTCGGTTTTCGTTTTGTAATCGTTAATATCATACTCACGAATGATGGCATCCTCGGGCGCTTCATTCGAATGGCCCGTGCGCAACACAATGCGGACTATTTTGTTGCCGAGCACATCACGGATGTATTTAATTAATTGTAGCCCTGAATCGGGTCTTTCCATGACCACGTCTAACAAAATAACCGCTGTGTCGGTATGCTCCCGAATCAACGCCTCGGCCTCGGCACCTGAATAAGCAGAGAGAAAACTTAAGGGTTTGCCTTCAAAACTGACGTGTTGGAGGGCGAGCTTGGTAATGCGGTGAATTTCGGTTTCGTCATCGATAATCATGATTTTCCAGGGAGTCACTGGTTCATGTTCGACGGTGGCCTGCGCGTGGGTTTCGGGTGGCGTATAGCTAGGCGGCATCGGTTGATGGTCCTGGTCAGAAATTTGGCTATCCCCGGCTAGGTTGCAATCACTCTGTAAATACGCCATGCGATATACTCCATTATCTTGATCCTACACATTGACTAGATGAGCAGTTCTGCTCTATAAGAAAATATACGTACAAATTTTCTTGATTCCGCTGGGTTTGGGTCGTCAATCAGCCTGCTCATTGCCGTTTTACCTATTATAAAGGAATATTTGCGCAAAAAAATCCGCCAAATGATTGATCATTCTACTGTATTTCGGCTCAGAACAAAGCCAGGCCGCCAGTGTTCGAATAAGCGATAGGCGATGATCGATAATGTGCCTAGGAGCGGGGGTATGATTAGGAACTGTAAACTTGTGGTAAGTGAGGCATGATCAGCTACATAACCGGTGAACGAAGCGCCCAAGCCACCTGGCGCCCAGCCGATGCCCATGACCATGCCAGAAGCCAGCGCCATGCGGTGTGGCCAGGCATCGTGCGCCAGCAGAATATTGGTTGGATAGGTGCAACCAACCGCAATGCCAACACAGATGAGCGCCAGCATTTGTAGCGCCGAGGCGGTATGCAGAAACATCCAATAGGCTGGACTAAGCAAAGCTGTACAGGCAAAGACGACCCACCACGGGCCGTTTACTCCGAGGCGATCAGAAATAAAGCCGCCAATTAAGCTGCCCGCACCAATCGCAAAGAGGAAGATCGAAAGCAGATGGCTGCCTTGGGCTAAGGTGCCACCATTGCCCTGAATCCAAGCGGGTAGATAGGTGCTCAGTGAAACCTGAAACCAGGAACGCGTCATCGCACCGATGACGATTAAAATCAAACCGGGCAAATACCCTTTACCGGGGATCGGCTGCACCCCTGAAGATTGGGAGCCTGGGCCTCTGGCTGCTTGCTGGCGGGCTTGCCAGTAGAGCAGGAGACAGACCACTAGCGCAATGGGCATGATCGTCAACGTGCTACTCGCGCCCAAGCCCCCCATCCACAAGGTGATCCAAAGTGGGCTCAAGGCCGCGCCCAAATTGCCGCCAACCGAAAAGAGCGACATACCGGCCCCGCGCCGCGCCCCACTATTCGCCGTTGCAATGACGGCGCCTGGTGGATGATAGGCGGCCGACCCGACGCTGGCCAAGCCAACCAGCACGACCAGCAACCAATAATGGGTCACCAACCCCACCAGCCCCATCAGCAACCCTAGCCAGAGCACGCTGAGCGCGCAAACCCGTTCGGGACCAAGCCGGTCCGATAAAAAGCCGAAGAATGGTTGTAGAATCGAGCCTGTCAGGGTGCCAATGAGCGCGATGAAACCAATCTGCGTGTAGTGGAGTCCCATGCTGGCGATCAAGAGTGGATAGAGGACGGGCAAAAAATTTTGGCAGAGTTCTAAGGTAAAGTGGCTAAAGCCGGCGAGAAACAAGGCCCGCGCGGCCTGTGAACCGGTGCGCGTGATATTGTTCCACTGAGTGACCATAAATACACTTTCATAAATCGGGAGATGCCAGATTACTGATTGACTAATACTACATGGGAAATTCTAGCTTGTAAAGATGATTGCCAACGAGAATTATCGTAAATGTGGCCGAATTATCGCTTTTCTGCTTTTTCCCCTTATGTTTGTGTGGCACGCTTGGCAGGTGAAAAGGCCATCTTTTGTAACGTTACACAAAAACGCCGACATATCTATGTTTTGTCGGCGTTTTATCGGCGCTTTACTTTGATCTAACCTGAAGCCAGCAAAACACGCACCCCTGGTTAAATAGGGGGATCATCCTAGGCATAGATGATCCCCCTATTTAACCAGTTAAACAAACTTAAACACTGCCAAATGAGCAGCGAGCCATGTGGGGAACTACCACTGACTTACGATTGACTAGCCTTGTGCTTAGCGACGATTAAACGTCAACAAACGCATTTCGGTCATCTCTTCAATAGCATAACGCAGCCCTTCACGCCCGATGCCCGATGCCTTAGCGCCACCATAGGGCATATGGTCGATGCGGAAGGTGCTGACATCGTTCACCATTAACCCGCCGACTTCGATATTCTCAAAAGCTTCTTCGACCAAGCGCCAGTCGTTGGTGAAAATGCCGGCTTGGAGCCCAAATTCACTGTCGTCCACGGCGCGGATCGCCTCGTGTACGTCGGTGTAACGATAGAGCCCGACCACTGGGCCAAAGGCTTCTTGGCAAGAGAGTTTCATCTCTGGGTGCATCGAACCCAACACCGTCGGCTGCCAGACATTGCCTTCGCGCACACCACCGGTCAAAATTTCGGCGCCGCCAGCCTTGGCTTCGTTGAGCCAGACATCCAGCCGATCCGCCGCGCCCTTGTCGATCACTGGTCCAATGTCGGTGGCTTCGTCCAGTGGATTGCCAACCTTGAGCGCTTTGACTTTAGGCAGCAGTTCTGCGACAAATTCGTCGTACCGATCGGCGTGAATATAGACCCGCTGCACCGAGATACAAGATTGGCCGGCGTAGGAGAATCCACCCCAAGCCACCCGGCTCGCCGCATAGGGAATATCAGCGTCATTGTGAATAATGTTGCCCGCATTGCCCCCCAATTCCAGCGTGACAAACTTCTGGCCCGCCCGACGCTTCAGTTCCCAGCCTACTGCCGGGCTGCCGGTAAAGGTGAGCAGTTTGATGCGATTGTCCTCGACTAACGGGTTTGCATCTTTGGTCTTGCAGGGGATAACGGCGATGCCGCCAGCGGGCCAACCGGCCGCCAAGATCAGTTCGGCCAACTTCAATGCACTGACTGGGGTTTGCGAGGCTGGGCGCAAAATGATCGAATTGCCCGCGGCCAACGCTGGCGCCACTTTGTGGGCCACCAAATTGAGCGGGAAGTTGAACGGTGCAATCCCAGCCACCGGGCCGCGCGGCACGCGGCGAATCTGGGCAGTGCGGCCTTCATTGCCGGGCAACCAGTCTAGGGGCACAATTTCGCCGTAAATCCGCCGCGTCTCTTCTGCGGCAACCTTAAAGGTGAACGAGGCGCGTTCTACTTCGGCGCGCGCCACTTTAATAGGCTTGCCCGCTTCTAGAGCGATCACGCGCGCCAATTCCTCTTTATTCGCCATAATGGCGTCGCTGACTTTTTCTAAGACTTCGCTGCGCTTCCAAGTGGGCAGCTTGCGCGTGATCTCAAACGCAGTCACCGCGCTGGCAATCGCTTTTTCAATTTCTGCGGGGCCCGCTCGATGGACGATGGCCACCAAGGCATCGTCATAAGGGCTGCGCACTTCGATGGCGTCGTTCGATTTATGCGATTGCCCGTCGATCAAGAAACCGAATTCGCCCAGTTCGGCTTTGCCTGTGCCATTGGCGCTCGCCGTGTGATCGCTCGTGCTGCGCAGGCGTTCGATGGTTGGTGTTGTCATGTGTGACTCCTTTGTCGTAATGCGACTGTATCCTTA
>JAPLGZ010000479.1 GCA_026389895.1 Chloroflexota bacterium | reverse complement strand
AAGTTGCCAGCTGTCGGCAAAGTGCCTATACTGTCCAGTTGGTCAGTGCCATTCGGCTGTAGTTGTCTAGGTAACCGTTTTCGTCGCGTGCTAGAAATTTGTAGGTCATCGCTTACCGCGTGAAAACGGTGATGCCTCGCTTGTATAATATGACTGGGCATATCACGCTACAAGCGTTCATCTACGCTTAAATCGGCCTGACTTTGGTCATTCGGTGCTCCTTGGTTTCCCTCGAATTGTGACTGATCAACGATATGTTGGTTAGCATTTGAAGGAATAATTTATGACTTTTGCTCAGATTTTTGTTGTCCTCGTCCTTCTAATTCCCCTTACCTTCGTGTTCATGGGTCGCCTGCGCGAGGATGTGGCTGCTTTGTTGATGGCGGCCTTGTTGGGGTTGGCGCAGTTTTTTGGGATGGGCATCCTGGGGCCGGCTCACACGCCCGAAGCTGCCTCTAAAGCGCTTACCGGCTTTGGAACGCCCGAGGTGATTACGCTGCTCTCACTCTTTATCTTAACCTATTGCCTGGATAAATACGGCGTGACGCGTGGGATTGCCAGCCGGCTTTTGAAGATTGGCGGACACTCAGAACGCCGTTTGATCAGTCTGTTTGCCGTTACGGGCGCGCTCTTGTCAATGTTCATGAATACATTGGCGGCGGGCGCATTGTTGCTGCCAAGCGCTTTAGATGCCAGCCGGCGCACCGGCGTGAAACCCAGCAAACTGCTGATCCCGATTGCCTATGGTACGATGCTCGGCGGCGCCGCCACCTACCTCACCACCGCCAACATTGTGATCAGCAGCCTGCTGCCTTTGGCGATTCCGCCCCAGAAACCGCTTGGCGTGCTTGACTTCACGCCGACAGGTGGTCTGGTCGCGCTGGCTGGGCTTGCCTTTCTGAGTGTTTTTGGCACATATATTCTACCCCATCGCGAGCCACCATCCGTGCAGGTGACACGGAGCAGTGATGAATTATCTCAGACCTATCAGCTGCCAGAACGCCTGTGGGAAGCGGAGGTGAGCGATGGTTCCTCATTGATCAATAAGTCGCTGCCCGAAACGCACATCGGCGAGTTGTTTGGTTTAGCCATTCTGGGCATCCGGCGCGGGCGGCGTGTCATTCCCATGAATACGCCGGATTATAAGATTGAAGCGAATGATGTGCTGCTGGTCGTGGGCAGTGGCGCGCGGGCCGAGGAGTTGGCTAATGAAGGTCTATTGGTCCACGCCCCACAATCGAGCACGGTGATCGACGAACGCAATACTGTGCTGGCTGAAATCATTGTCCCACCACGTTCCAACATTGAAGGCAAAACACTGCGCGATTTGGCCTTTCGCGCCCGTTATGGGTTTACGGCGGTGGCGTTGTGGCGCGATAAGCAGAGCCATCGAACCGATTTAGCCACTTTTCGGTTGCGCCCTGGTGATACCTTGCTGCTGATGGGACCGCAGGATCGGGCCAATGCGCTGAAAAGCCAAAATGATTTCGTCGTGATCGAGACGGCAACCGGCGGGGATGGACTTGACCGGCCTAAAGTCGCTTTAACGTTGGGCATCGCAGTAATCGCCCTCATTGCGATGTTTATGGGCATGCCGGTGGAACTAGCGATGGTAACGGCTGCTACACTCCTGTTGCTCACCGGTTTGCTCAGGCCGGAGGAGGCCTATGCTGCGGTCAAATGGCGCGCGATCTTCTTGATCGCTGGCACGATTGCTGTCAGTTTGGCGATGGTGCAAACGCAACTGGCGCAACAGATCGGTGATGCGGTCGTCGGCTTTGTTGCGCCTTTCGGGCCACTCGGGCTGGTTGCGGGCACCTATATTTTAAGCGCAACCCTGACCCAAGTGATGGGCGGACAAATTTCGCCATTGGTGGTCGGGCCCATTACGATCGCCGCCGCCATTCGGCTAGGGGTGAATCCCCAGGCGATTGCCGTTGTGACAGCGATTGCCGGGTCGGTCTCGTTCATTACCCCGTTGTCACATCCGGTGAATATTTTGATGATTGCTCCGGCCAATTATAAGTTCAGTGATTTTGTAAAAAGCGGCTGGATTTTAACAATCGTCTGTTTTATTGCACTGATGATTGCTGTGCCGTTATTCTGGCAGTTGTAGGTTGTGCTGAATTTGCAAATATTGAAAACCAGATAGCTATGGTATGCTAAAGGTACATATCAATCTTTATAACGTTTGTGGTGACCCTAGATAATGACCGAAGCACACGATGACTTTGACAGTCCTTGGAAACATATCGTAGAGTTATACTTTGCGGAATTCATGGATTTTTTCTTTCCCAGCGCTTATGCCGACATTGATTGGAACCAACCAGTTGAGTTCTTGGACAAAGAATTACAACAGGCGGTGCGCGATGCTGAATTCGGACGGCGGCATGTGGACAAACTGGCGAAGGTCTGGCGCAAAAGTGGTGCAGAACAGTGGGTGCTGGCCCATTTGGAGGTGCAAGGGCAGTATGAAGCCGATTTTGATGAGCGCATGTACACTTATAATTATCGACTGTTTGATCGCTACAAGCGTCTAGTCGCGAGTTTTGCTGTCCTGAGTGATGATAACCCAGCCTGGAAACCAGGCAATTTTGCCTATGAGCTTTGGGGCTGTACGGTCAGCTTCCAATTTCCTGTCGCTAAGCTCACCGATTATGCGGACCACTGGGCGACGTTGGAGGCCAGTATCAATCCTTTTGCCACTGTCGTGATGGTGCATCTGAAGACACAAGCAACCCATCACGATGTCGAGCAACGCCGTTTTTGGAAATTTTACCTGATCCGCCATTTGTATGAACGGGGCTATCAGCGCCAGGCTATTCTCAATTTGTTTCACTTTATCGATTGGATTATGCGCTTGCCGGCAGATTTGGAACAAGAACTCTGGCACGATTTGCAACAATTGGAGATAGAAAAAAAGATGCAATATATTACAAATATTGAACGATTTGCCGCGGAAAGAGGGCGCGAAGAGGGACTTCAAGCAGGACGCCAAGAAGGGCGTCAAGAGGAAGCGTTACGCCTGCTCTTGCGTGTGCTAAAGCACCGCTTTGGTGAAATGCCAGAAACAGTGCAAGCGCAATTACAAGCCCTGACCATTGAGCAAGTGGAAGCGGTGGTCGATGCCGCCTTGACTAGCGACTCGCTCACTGAGTTTGCCGCTCAGCTACCTCCTAACCCAAACTATGAACAATCCAAATAAGCTGTCTACCCAAGATTTTCGCCGTTACGACGAACAGGCTGATGAGCAATTTTATGCGGCTCCGCGCCTCGTTGTGCACATTGATGATCAGGCAATTCGCGCACTCACCACTTTGCTCGCCAAACTGCTGCCACCCACCGGCGCTTATCTTGATCTGATGAGTAGTTGGCGCTCACATTTACCCGTAGAACTAAAACCTATCCGCGTCGTCGGCTTAGGCATGAACGCCAAGGAAATGGCCGAGAATCCGCAGTTGGACAGTTACCTTGTCCAGAATCTCAATACGAACCCAACCTTGCCCTTCCCAGACGCCGAATTTGATGCCACCGTCTGCACCGTCTCCGTCCAATACATGACCAAACCGGTTGAGATTTTTCGTGAGGTCAATCGGGTTTTAAAGCCAGGTGGGATCTTTGTGCTCTCATTTTCGAATCGCTGCTTTTCCACCAAAGCAATTGCCACTTGGCTGGCTGGCACGGATGCCGAACATGTGCAATTGGTCGAAGCGTATTTTATAGCGTCGGGTCACTGGACTAAACCTGAGACCGCGGGGTTTACGCCCAAGAATTCTGATCCGTTGTACGCCGTTTGGGGCTATAAGGTGTAAGGGTCGGACTGGCACGCAATCGGGCGGAAGATTGTTGCGTGGTTATACGGAAGGAAATGCCCGCCCGATGCATGCCCCTACGTTGTTCTCATAGTTCTCATAGGTAGGTTTAGACCACTTGATTGGTGATCTGTTGGCCCGGCGCGATGACGGTGTGACGAAGGATGAGGGCGTTGGCAAGGTGGACATTCGCGCCGATCTGGCAGCCTTGTTCAATGTAGACATTAGGACCGATGACACAGCCTGGTCCAATGGCAACGTCGGCATCAATCCTCACCGGTGGTAGCAACTGTGTGTCAGCGTGGATGTTTTGGCTCAAAATTTGCGCCGCGGTCGGGTCAATTTCCAGATAATACTGATTTAAGGCCAATAGATCTGCCATGTTTGTCAATTGGACGCGGCTGGGCGTTAAGACGCCGGTGACTTGGCCTGCGCGGTCGATCAACAGTTGGATCGCATCTTGTAATTCATATTCGCCGCGCGCCGACAGCTTGACTTCAGGTAAATAGACCAGAATTTTGGGTGAGAAAACATAGAGTGGTAGGCTGGAAATATTGGAGGGCGCAGCTTCTGGCTTGGGTTTTTCTACAATCCGCTGAATCAACCCAGCGCGCCATTCAATGATACCTGTGCTGCTTGCCTTGGCAATATCGATCTCCATCAGGCTGAGGGTGGCATTGGCCTGCGCGCTTTCGTGGGTGTTGAGCAAGTCCGCCACATGCGACGGCGGAACGAGATTGTCGCACGCCGACATAATGAAAGGCCCATACAGGTATGGCGCCGCTAAACGTAACGCGTTGGCCATACCGAGGCGCTCGGGTTGCACGACAAATTGAAAAGTGATCGGTGGCGCGAAATTCTCTTGAAAATAAGGGATGATCTCTTGGTCGTCGGGGCTGATCAAGAGTACAAAATCGTGGATGCCGTTCTGGATCAACGTTTCCAGGACGCGAACAACAATCGGTTTGCCCGCAACTGGCGCCATTGCTTTCGTGCGCGTGGCTGTTAGCGGATGCAGGCGTGTGCCTTTGCCTGCCGCAAGAATGACGCCTTGGCTTACCTTCGCCATTTTATGTCCTCCAATCAAGCAGGGACGCCTTAGAGGCAGGTTGGCAAAGATGAAGGCTGTAATGATCTGCTTCGGCGGGGTGGGTTTGTGGATAATGCCGGTGGATAGCCTCGGCAATCTGTTCACTGGCCGCTGGGTCAATCAGGGCTAGGCAACTGCCCCGGAAGCCTGCACCGCTAAAGCGTGTGCCGTAGACACCAGGCGTTTCACGCAGAATCTGGTACAGTGTGATCAACTGCGGACTGCCACATTCATAATTATCAATTGAACTGGCGCCTGATTCAGTCATCAATTCGCCGAAACGCGCGATATCCCCGGCGCGCCAAGCGGCTACCCCTTGGGCGACGCGGGCCATTTCGCCAAAAAAATGCCGCGCACGTCGCTGTAAAAGCGCCGGCAACTGATGCCCCTGTTCTGCAAAAAGTTCGGGTGACACCTTGCGCAAACGCGGGTTGGCTTGATCGGGCTGACCGGACTGTTGCAATAGTTGGCGCGCTGCCTCTTGACATTCCGCTACACGATTGTTATACCCCGTGCCGACCAGCGCTTGGGTGACACCTGAATAAACCGCCAAAATTGCAAAGTCGTGGGTTTCGGGGTGAATCGGTGCTTTTTCAATCTGGATTGTCTCACAGTCGATTAGGGTCAGATAATTACGTTCGCTGAACAAGATGGAAGTTTGGTCCAGAATGCCATTGTTCAACCCGATATAATCATGTTCCGTGCGGGTTACCAACGTAATATTCTCTTCTGGCGGTATGGTCAAATCATTGACGCTCTCCAATGCCAGCAGATAGGCAATTGTCACGGCGGCGGAAGAGCTAAGGCCACCAATCGGCATATCACTGTCCATAACGCCGATCAGGCCCTGAGGCAAAGCGTAGCTGTGTTGCAAAGCCAGTACAGCGCCGCGCAGATAGTTGCCCCATTCGCCCTTGCGATACGGGGGTACAGCATTCAACTGGAACGTGGTGCTGTGGGCAAAGTCGCGACTTTCCACGTGAACTGTGCCATCGTCCGTTGGCGCAAAGGCGAGCAAGATCGCGCGATCGACCGCCATACCGGTTACATTGCCCAACTGGTGATCGATATGAGCCCCCAGCGGGCTGATGCGCAAAGGGACTTTGGCAATCCGAATCGCTGCCAGATCGCCAGTATATTGTTGGCGCAAACGCTCAACTAAGCCATCAATTCGCACTGCCTCGGGGCGCGCAACGTAGATGGCGGGTGCTTTCGTCATGCTCTACTTCACCTTCGCTATTCCATCGGATATTTCATGTTCCATTGGGCGCGAATCGCATCCATGGTCTGCATGATCGACAAACTCTCATCCAGTGGCATGATGGCGCTTTCCAGTTTG
>JAPLGZ010000633.1 GCA_026389895.1 Chloroflexota bacterium | reverse complement strand
GAGTCAAAAGGTGAGCACGCCGAGCATAACCAGGTATTGGAGATTCGAAATACCATATTTGAGCATGCGTACTGACAACAGGGCATACTCATGCCTGGTTAACTGCTCCTGAATGGCCAAACATAACCAGAGCAAGGTATAAACGCCAAGGGCTAAACCAATATAGAGCATGCTTTGGGCATGACCAGCGTAATTCCCAATCGCAAACAGCAGGGCAGCCAGGCAGACCCACCGCATATTACGTGTGGTCAAAGCACGGTGATAGGTCGCCAAGACCCAAGGCAACCAACTCAACACGGCGATCAAATTAAGGTTGCCCAAATGGATCAACAAGGGGTCACTAAATTGAAATGCTAATGCGCCAAAGAGCGCCGCCGGGCGCGCCACGGCTCGACCTTCGCCCCAGCGCAGGGTGCGCAAAAGAACGTAGACACCCAGCCCTGCCCAATAGAGGTGACCAATCGCCAGCCACTGCATCATGCGATAGTCAAAATCTGGCTTCAACAAGAAGAGCAATAAGTTTGGCGGATAGAGGAAACCCGCTTGAATATCGCTAATAAATGGTGCGCCACCATAAAGATGGGGATTCCACAGCGGGATCGTCCACTGGTGCAATTGGCTGGCCGCAAAACGATAGGTGGGAAAGAGAAAGCTAACCAGGTCACCACCGTCGGCGGGCTGGAAGACATCACCACTAATCGTGCGCCAGAAGAATCCCAGCGTTAACCAGAAAAGGATGCCGTCCGCTAAAACATCGCCCGCCAGGCCTGCCTGCTTAGCTTTGCTCTGTTCGCGTTGCCATAACAGCCACACGACCGTTAACCAGAGTAGCACAATACCGAACCAAAACAGTACATTCATCGAATTTAAAGGGCTAATATGTTTATGAGCTAATGTGTTTATGGACTAATGTGTTTATGAAAAGGTCAATCTAGACGAATTGCGTCACCAAGATTAGAATTAACCGAGCGCAGCATGATAGTCAACGGCACAACAGTATACAGGCAAGCCCCCGAAGTGACAAGCATCAGGTTTGGCGCCACGGGCGAATCGGCTTTACTTAATTAACTCAAGTTGTGACCATAAAAAAGTTCGTCATAGTAAATTAGGCAGGTGTTGCCAAACAGTTGATGCTCGAAGCCAGCACAAACAAAATGACTTTCAACTCAAAACCTTTGGCGGTGACGGCATGAGTCGACTTGGGCAAGAGAGGCTCAATGAGACTGCCTGCGGTCTCGACCTGGTTGCGATAGTAATGGAGTAAGCCGCATACCCAAGGCAGAAGCCGTCGTTTGGCGTTTTTCTTGCGCTCGGGGGCGAGGCAAATCCCGACCTCGGCCAATAAGTCTTCGACCAGATAATCGGTGTAAGCTTTGTCAGCAAACACGAAAGCGCCTGCGGGTAGATCAAAGGCATAGTGGGTCAAGGCCGCCGGGCCGCTGACGCTACCTGGGGAGAGAAAGAATCGGGTGCCCCTTGGGCGAGGCTGATGGTCTTTGGTCACGAGCAGATGAATCTTCACGCCATAAAAGTAACGATGTTTGCTCGCTTGATAGCCGTGATAGGCTTCGTTCCCGTAAAGCTTGTTGCGTCGAATCCGAATGTTGTCACAAGCAGCGATCGGCGCGGAGTCAATAATATATATCGACTCCGCATTGAGCGCTTTGAAACTCTCGCCTAATATCCGAAATAAAGCGAGAAACAACGCATCCAGGCGATGCAAGCGCCGACTAAACTGACTCTTGCTAAGCATGTGCGGCATATAGCCTTGTTCATCCAGAAATGTACACGCCAAGTGGTGCTTGCCACCAAAATACAAGGCCGCCAAAATCGCAGCGGTCATCACTTCCGCATCGCTCAGTTGGCATTGGTCGTCTTCTTGGTGGTGTAAGGCGCTTAATAAATCAGCACATAAGCAGTAAACGAGTATAATTTGGAGGTCCATGAGCTTTTCCCTTTCACAGTGCTTGGTTTGGTCACCTTTACTGTACTGGCAAGCTCATGGATTTGTCTATTTTGCTATACGCACTATGTCAAGGTCACAACTTGAGTTATTTACTAAAGTTGAATTTCTAAAGTTCGCGCGGCCATCAGATATAAGATGTGGGAAAGATTAGTTGAGAGGGATAAAAAATATGTCAATACCGATACAAGAACTTACCCAGGTATGCAATATGCTATTTGAATATCTTAAAAGTTTAGATGTTGATTCAGTAGACCTCGTAGCAGATTATTACTGGGATATACCGCAGACTCAACGGTATGATGTTTATACCGAACCATCATCTTTTACTATTGGTCAGTTACAAAGTGACTGGCAGGAGTTAGAAAAAATTCTAAGTGGTAGACGAGAACCTATCTCATATCACTTCGTATGGTTGGGCGCTATACTGCGAGCGATTGGCGAAAAAGGTGAAGCAGAATTATTAAAACAGGCTTTTGATAAATAACCCAAGTTGTGACCTAGAAAAGGTGTGTGTAGGAAATTAGGGAATCCATGAGCTTAGCCGTAAAGTAGAAAGGTGACCACACCGAACTACGCCAGGAAAAGCGCATGGACTATCAAATTATACTTGTCTATTGCTTGTGTGCCGATTTGCTGAACGCGTTGGCACACAAAGAAGATCCGCAATGCCAAATCAGCGACGCCGAAGTGATGACGAGTGGGCTTGTGGCGGCGTTGTACTTTGGCGGTAACCACAGCTTAGCGTGTACCTTTCTGCAAGAGCAAGGCTACATGCCAACGATGGTGAGCAAGAGTCAATTTAGTCGGCGTTTACATCGGCTCGATGACCTATTGATCACGCTCTTTCGCGTGTTGGGTGAGAGTTTCAAGCCATTAAATGAAACGTCGGTCTATACTATTGACTCCGCTCCCATCGCCGCTTGTGATAACATTCGGATTCGGCGCAACAAGCTGTATGGGGATGAAGCGCATCGCGGCTATCAAGCCAGCAAACGACGTTACTTCTATGGCGTGAAGATTCACCTGCTCGTGACCAAGGACCAGCCGATATTCAACTTGCCCCTGACCGCAAGAAGAATTCGAAACGCCCGATGCTCCCTTGGTTGCGCTTCTTCGTTCGCCAGTATCGCAACCAGGTGGAAACGGCCAATAGTCTGCACCCTGAGGGTACCCGGCGCCTTTTGCCCAAGTCGGTTCATGCCGTGACCGCTAAAGGCTTTGAGTTAAAAGTCATCCTATTTGTACTCGCTTCCAGTATCAATTGTTTACTATCACGAACCTAACGAAGGTCACAACTTGGGTTAATTAACATTTAATCATTTACCTAAAGGAGCCAACATTGTCGCAAGATCCAGCCAACGAACGCGAATTCACCGAGCAACAGTTGCGGTACTACACCGGTGAACGGGGTTATCGAATGTACATAGCCTATGACGGCATCGTCTATGATGTCACCGACTGCCCCAAGTGGCGGCGGGGTATTCACGAAAATCAGCACTGGCCTGGCCAGGATTTGACGGCCGAAATGGATGATGCGCCACACACCGATCTAGTTTTTGTGCACCCGTGTGCAAAACGGGTGGGCCGCTTAGTCGAGAAAAAATCTTCATAACAGTAAAATATTTAGTAGGCAACGATAGAGCAGTTACAGGGTAAGCTGGCAACTATTCACGTTTAAGAGGAACCTTATCTTTCACGTAAAATTGCTTTCATCTCCTGGCCTGTGCTAAACTGACGCTAATCTATGCGTATACTTGATTGAAACGTTCGATAGGGAGAACATAATGAAAAAATTCTTACGCTTTTTGTTTTTTGTGGCCGTAATCGGTGGCATCATTTATGCCTTAAAAAATATGATGGCGCCCCCCCAAGCCGAATTCGCAAGCAATGGCAGTGGCATTTTGCCGCAAGAGCCGGTCAAATCGCTCGATGATGCGCCATTGGGTGGGCAAATCAGCGCCGAATTGTTAAAAATTCTGGTCTGCCCAGAGGATAAAGGTCCGCTTCAACTGGTTGATGACGGCAAATTTTTGCTCAATCCACGCAATGGGTATAAATACCCCATTCGCAATGGCATCCCTGTTATGTTGATCGAAGAAGGCCGTAAATATCGCGATCCCGGTTTTGCAAGCAATGGCGCCGGCGCCCAACAGAAGACGCCTCAAAACGGCTAAACGCCAGCGAAGCGCCTAAGGAACTAAGCCAATGGTGCCAAATTCAAGCTTCCGAACGTTTATCGAAAACTGAAAGCAGATACAAAGAACAGGAAAGATCATCTTTCCTGTTCTTTGTATCTGTATACCAGGTCGGCCAGGCAATTTGACCACTTTTTGCTTCTATACGCGTGACGCTTTATGCAACCCAAAGCACAAGTTCTATTTGGCATTGACCATCTGCTCAATCCTGATTCATCCAGTGAGTCACTCTCTGGGGAAAAGCTAGCCCAACTCAAGCGTTTGCGCATTGGGCTGGTGACGAATGACGCAGCCACTACAGCGCGCTTCCCGGCGCCGCTCATGCCCACGCGGCTTGCTTTGCAACAGGCGGGGGTAAATTTGGTGGCGCTCTTCTCACCAGAACATGGCTTGGCCGCCAACGCTGCCGAGGGGATCTCAGTGGCCAACCAACATGACCCATTGACGGGTCTGCCGGTTTATAGCCTTTATGGCGCCACCCAGCGACCAACGCCGCAGCAATTATCGACAATCGACCTATTGCTCTTTGATATCCCGGATATTGGGGCGCGGTTTTACACCTATATCTGGACGCTCTCCCATCTGTTAGAGGCCTGTGCGGCAGCGCAATTGCCACTCTGGGTTTTGGATCGGCCCAATCCCTTAAGTGGCAATCTAGCCCACATCGAAGGGCCGATGCTCAACGAGGAACAAATTTCCTCTTTTGTAGGCCGTTGGTCAATTCCTGTGCGCCATAGCTTGACAATAGGGGAATTAGCCCGTTTGTGGAATGCTGAACGAGGGTTGCAAGTTGACCTGACGGTAATTCCCGTACAAAACTGGCAACGGGCGGATAGTTGGCCGGCCACTCGGCTCCCTTTTATTCCGCCTTCCCCCAATATGCCAACCTATGAAACAGCGCTGCTCTATATGGGCCTTTGTCTGTTCGAAGGCACCAATCTAAGCGAAGGACGCGGCACGGCGACCCCCTTTCGGCTGATCGGGGCGCCCTGGCTCGATTCTGTGGGCTTGACCGTCGCTTTCAATGGCCTAGCACTGCCGGGGATTCGGGCCCGCGCCGTGCATTTCACGCCACACGCCAGTAAATATCGCGGCCAGCTTTGTCAAGGCGTGATGCTCCATCTGTTGGATGCCGAGCTAGCCCGGCCAGTGGCCGCCGGCCTTCATTTGCTAACCCTGATTCGCCACTGGCACCCCCAGAATTTTGCGTGGCTTCCTACACCCACGCCGACTCAGGCTCAGCATTTCGACTGCTTGATCGGCCAATTGGAAATCCGTAGAGCGTTGGATCAACCTAAAAATGAGAACAAAATGGCCATTACCGCTTGGACGGCAGCGGCGGATTGGGCCAACCGGAGCGCGCCCTTTCTGTTGTATCCTTAATCAGCATTATTTGTTGTTCGCGTCTCTTTCGTGTAGACTATGATTATTCAGATTCGTAAACTCTAAAAATCTCCCAATCCCTCGTCCCTACGTGGGTAGAGCCCTACGTGGATGAGGGAAAATTGTGCGACTATGCAAATGTTAACCATCTCAACTTAATCTAGACAAGACGGCGATACAATCTATGAGAATGCCTAGCAACAACTCAAAAAAGGAAAAGCCTGGAAACTGGCCGGGGGTCATTGGTCAGCCGACATCCCACCGTCAATTTCTGCATGGCATCAATCTAATTGCGGATCTGCTGGCGCCCACCCTAGGGCCGACGGGTGGTCCAGTGGCCAGTGGACCGGATGCTGGCAGTCGAGTCGAAATCCTGGATGATGCGGCCACCATTGTGCGGCGGATTATTAGCCTGGGTGTACCGCAAAAAGATATCGGCGCTATGATCATGCGTAACCTCATCTGGCGCGTCGGCCAACGCGCGGGTGATGGTGGTGCCACGGCCGCGGTATTGGCACGGGCGATCTATAAAGAAGGGCTGCGTTTAAGCAGCGCTGGCTTTAACCAGATGCGTCTGATTCGCGGGATCGAAGAAGGTGTGCGCATTGCCACGGAAACCCTGTTGGCGCAAGCCAAGCCGGTGACCGGTGAAAATGAACTGGCAGCTGTCGCACGCACGATCACCAAAGATGATGCGCTCTCTTCTGTGCTCGGCGAAATGAGCTATCTGCTCGGCCCCGACGCCCATGTGATTATCGAAAAGTATGTGGCCCCCTATTTACAACGGCGTTACATTGCTGGCGCGCACTTTGGTGCCGAAATTTCCAGCATGTACTTTTATACCCAACCGGAACAGAAAAAGACCGTGCTCAATGAGCCGGTCGTCGCAATCTTAGAAGAACGGCTCGACCAGGCAGAACAGGTCGTGCCATTGATGGAAGCAGCTTTACAGCTTGGCGCAAAAACCTTAGTCATTGTCGCCCAGGATGTCAGCGGTGGCGCCTTGAGCGCTCTGGTGGCCAACAACCAGGCGCCCGCCGACAAGAAAAAGCTCTCGATCCTCTCTGTTAAACTCAAAGCGGTGGGCCAAGAAGCCCGCTGGGCAATGAGCGACCTGGCCTTGCTCACGGGCGCAACAGTGCTTGGGCCACAAACGCTGCGCAGCGGTGTTAAGGCCCGCGTCGAAGATTTGGGGCAAGCCCAACGCGCAGAATTCCTGAACAACGGTCTGGTCATTGTGCTTCAAGAGAGCAATCGCGACATAGTTCAACAAGAAATCACAGATTTGCGCACCCTTATTGTCGATTTACCACTAGATGACGAAGAGCGCCCCAAATACATCAGACGTTTGTCGACCTTGACAGGTGGTGTGGGTGAATTGAAGATTGGGGCGCACTCGCGTGGCGAACGCGAAATGCGCGAGGCGCAGGCCGAACGAGCCTTTAAAGTGCTGTCGGCGGCCCATCGCGACGGCGTGGTGGCCGGGGGTGGCGCGGCACTCTTCCACTGTATTCCCGCTTTGCTGGCTGCGGCCGACAAACCGGATCAACACGAAGATATCAGCCAGGGGATTCGTCTGTTGGCCACGGCGTTGGCTGCGCCGCTCCGCCAGATTATTGTCAACGCCGGCGTCGCTGCTCCCGCACTGATTATGCAACAAGTGCGCGATGGTGGCCCCAGTGTGACGTTTGATGCACTCAGTTCACGCGTCGATGATGCTTATACAACCGGCGTGCTGGATGTCACCGATATTGTGGTGAAGGTACTACAAATTGCCGCCAGTGGTGCGACAATGGCGCTCTCGACCGATACGATCGTTTATCATCGCAAACCGCAAGAGATGATGACACCCTAAATAAAATTAGTTACTGGGTAACGGTTCAGGCTGGCATATGTCAGCCTGAACCGTTACCCAGTAACCATTCATGATGAACCATTTAAAATTCCTATGCCAATCATACTCTCTTTAACCAAAACAAACGACAAATTATGGGCTGCCGGTCCCGAAGGTCTCTTCTTAATGAACGGCAACGGCCTGGAAGCGGTGCCACAACCGCAACAGGAGTTGGCCTGCTGCGCCAGCGATGGCGAACGCCTCTTGGTGGGTGGTTTGCCCCATGGCACAGCGTTTAGTCGCGATGCGGGCGGCAACTGGCAAGCGTCATGGATGGATGCGGTGGAGAGCAGCGTGCTCTGCATTGCACCCGACCCGCGCGTCCAAGAAAGTGGCGTCCTGCTGGCGGGTAGCGCCGGTGGGGGGATCTTACGTTCGCAAAACCGGGGTGAAAGTTGGCTCGTATGCAATTTCGGCCTGTACGATTTTACGGTGTTGACCCTGGCCTGGGCGCCAGTGGCCCCCGATAACGCCTGGCCCAAGTGGGAGGTCGTCTTTGCTGGCACCGAAGAAGGTGTCTATCGTTCGCCAAACGGGGGCCGCGGTTGGCGGCGCAGCGAAGGGATTGAAGGCATTGTACAGACGCTGGCTGTGGCGCAAGATTTCCATACCAGCGGCATTGTCCTCGCAGGCACAGAGACGCAGGGATTATGGCGTTCTAACGATGGTGGGCGTACATTTGCACCTGTGACCAACGGCCCGCAACGCGTGGACGCCTTGACAGCCACGGCCAACGGCTGGGTGCTTAGTGACGAAAACGGCCTCTGGCTCTCCCAAGATGGCGAGCAGTGGACCCAAGTGCCAGACACGAAGCCGGCGTTGGTGCTGCTCAGCACAGAACAAGGCGTCTGGTGTGGTGGTGAAGAGACCGTCGAACTCTTGCCGACCGCCGCGCTGTAAATTACGAGCCGATGATAAGATCTGTCGCCCCGACTGGGCGACAGATCTTGTGTCAGCGTGTTGCAAGCTTTTCTTCATCTAAACTTCATCTTTGTATGTTAAACTCCCTTCCTACACGAAGGGAGTTTTTTCTATGCGCATTCTTATTGTCGAAGACGAACGTAAAATTTCCAGCTATCTTAAGCGCGGTTTAGAAGAACAAGGTTATGCCGTGGATGCGGCCTTCACGGGGCGCGAAGCGTTAGATTGGGCAGCTAGTGCACCCTATGATCTGATTATATTGGATATTCTGCTGCCCGAATTAGACGGTATTTCGGTTTGTCGAGAGCTCCGCAAACGCGGCATGCGCATGCCAGTGCTCATGTTGACGGCGCGCGATGGCATCGACGATCGCGTGGCGGGCCTGGATGCCGGGGCCGATGATTACCTTGTTAAACCATTTGCGCTAAAAGAACTATTGGCCCGGCTGCGCGCACTCACTCGGCGGGCAGCCGATGCGCCGAAGTCAGCCGTCTTTAGTGTGGCCGACCTGACCATGGACACCAGCAGCCACTGTGTCAAGCGCGGTGGCCGCGTGATTGAGCTCACAAGCAAAGAATATGCCATTTTGGAATGTTTGCTGCATGCAACGGGGCGTGTACTGACGCGCACGTTGATTGCCGAGCATGTTTGGAATTATGAAGTCTTCAATCAATCTAACGTGGTGGATGTTTACATTCGCAATTTGCGGCGCAAGATCGATGATGCTTTTCCGGTGAAGCTAATTCATACCATTCGCGGGGCAGGGTATCGCCTATCGGTTGAAGGCGATAATGAAACGCTTTAGCACATTACGCCTACGGTTTGCCCTGTGGGTCGCGGTTTGGCTATTTTTATTACTCGTGGCCTTTGGCGCCTATGTCTATCACCGCCTTAGTGATGATCTATCGGATTCGATTGATGATTCGTTACGGCTGAGCGCCTCGCAGGCCATTGCCACGATCAGCGTCAAGGATGATCACCTTAATTTTTCGGATGATATCCCAGCCAGTTCGACGCAAGCCAGTTTGGTCAAACATGATTTAGCCATTCGGCTGTTAGACCCCGAAGGGCATATTTTGCGGGCCCTGGGTGCTTATCCCAAACTGCCACTAACGGCAGAGAGTCTTCGGAAAGCCCAAAAACAGGACACCGATTTTGACACCTTGCAAAATGTCGATCAGACCTGGCCAGTACGCGTTTATACCACGCCCATTGTCACCGACAACCAACTTGTTGGCATCATCCAGGTGGCGCAAAGCATGGAGGATGTCAGCAAAACCATGCTCCGTCTGTTCCAGGCGTTACTGGCTGGTGGCATCACCATGGTCACAATCGGGGCCGTGGGGGGATATTTTTTAGTGACTCGCGCCCTGGCGCCGATCGATCATATTACGCGTACCGCACACCGGATTTCTGCCGAAGATTTGTCGGCGCGCCTCAATCTGCCAGCCACCAACGATGAAGTGGGACGCTTAGTGACCACCTTTGATGAGATGTTAGCCCGCCTGGGTGATTCTTTTCAGCGCGAACGCCAATTTACAGCGGATGCCTCTCACGAGTTGCGAACGCCTTTGACTGCCATGCAGGCCATTCTAAGCGTCATGCGCACAGAGCGACGCACCCCAGAAGATTATGAGCAGGCATTGAGCGATCTTTCGGAAGAGACCGACCGCTTACGAACCCTGGTGGAGAATCTGCTCCAGGTGGCGCGCGGCTATCAGCCTGTCGCGCTGCTTCGTGAGCCGATTGACCTGGCGGCTTTGCTTTGTGACGTTGCGGATTCGCTAAGCCCGTTAGCCGAAGCCAAAAACCTCACCCTGAAATGTGAGGTGCCCACGGTACTAACCTTCTCGGGTGATAGTGATGGCCTTATTCGTCTGTTTGTAAATCTGTTGGATAATGCCGTGCAGTATACGGAACAAGGGTCAATTGTTATCACGGCGCAGGCCACGGCCACGCGGCTTGAAGTGAAGATCAGCGACACTGGCATTGGTATTTCTCGTGAACATTTGCCGCATCTCTTCGACCGCTTTTACCGGGTGGACAAAGCACGCGCATCACGCGGGGCAGGCCTGGGATTAGCGATCGCCCTCGATATTGCCCGCGCCCACGGCGGAACAATCGAAGTCAGCAGCACCCTGCAGGTGGGGACGATTTTCACCGTCTGCCTTCCGATATAGGCCAGGCTTCATTACCCTTTCATCTCCATCTGCTAGAATCGCGGTTATACAAACAACAATTCATAGATGGCTTAGTTCAGCTTACAGCCAACTTTGCTCCACCGGCGTCAGGCTTAGGCCTGGCTATGGTAAAAAATAAAGGCGTTACGCAGGCAAAAACGTTACACACGGTAGACGAAGGAACATTAAAGCGACCCGTGTATTTTTCTCTAGGTAACCGCTTTTTCCTATGGCTTGCGTAACATAACGTAGTTATTTGACCGACGAGAAGGATATTATGCCAATTGTAAGATTTTTAGAAGTGAGGATCCGTTCTTTAGGGCTGAAAAACGGAAAATTCGTTCGCTTCAATCGTATTGCGATCATGCTGCTGGCACTGGGGCTCATCGGCATCGGCTTGATGGCGTGTAGCGCTTCCATATTTGGGACGAAGAACAATAACAACACGGGTGGAAGCACCATAGCCACTGGCCCAATGACCACAGCAACACGACCGGCCATTACATCAACGTTGCCAGCGTTCAGTCATATCTTCATCATCGTCATGGAAAATAAAGATGAAGATGCCCTGGACAACAATCCCGATGCGCCCTATCTGACAAAGCTAGCGGCGCAATATGCCAGTGCCGACAATTTCTACGGCATTCGGCATCCAAGTCTGCCCAACTATATGGCCATGACGGGCGGCGATACCTTTGGCATTGAGCACGACTGCATTGATTGCTTTGTCAACCAAGATAATCTAGCCGCACAACTAGAGGTCAAAGGGCATTCTTGGAAAGGCTACATGGAATCCATGCCTGCCCCCTGCTTTGTGGGTGACGCCTTGCCGTTGTATAAACAAAAACACAACCCATTTATTTATTACGATAACATTCGCAAGGACCCGGCGCGCTGCAATAAGATTGTGCCTTTGACCCAACTTGAACCCGATCTTCAAGCGAATACCGTGCCAGATTTTGTCTGGATCACGCCGAATCTGTGCAACGACACACATGATTGCCCGATCAAAACCGGCGATCAATGGTTGCAGATCTGGGTGCCGAAAATTTTAGCCTCACCAGCCTGGCAAAAGGGCGGGGTATTGTTTATCACCTATGACGAAGGCAAAGGGGACAAAGGTTGTTGTACCGTAGCGGTTGGCGGTCAAGTCGTAACCTTAGTGATCTCGCCACTCGTGCAGCCGGGGTTTGTATCCAGCGTAGCCTATAGTCATTATTCGTTTTTGCGCACAGTTGAAGAAGCATGGGGGTTGCCTTTGCTGGGCTATGCCGGCTGTGATTGTACCAAGCCGATGACGGATTTCTTTGTTAAGAAAAGTCCTTAAGTCAGTGAACAGCCACCCTCACGCACTACTTTCTATACGCCAATATCTGGTGGATGGTCTTGGCGACTTGTTCTACCTTAAAAGGTTTTAGCAACCACGCCGCGATGCCTTGGCGCATTAGATCCTGATCTTTCTCCGTATAAGGATAACCGGTCATCATGATCATTTTCACATCGGCCTGTTGCTTTTTCAGATGGTGAAAGAGGTTTCGCCCATCCATCAATGGCATGACCAGATCGCTTAAAACAAGCGCGATGGTGCTCATGTGTTTCTCAAAGAGCTTCAAGGCGTCCTGACCATTGTTTGCCATTAAGACCTGATAATTTAGCATGTGCAAGATGTCCGACATG
>JAPLGZ010000489.1 GCA_026389895.1 Chloroflexota bacterium | reverse complement strand
TGACCGCCTGTTGGAAGCCGTTGATCGCGGCATGTGGCAAGATCCGGATCTGGCTGATCTGGAATTGCTCAAGGCCGCCCAGCAGGTGGGGTTACAGGAATTGTTGAGCAGGCAAATGGGTCAATGAGGCCGGTGGCAGTGAATGAATTCACCGCCTGATACAACAAACCTGTTGAAACAGGTTAGGAGTCCTTGCCTTAACCTGTTTCAACAGGTTTTGTGTAGCAGACACCGAATTCATTCGGTGGATGTTGAGTGACTTCAGATTCTTCTGGATCCCAGATCAGCGCATCGCGGTCTTCGCTGATTTTATATTGTTCACGTGCCTGGGGGCTGGCATCGCGTAGCGGCGGTATCCAGCGTAGTAATAGGGCGATCCTCACCCACAGTACGGTCTCCCGAATCAAAAGGCAGAGTCAGAAGACCCTCAGGCAAGCAGCCGTTGAAGCGCCCCCTCTTCTGAAACGGCTTTTTCGTTCAGGAGAGGGGACGCCCATAGGGCGTAGGGGGTGAGGCTTTCTCGCCGTTACAGGAAATGGATCAAATGCAACTAACCAATCATCAACCGACCGAGCATGTCCTTCTCATTGGCCACGGCAGCCAAGATGCGCTGGCGGTGGCCGACTACCAGCATTTTGCGCAACAACTGGCGCAGCGGCTGGCGCGACCCGTGCAAAGTTGTTTTCTGGAATTTGCCGCACCGCCCATCGTGGACGGTTTGCGCGCCTGTGTCGAGGCCGGCGCGCAACGGGTGATTGCTTTGCCACTCTTTTTGGGCGCGGCCACCCATCAGAAGAACGATGTGCCGACAATTTTGAACTGGGCGAAAGCGCAATGGCCGGCCACGGAGTTTCGTTATGGTGTGCCGCTGGGCGTCCAACCCCATATTGTGAACGCGCTGGCCTATAACATCGACCAACTGTTGGCAACTGTTCCGCCTGTATCGTTGGCCGAGACTGCCATCATCGTGGTGGGACGTGGCAGTCGCGACCCAGATAGCAACTCGGAGGTGAGCAAGATTGCCCGCCTGCTCTATGAAGGCCGCCCCTATGGCTGGGTGGAGGTGGCCTTTTACGATTTGACCACCCCGCGCATCGAATTGATGGTGGAGCGCTGTGCCAAGCTGGGCGCGCGACGGATTATCGTGTTACCCTATCTGCTCTTCAGTGGTCGGATCGCCACGCGGATCGCCGAGCGTTTACACCGGATGCAGGCCGCGTGTCCTGCCACAGAACTGCTCCTCGGTTCCCCGCTCGGGGTGAGTGAGCATCTGGTGGAGGCGGCGGCTTATCGCTATGAACAAGTGGTCGCGGGGGTGGCGACGATGAACTGTGATGTCTGCAAGTATCGGCATCGTTTGCGCGGTTTTGAGCAAGAGGTAAATTTGCCGCAGGAATCGGATCACAATCACGGCCTGCGCGGCGTGGCGGCGTTGCTGCCACCGCGCTATCAGAATGGCAACGGCGTCAGTGCTGCGCCGATGGTGGCTGCGCCATTGCGTTATGACGCGGAAGGCCGCGTGGCCTGGGATCAACTCTGGGACACCGAGGAAACGGACAGCCCTTTTTGTGAACTGGCGCTTGCCGGTGGCCCGCCGCATCGGGGCGCATTGTTAGAGCCCGTGTTGCCATCGGCAACTACCGCCGACCCAGCGAACTATCAGCGCGTGCTGGCCGAATTGACCCGCGCGATCCAGATGACCACGGGGCTGCAAACCCAACTGAGCGCCGCGCCTGGCTGGATCGGCGTGCGCTGTTATACTGATGAGATGGCGATCTGGCTGTTGCGGGCGATTGTTGTGGAAAATGTGAGCGTGCGCCGTGAAGAAAATATTCTTTTCTTGCCTGCTGGCCCCCATTTTCAGCTAGAGCAAGAGATCAAAAATGTGGTGACGGCGCTGGCCAAAACCCATCATTACTGGCAAGAACATCTGCGCGGCCAGCGCCAAACGCGAGGATAACCAATGCAAGCCACTGGATTAGCACCCGCTGAAATTGCACAACAGTCATTTGCGATCATTCGCCGCCAACTGGCCGCGCAGGGCGCAGTCTTCCCCGCCGCACACGCCGCCGTGGTTGAGCGTGTGATCCATAGCACGGCCGACTTTGAATTTGCCCAGTTGTTGCAACTTTCCCCTGATGCCCTGGAGGCGGGCCGCGCCGCTCTGCAACAAGGTTGCCATGTCGTGGTCGATGTCAACATGGTGCGCGTTGGGATCAGCGCGCCGAGACTGGCTGCGTTCGGGGGCGATTTGTATTGTTTTGTCGCCGAGCCGGAGACGCGTACTTACGCCACGGAACTGGGGCTGACGCGCAGCGCCGCCGCCATGCGTTTGGCTGCCGAACGGGGTTTGCTGGCAGGCAGTATGATCGTAATTGGCAACGCGCCTACCGCTTTGCTCGAAATTCTGCGTTTGATCGAAGCTGGATTGCGACCCGCACTGGTGATCGGCGTTCCGGTCGGTTTTGTGGGCACGGTAGAGAGCAAACAAGCGTTGATGGCGCAAACCGTGACGCCCTGGATCGTAACCACCGGCTACAAAGGTGGTTCGCCGGTGGCCGTGGCCATTGTCAATGCGTTGCTGCGTCTGGCCGCCGGCGGCGCGCCGGAGGATGTTGATTAAACGATGTCCAAAATTCTAGTGCTCGGCCTGAGCGCCGCTGGTCGGACAGATTTGCCCTTGGCCCTACAGCAACGGGTGTTAGCCGCCCACCTGCTCATCGGCGGTGCGCGCCATTTGGGGTATTTTGCTGAGTTCGCCGGTGAAACATTTGCCGTGACCAATAACATGGACGCCATGCTTGCGCGTATTGAACAAAGTATGCGCCACAGTGAACGCGTCGTCGTGTTGGCTTCTGGAGATCCGCTCTGGTATGGCCTGGGCGCGACGTTGCGACGCCATTTTTCTGCCGACCAGATGGAAATAATTCCCGCACCCACCGCGGCCCAACTAGCTTTTGCCGCCTTGGGCGAACCGTGGAGTGATGCGCTGTTGCTCAGCGCGCACGGCCGGCCGTTGGACGCGGTCATTGCGCAGACGTGCGGCGCGTCCAAAGCGGCGATCCTGACCGATCCGCTGAATAACCCGGCGGCGATTGCCTCGGCGTTGATGCAGGCTGGCTTGGCCGCGGAGACGCCATGCGCGGTCTGTGAAAATTTGGGAAGCCCAGCACAACGCATCCAGCGCGGCCACTTATCGTGGATGGCGGCGGGACAGTTTGCGGCCTTAAATGTTGTGATCGTCTGGAACCGCACCCCCCGTCAGGCGATTGCCCCCGGCCTGCCCGACGAAGCGTTTGCCACCAACGCCGGCCAAATTACCAAACGTGAGGTGCGCCTGCTCAGTCTGGCCGAACTGGCGTTGGGGCCAGGTGAGGTGTTATGGGACATTGGCGCGGGCAGCGGCTCTGTCGGTATCGAGGCCGCACGCAGCCAACCAACGGCCCGCGTCTATGCGATTGAGCAGCGCGCGCCGATGTTGGCGCATTTGCAAGAAAATCTGCGCCGTTGGCCTGCCCCGAATTTGCAGGCCCAACGAGGCACTGCACCGGAAAATTGCGTCAGTTGGCCCGATCCGCAGGCCATATTCATTGGTGGCAGTGGCGGACAGTTGGCGGCCTTGATTGAACTTGCCCAACAGCGCCTTCATCCGCAGGGCCGATTGGTAATTAATTTGGCTACCCTAGAGCATCTACATGAAGCCCAGCGCTTGTTGCCCACAGCGCAGATTGTCCAAGTGCAGATCAGCCGCGTTGTGCCAATATTGACGTTGACGCGGCTCGAAGCCTATAATCCGGTCTTTGTCATAACCTGGCGTAAGGTGGGTGATGCGGTGCAATCTGTTTGCCTGTAAGTTGGCCGTTTTACGTGATAAGTGATGAGTGAAATTCAAGTTTCACTCATCACTCATCACTTATCACTTATCACGTAAAAGCCGATCCCTATCTTTCGGAAGCACGTTTAAAAGAGGAACCATGAACGGTATTACCTATATTGTTGGCGCAGGACCTGGTCGCGCCGATCTGATCACGGTGCGCGGCCTGCGCTTGCTGCAACAGGCAGAGGTTGTGCTCTATGATCACTTGGTGGCGCGCGATTTGCTGGACGAAGCACCCCAGGCCGAATGGATCTTTGTCGGCAAGCAGCCGGGCTGTGTGGCGATGCCCCAAACGATGATCAATCAGACGTTGGTAGAGCGAACGCGTGCTGGTCAACGGGTTGTCCGCTTGAAAGGTGGCGATCCATTTGTCTTTGGCCGCGGCGGTGAAGAGGCGCTCGCCCTGCGTCAAGCCGGACTACCCTTTGAAATTGTGCCGGGCGTCAGTTTGGCCATTGCGGCGCCAGCTTACGCGGGTATTCCGTTGACCCAACGCGGCATCTCGACCGCGTTTGCCGTCGTGACCGGCCACGAAGCGCCGGGCAAGCCTGGTAACAGCACGGATTGGCATGCATTAGCCCGCATTCCTACACTGGTGATTTTGATGGGCGTAAACAATATCGCCGCGATCTGCGCCGCGCTGATCCATGCTGGACAAGACGGTCAGACCCCCGCTGCCGTGGTGAGTGAAGGCACAACTGGGCAACAGCGCGCCGTCCAAGCAACCGTCGCGACCCTGCCCGCCGTGATCGCCAGCCATAGAATCACCCATCCGGCGGTGATCGTGATCGGTGCGGTGGCCGCGCTGGGGCCAGCGTTGGCCTGGTTTACCCCCGATCCGTCGGCGCCCGGTTTTGTCGGATTCGAGGAGTAACCCATGCCAACCCATGCCTATCCGGTGCCGCCACGCAATCGCCAAGGGACGCGCACTGGTTTTACGACCGGCAGTTGTGCGGCGGCCGCGGCCAAGGCTGCGACGTTAGCGCTGTTGCAAGGCGCGCCTGTGGCCAGCGTGACGATCACGTTGCCGATTGGGGAGACGGCCAGCTTTATCCCTGTGGAATGGCAACTAACCGCCGAATCAGCCACCTGTTGTATTGTCAAAGATGCGGGCGACGACCCGGATGTGACACATGGCGCGCTGATCTCGGCCAGCGTGCGGTGGAGTAGCGAGTGGGGTGTCCATTTGCACGGCGGCGTGGGCGTGGGCGTTGTCACGTTGCCTGGCTTGGGGTTGCCGGTGGGCGAACCGGCCATCAACCCGGTGCCGCGCCAGCAGATTACCGAAAATGTGCTGGATGCGCTGGCGACGGTGGCGCAACCGCCGATCGGTGTTGATGTCACTATCGAAGTGCCGGAAGGCGAAGCCCTAGCCAAACAGACGCTCAATCCGCGGCTGGGTATTATCGGTGGCATCAGCATTCTGGGCACGACTGGCATTGTCTATCCCTATTCCACCGCGGCCTGGCGTGCCAGCGTGATCCAAGCCGTGGAGATGGGATCGTCTAATTCGGTGCAGAAAGTGGTGTTGGCGACTGGCGGGCGCTCAGAACGGTTCGCGATGGCGATCTTTCCCGAATTGCCCAAGGTGGCGTTTGTCGAAGTCAGTGTTTTTACCGGCGACGGGCTGAAAACCTGTCTGCGTTGTGGGGTCGAAAGCGTCGTTTTTGTGGCGATGATTGGCAAACTGGTCAAGACCGCCCAAGGCCATTTTGTGACCCATGTGGCCGGCAACCAGGTGGATATGCTCTTTCTCGCCGATGTGGCGACCACGTTGGGCGCTGACCCAGCGATCGTAGCAGAGATTCGCCATGCCAACACTGCGCGTCACTTTATGGAAATCTGCCTGGCCAACGGTTTGGAAGGGGCCTTTCCGCGCTTGACAGAAATTGCCCTCGACAACTGTTTCGCCTTTGTCCAAGGGCGCATGGACGTGGAGGTGATCCTCGTCGATTTTGACGGCGCGATCCTGGCGCGGGCGGCCAGAACACGCCATGCTGAGCCGCACGCAGAGGCGCAAGAGCCTTTCGTGCAGCGGATAGCCCGTTCAGATGCCGAGCTACAAGATACACCGGAGCGGATTGAAGATGAATAAACTGGTCAAGCTCACCGTTGTCGGCATGGGGCCTGGCGATCCCGAATTGATCACCTTAAAAGGGCTACGCCGCATCCAGGCCGCACAACTTATTTTTGTGCCGCGCAGCCGAGATCGTCAGCAGAGCATTGCCCATCAGATCGCGGGTGAATATCTGGATCTGGCGCGGCAATGCATTGTCGAATTGCCGCTGGTCATGGCCACCGATCCGGTGCATATGGTTGCGGCCTGGGAAGCCGCCGCTACACTAATGGCACAAGCGCTGCCTACCGCTGGCGAAGCTGTTTATCTGGTGCTCGGCGATCCTTCGTTGTATGGCACGTTTACCTATCTAGCGGCCGCGCTGCAGACGCAGCGGCCAGATCTGCTGATCGAAATCGTGCCCGGCGTGAATTCCTATAGCGCCGCAGCCGCCGCGGCGGGGATCCCTTTGGTGATTGGCAACGAACGGGTTGCCATCTTGCCCGCCCTATATGAAGATGATCTTGCCTCTGTCATCGCGCTGCTAGATCAGTTTGACACCTTGGTGTTGCTCAAGGCCGGTGCGGCGCTGCCGCGTTTGAAGGCGGCGTTGCTAGCCGCCGGTCGAGCGGACCAGGTGTTGGTGGCCGAGCGGGTTGGGTTTGCCGATCAGCGGCTCTGGCAAGGATTGGAAACCCTGCCGGATGAGGCGTTGACCTATTTTTCGCTGGCGATTGTTAAGAAAAGAGTGATGCGTGATGCGTGACGAGTGGCTCATGTTACGCAGCTACATCGCACGTTGTAGGGGCACGCAATCGACGGCGAAGGGTGATCAAAAGGCAAAAATAATTGGTTCCGCCGCCGACCGCATGCCCCTACAACTGTCGCCAGATAAGTGATAAATGAGATCAGATGACCTTTTTCACTCGTTACTTATCACTCATTAGATATGAGAATAATTAAATGCTAAAGCACCATACGAGGATTACCCACCAATGAATTCATCACCACTTCTTTATTTTATCGGCGCCGGACCGGGCGCGCCTGATCTGATCACGCTGCGCGGCCAGCAGTTGATCGCCCGCGCCGACCTGATTCTCTATGCCGATTCGCTGGTGATGGCCGAGATTGTCCAGTGGGCCAAACCTGGCGCGCAAATTGTACCCACCGCCGATCTGCATCTTGACCAGATTATGCCGTTGATGATCGACGCCGCGCAGCAGGGTAAATTGGTCGCCCGTGTCCACAGTGGCGATCCGGCACTCTATGGCGCGATCCACGAACAGATGGTGCGTCTGCGTGAACGTGAAATTGCCTATGCAATCGTGCCTGGTGTCTCGGCGGTCTTTGCGGCGGCGGCGGCGCTGGGTGTAGAGCTGACCATTCCCGAATTGACCCAGACTGTCATCTGCACGCGCATCAGTGGGCGGGCGTCGAGCGTGCCCGAGCGCGAGGAATTGGCGGGCCTGGCCGCGCATGGCGCGAGCCTGGCGCTCTTTTTGAGTATTACCAAAGCGCGCCAGGTGCAGGAGACCTTGCTCACCGGCTATGCCCCCGAAACGCCGGTGGCGGTCTTGCACCGCATTAGCTGGCCGGATGAGCAGATCGTGCAATGCACATTAGATAAACTGGCCGAGACCGTGCGCCAGGCCGGTTTCACACGCCAGGCCTTGATCTTGATCAGCCCGGCGCTGGCTGCTGGCGATGTGCGCTCGAAGCTTTATACCGCCAATTACCGCCATCGTTTCCGCACCCAATAGCATACGCCACAGGTAGACGCGCGGCCAACGCCGGTTACCGCTACCCCTGAAACATCGCCAATTGCGCCCAGTGCAGACATTATCCTACTGGCTGTCACCGCCGCGGGATCAACGTTGGCCCGGCGCATCGCTGCCGCCATTGGTGGCCAGGCCCTGTTGCCTGCACGGTTTGCAGAAACGGGCGAAACGGCCTATGCCGGCTCGGTGCTTGACGCGGCGCGGCAGGCTTGGTCGCACAGCAAGGCCTTGATTTTTGTCGCGCCGGTGGCGATTGCCGTGCGCGCGATTGGCCCGTTGGCGCAGGATAAGACGCACGATCCAGCGGTGCTGGCGCTTGATGAACAGGGCCAATTTGTCGTCAGTATGTTGAGTGGGCACTTGGGTGGCGCGAATGCGTTGGCGCGCCAGGTGGCGCGGATCACCGGTGGGCAAGCGGTAATCACCACCGCCAGCGAGGTGCAGGGCAAAGTGGCGCTTGATCTGCTGGCGCAGGAGGCCGGTTGGTCAGTTGAACCAGAAAGCGCGCTGACACGGGTCATGGCCGCCGTGGTCAATGATGAACCTGTACAGGTCTACACGGCACCTGGCCAGGATGACGCGCCATTGCGCCAAATCGCGACCAATTGGCAGTGGGTCGCGCAACCCGAAACGCTAGGCGCGGGGCCCGCGATTGTGCTAAGTGACCGTTTAGAAATCCTCGATCTAACGCAGACTGTGCTCTTGCGCCCGCACACCTTAGTTGTCGGCATCGGTTGCCAGCGCGGGGTGAGCGGCGAACAGATCGAACAGGCTGTGCAGACCACCTTGCGTGACGCTGGTTTGGCTTTTGGCGCGCTCGCCGCCGTTGCCACCGTCCGCCTAAAAGCCGAAGAGCCCGGATTGTTGGCGTTTGTCGAAGCGCAACATTTGCCACTACGCATCTATGAAGAGGCCGAGATTCAGGCATTGGCGCAACGGGTGACGCTTAGCCCATCGGCGGCGCAGGTGAAATTGGGCTTGCCCGGTGTTGCGGAACCGTGCGCCATGCTGGCCGCTGGCGTGGAAGCATTGCTGGTGCAGAAACGCGCGTTTGAAGGTGTCACGGTGGCGGTGGCGCGGCTAAGGGGTAGTGATTAGAGAGATAAGGGCAACCCCCCCTAACCCTCCCCTGGTAAGGGAGGGGACCGATCAGGGATAGTCGAAGCAACTCACTCTGTCCCCCAAACAGTTCCCTCCCTTACCAGGGGAGCGGGAGCCCCTTGGGCGCGGGTGGGGTTGCTTGGTTATTATGCTTGAAGGAAAGGAACAGAACGGTGACAGATTCAAAAAAAGCCCAGGGCCAACTCACCATTGTGAGCCTGGGGCCGGGCGATCTAAATTATCTGGCCCCCGCCGCACGCGCCGCGCTCCAAGCCGCCGATGTGATCGTCGGTTATCGCTTCTACGTTGGCCTGATCCGTGATTTGTTGGCACCCCATCAGCAGATCGTTGACAGCGAACTGGGCGAAGAGATGGCACGGGCCAATCTTGCGATTGATCTGGCCGCGCGCGGCCAGCGGGTGGCGTTGGTCTCCAGTGGTGATGCTGGCGTTTATGCGATGGCCGGGCCGGTCTTTGAGGCGTTGGCGAATCGGGGTTGGACAACTGGTTCTGTGCCAACCGTGGAAGTCATCCCTGGCATCAGCGCGCTGCAAGCGGCTGCCGCGCGCCTGGGTGCACTGATTGCCCATGATTTCTGCACGATCAGCTTGAGTGATCTGCACACCGAATGGCCGATCATTGCCCGGCGTGTAGAGGCGGCGGCCGTAGGCGATTTTGTGATCGGTTTCTATAATCCCCGCAGCGCGGGTCGGCACTGGCAACTGGCGGAGGCGCGCCGGATTTTATTAACCCAGCGCAGCGCCGCCACCCCTGTTGCGATTGCGCGCCATCTTATGCGGCCCGCCGAGCAGATTACGCTGACAACGTTGGGTGAATTAGATGTCGAGCAGGTGGACATGATGACGCTGGTGATTGTCGGCAACAGTCAGACTGTCCGTCTAGGTGCGCATTTGGCGACGCCCCGTGGTTACACGGCAAAAATAGCACAAAGTGTAACCGCATGAAGACCATTGTGATCGGCGCGCCGCATAGCGGTTGCGGCAAGACTACAATCACCGCTGGCCTGATTGCTGCCCTGCGGGCGCGCGGTGAACGGGTGCAGCCCTTTAAGGTCGGGCCAGATTATATCGATCCCAGCTATCATACACTGGCCGCCGGACGCCCGTGTCGCAATTTGGATTCGTGGATGCTGCCCGGCGCGGCGTACCAAAACCTCTTTGCCCGCGCGACGCATGATGCCAGTTGCGCCGTGATCGAAGGCGTGATGGGGCTTTATGACGGGGCGCGCTACGACAGTGAGGAAGGCAGCACGGCGGAAATTGCCAAGCAACTGGGCGCATCGGTTGTGGTGGTGCTCGACGCGGCCAAGGTCGCGCGCACGATTGGCGCGGTTGCCCTGGGTATGCAACAGTTTGACCCTGCGGTCAAGATTATCGGTTATATCGCTAATAATGTCGCCAGCACTGGTCACGGGGAGGGTGTCGCAACCGCCATCACCGCGGCCACGGGTAAACCATGTTTTGGCTGGCTACAACGCAACCCGGCGCTGCGCCTGCCCGAACGCCATTTAGGATTGGTGCCGACCGCGGAAAGTGGCGATTGGCCTACCTTTATC
>JAPLGZ010000414.1 GCA_026389895.1 Chloroflexota bacterium | reverse complement strand
GCTCACGGCGTTCACTATGATCATGTGTTGGCATTTAACTACGAAAGCTTCAACACCCCCATCAGCGAAAATGCCAACCTGCTGGCCAATCTGCTGCGCGAGGTAGGCTTCAGTGACCAAGATGGCTACACACTAGACATTTTTGCCCACAGCATGGGCACCCTCGTCACCCGTTGTCTGGTGGAAATCTGGGGTGGGGACGCATTTGTAGATCGCTGCTTCCTGGCCGGCCCACCCAATCAGGGCACGCGTCTGGCGGATGCCAAAAGACTCGTCCCCTGGCTGGCAACACTTTTGCTCAATCAAAGCGGGTCAATTTCGCCCACGTTGCTGACCGGTTGGGTGCTCAACAAAATTAGCGAAGACGCCATCGGGATCGGCGACTTGCAACCGGGTTCGCAAATTATCAAGGAACTCAATACCACGACCAAGCCGGTCAAAACCGCGTATTTCATCCTGGCTGGCGATAACAAGCTGACCCCCAGTGCCAAAAATGCGTGGGATCGACTATGCCAAAAAGTGATGCAAGGGGTCGATGTAGGGCTCGATTTAATCTTCGCCGAAGAGAATGATAAGGTGATCAATGTCAAAAGTATGCTAGGCGTGCGCAACGGCCATTATCCTGCCAACTTATTGAAGACCAAAGAAGTGCCCTGCGATCACTTTAGTTATTTCGCGACGGAGGCTTCACAACAGCAGTTGGTGGCCTGGGTAAAGGGGGATGGATAAAACTATTTGTAATTATGCCGTGCCTCCTTCAGGATGGGCGAGGGTTGGCGCCAACCCTCGCCCATAAATCATCACAAATCATTGACGATCCGCCAGATCAGTTCTGGCACGACCGTAAATGAATATGGCATATAGACACGTTCGGCGCGCCGATGATAATCGCGGCCCCATGGGCCAATATTCACCGCGGGTAGATTGAGCGAGGTGATCGGCAGGCCGCCCTCTGCCACAACGGGCCGCGTTGGTGTGTTGGCATTGACCAGGGCGGCGTCGGCGGCTGGTAAATTTCCACCCAAGAAGCTCATATCCGAAATGCCCGGGAAGAAGGGATGGAGTGTAACAGGCGTATTGAAATCGCGCGCCACGGCCACGGCTTGGCGCTCTATCACCTGGCGCAACTGGCGTTCGCCTGCGGTGGTGGCGCCCACATGGGCGGCGGGATAATGGACCGAAGCAAAGCCCACGATGGCTGCCGGCCCGGTTAGACCACTACACTGCCAGAGTGCGGCAAAGACCTTGCTGCTATAGAGCGGCAGATCGATAGTGGGATCGGTGGCAAACGCCTGTTGCACGGCGGCGAGGGCGATTGCCACGGCGGTAGCATTACGCTGTTGGGCCTGTTCGTACAATTGGGCAAACGTCAAGAGAAGTGGCTTCATCTCTGGCAGCGTCACGGAACGCCCAATATGGGCGCTGTATTGGCTAGCCCGCTCGCGCAACATGGCCAACGTCTCCGCCATCGCCGCGCGAACCTCGTTGGCAAACAGTTGAAGCGCGGCGCTGGCCGAACGCCCATGCGAGAGCAGATTATAATAGCACCAGGCTGCGGTGGGCGTCGTGACATCGTAATAATTTTTGAGGTCGATCTGTTTGAGGCAGACCGGCGGCGGGCTGGTCTCACCGGCCACAGTGTCGGTCAAGGCCACGTTACATTCAATCCGTTGCGTAATCGCAGCGGCCATCAGCGTCGCATTGACACCCGTAAAGGGCGCGCCGGCGTGTGTCTCACGCCCCACAACATAGACCGCTGGCAGCAATTTGCCCACGCTGCCCATAAAGACCGTCTGCCCCTGGCCACCATCGCCCACATCGACGCCAGAATCCAAATTGATGGCCGCCACTAAGGCTAGACCCCATTCAGCCGCCAATAGCGGCAATTGTTGCACGGACGAACGCATGCCATGGGACGCCTGTTCCTCATCGGGCGTGGCGACGAAGAGTAAATTGTAGCGCAAAGGCTCGGCTTGCAGGGCCGCATGGCGCAACACAGCCAAACCAGCCGCTAAGCCACTCTTCATATCGAGCGCCCCGCGCCCCGGCAGAAAGTCACCTGACTTCAAGTCGGCCAATGCCTGCGCGTCGGCGGGCTGGGCATGCTGTTCCAACTCGGCGATCAGGCGCGGCAACAACGCCTCGGGGTCGTAGGCCCACGGCTGTAAGGCGCCATAATTCTCAATACTAACCACATCGTAATGGCCGGCGAGCACAATCGTCTGCGGGGTTGCGCCGCGCACCAAGGCAAAGAGATTCTCGCGTTGATGCAGATCATTCAACGTGGACAGCCGACGCAACTGCGTGGGTTGCCTTTGAAAATAGGGCCAGGCCGCCAACAAATCGGCGAGTTTGGCGGCAAAGTCGCTCTCACCAGCGCTATTGGTCAGGCTTGGGATCCGGACGAGAGCCAGGGTCAGCGCATGCACATCGGCATACCATGCGTGCATTTTACATCCTTTTCTTTTTCGTTGGAATATACCCGAAGCCATACCTATCTCTTGTACCTTTGCCGATGGCAACACGCCCAATATGGGATAAGCTGAGAAGCATGGCTTGATAGCAAGATAGCCCTATTTCAACCTGAAAGGGAAATACAATGAACACACCAACGACCCGAACAACCACCGGCAGCCCATTCGGCGGCGCTTTGACCGCCGGTATCATCTCGTTAATCGTAAATCTGATCGTGGCTTATGCAATATCCATGATCTTTCCAACACTTGACCTTGGTTGGGCGCTAACCTTAGTTGCGATTACATCGCTATTCGCCGGTTTCTTTGGATATTACGGCGCCTATCGACAAACACACACCCTCTAGCAAATTTCTAGCAACGCAGAGGCAACATCGGCCAGTGCACATTTCGAATTAAGCCAGATATATTCATATCAGCAGCCTAAAGACTTTGGTCGCTAAAGTAAAAAATGGCCAAAGCCTTTAGGTTGCTATCTCCCGCAACATCGGTCTATTCTACACCGTAGCATCCAACACGACAACCTCACCCCGTGCGCCATCGACACGCACGCGCTGCCCAGTCTGGAGACGCGTGGTGGCGTCATGTACACCGACCACCGCCGGGATGCCATATTCGCGTGCAACCACCGAGCCGTGCGTCATCAAACCGCCCACTTCCATCACCAGGCCACCGGCAGTCAGGAAAAGTGGCGTCCACGCCGGATCTGTGCCCGGACAAACGAGAATCTCACCGGGTGCTAATTGGCTGGTATGGGGGTCAAAGACCACATGGACAAGACCCTCTACCATGCCCGGCGAGACCGGTGTGCCACTCAAGACGCCAACTTGGTCGGGCGTTGCAGCGTGTGCGCCCCCATAAAAAGCGCGTCCATCACTTAACAAAACTCGCGGGATTTGGCGGCGTAATTTTTCACGTTCATAGAGGGCGCGACGTTCGATGACCAATGCTTTCCAGTCGATGAGATAACCGGCGGCCAGCCCTTTTAACTCCTCTAACTGCAAGAAAAAAATGTCATCAGGGCGGTCCAACACCGCTTGTTGCACCAATTCTTCACCACTCTGCAACAAGGTCTGGCGGACAATCCCCATCATCTGAATCAAGAAAAACTTAGGGCTTTCGCGCAGGCCAGCCAATGCGCGCATTCGATGCGCCATCCAACGAACAAGGCGCGCCTGGCGAGCGCCTTCCGGCTTGTGGCGCAAAACGGCGACCAGATCATCGATCACTTGTTGCGCCACAGCTTCGCCACGCCTGAACATGGCATCGGGCGCCAACGCTGGATCTGCGATCTGGAGATAACTCTGCACCATCTGCATCACCTGGACCGGGTTTTCGCGCCAGCGGGTGCGCCCGAGGTCGATCTCAGCGACGCCACGCATGCCATAACGTTTGAGGAAGAGAGCAATCGCATCTTGTGCCACTTTGGGAAGGTTCTGGGCTAGATACTGTTCGGCTAAGGTGGCCGCGTCATGCGTTTGGACATGGGCAAATGCCGCCGCATCTTCGCGAATCTGCTGTGCCGTTGACCAAAGCACCAGATCCATCTCGGTCGTCACATTGTGTGGTAGACCCCGCGTAATCTCCAATATCCGCTGTTTTTGTTGCTCATCTGCCGCCCAGGCCTGGTTAGCCATGGCCAATAGGCGGTTCATCATCAAAAGACCAGCAGGAACCCGGTCCAGAAACAAGGGGATAACAAGGTGGGTCTCGCGCGTGAGGGTGTCTTCAAAAAATGCAATCCGCTCTGACAAAGTCTTGGTCGCCGCGGCCCTCGCTTCGACACGCTGTAGAACCATTGCAACTTCTTGTTGTAACGTGACTCGGCTTTGGTCAGGCTGCAACAAGCTTTGCAGATTCCCTGCCAGGCGGGGCAAGAGAAATGTAGCGATATTGCGCGCTGTGGTCAGTGAAGGCCAGCTGGTCGCCACGGTGGTAGGCGCTTGCAAAACTTCATCCAAAGCTTGCCGGATATTGGGTTCAATCACACTGGTTGCGTTCTTGATCAGCTTACGGCCGATCTTATTTTGCAGCAACGTCGTCACCTTGGGCCAGAGGCGCTCACCGGCAGTTTCCAAGGTTGTTTGCTGCGCGGGTGTCACCGCAACACCAAAGAGTTTTGCCATGGCGGCAAAAATGGCGACCAGGCCGTCGCGGCCTAAGGGTGTAATGGGGTCAAGCACACCTTGAATTGCACCGAAAGAGATAAATACATCCAACTGGTCAGGGGACACATCCGCTGGCACCGGAAAAAGCGAAGTAATGGGCCGCGCTTGCAACAAATAGAGCTTATGCTCGGCCCAGGCCCATTCAATATCCTGCGGGGTTTGATAAAAATCGGCCACTTTGCGCCCCAACGCTGCGAGTTGCCCAATCGCCACGTCGGATAAGGCCTGCTGATGGGCGGCATCTTGTTGAATGGTCACCGTGCCGCTGCCAGTCCCCCGCTGAATCAGCAGTGCTTTTGCCCCTAAAGTCTTGCTCAGCAGACGACCACTGGCTGTATCGACCACGTAATGATCCGGCTCGACCTGCCCAGAAACCAGCGCTTCGCCCAGCCCCAACGTGGCGTCAATGGTTGTTTCACTGCGTTTGCCCGTTAGCGGATTGGCCGTAAAGAGCACGCCAGATGCCTCACTCTGCACCATTTCTTGCACAACCACCGCCAAGGCAACATCATGTTGGGCGATGCCATTACGGGCGCGATAGCCGATGGCGCGGGCCGTCCACAAACTGCCCCAACAATTGACCACAGCCTTTAACAGTTCCGCTTCACCCAGGATATTCAGATAGGTATCCTGTTGGCCAGCAAAGGACATTTCGGGCAGATCTTCCGCCGTGGCCGACGAGCGCACGGCGACGGGCGGCTGCCCCAACTGTGCGTAAGCCGCCCGCAGATCGTCGGCCAAATCAGGGGGTATGCGGCCGGCAGTAAAGCGGGCGCGAATCTTGGCCGAGATCATTTCGAGTGAGGCCGGCTCGTTCAGATTGGCCTGGTTCACGGTGGCTTGTAGCCAGGCGTCTAATTGATTGACGGCAATAAAGGCCCAATAAGCCTGGGTCGTGACGAGAAAGCCGCCTGGCACAGGAAATTTATGGCGCGCGAGTTTGGCCAGGTTCGCGCCCTTGCCACCGACCAAAGCCAATGTAGCCGCCGGTGAGTCTAACGGTAATAGCGCCTTCTCCCGAACTTTAACTTGTTCCATAATCGTCACTCCTTTCCAGACTGCTCTGGCAATAAAAGACCACGCATCAGCACTTCGACAAAATCATCCAGGTTGCCCATCTGCTGCGGCAACCCGGGGATCTGGGCAAACAAGGTTTCGGTGATAAAGAAACCCATCAACATACTCAGAAAAATTCGCATCACAACGAGCGGGGGCAAGGGGCGCAGACGTGGGTCCAACGTCACCAAACGCTGCGCAAATAGACTAACCCGTGGCAGGAGTGATTCGAACAACTCGGGCAAATGTGCGCCTTTGCACTCGACCAATTCAATAAAGAAGATATTGAGCAAAATGGGTCGAGCCTTGATCGCCGCATAAAAACGCTGGGCGGCATCGCGCGTTAAGCTTTCAAACGAAGCGCCTTGAGCATCGGCCAATTCTGGCGCAATGACATTGAGCGGATGGTATTGCAAGATCACAGCCTTTAGGATCTCTTCTTTACTCGCAAAATGGTTATAGATGCCGCCCACGGCCAAATTGGCGGTCTCAGCGATCTGGCGCATGGATGTGCCGTGATAGCCATTGGCCGCAAACTGTTGCAAGGCGGCTTCGAGTAATAGTTCACGGGTCTGTTGACCCTTATTGCTTTTCTGTTCCATCATCACCGTTTACACAAATAAAAACGAACGTTCATTCATATTTAACCACTCGTTAATATATCATGCAAGGATAGGCGTGTCAATCCTTTTAAGCAGTGAAAATGTAATGCTACAGAATCAGTCGCGTTTATCTGCGGCCGATTTGTGAATGGCCGGGCCGAATGATATAAGATTTCAATATTCGGCTATGCGCGGTCGCAGCAATGTGTCACGTAACGCGATTTTATAAAATTCTTCACGCAAAGGACCCAGCCATGATTTTGCTCACCGGCGCCAGTGGAAAGACAGGCCAAGCGATTATCCAGGCTTTGGCGAATTCGGGTGTATACGTGCGTGGCTTCGTACGACAAGCTACCCTAATGGCTCATTTGCGCCAGCTCGGGGCCCAAGAGATCATGCCTGGCGATCTTCGTGATCCAGCGGCTCTACATCGAGCCTGTGCCAATGTCGATCTGCTCTATCATATCTGCCCCAACATGCAACCAGACGAAGTGGCCATTGCCCAAAATGTGATCCAGGCAGCCCAGGCCAACGGGGTCAAGCGCTTTGTCTACCATTCGGTGCTCCATCCACAAACCGCAGCGATGCCCCACCACTGGCAGAAGTTATGCGTCGAGGAATTGTTATTCCAATCGGGGTTAAATTTTACGATCCTGCAACCCGCGGCGTATATGCAAAATGTGCTGGCCAGTTGGCCGCTGATCAGGGAACAGGGCATTTATCGTACGCCCTATGCAACAACGACGCGCCTCGGCATGGTCGATTTACGCGATGTGGCCGAGGCGGCCGCCAAAGTCTTGACCGAAGCGGATCACAACGGTGCGATCTATGAATTAGCCGGCGCGGAAGTGCTGAGCCAGACCGATGTCGCCGCCCTGCTAACCGAAGGTTTAGAACGCCCTGTGCGCGCAGAGGCCATGGCGCCAGCAATTTGGGAACAAGGGGCGCGACAGGCGGGGCTTGGCGATTATCAAGTGGCAACGCTGCTCAAGATGTTTAAGTATTATGAACAGTACGGTTTTTGGGGCAATCCACGGGTGCTGACAGGGCTGTTGGGGCGCGCGCCAACGACGTTTTTTGAATTCGTCCAGCGCGCTCGACAGGCAGCCACTGATCAGTAAAACAGACAATGGCGCGCCCGCAAAGGGCTAGGCATGGTGTCATATCGCTTAATAAACATGTAAGAGTTTTGCGACAAAAAACGTGATAGACTGACCTCCAGGCACCAGTTATACCAATTGACCAAGGAGGTCTTATGCAACACTTTAGAGCAACCCTATTGACCGTGTTATTGACACTTACCGCTGTGATCGCGGGCTGCACGGCCCCATCGGATCTGCCAATGCCAGCGAATCTACAGGCGCAGGCCGCACCGCAAGTGGTGCAGCCTAAAACGCAGGTAATCGCCGAAAAACTGCCAAGCAGTACGCAAATTATCATCACACCAACCAGAGAAAGCAAGGTCACCACAACGCTAACCCCAGAGCAGACCACCTTGCTGGCCAGCTTACCGAGCAAAGGCCCCGCGCCGGAATTAAACAACAAAGTTTGGCTAAATTCCGCGCCACTCAAATTAGCCGATCTGCGCGGCAAGGTGGTGATGGTTGAATTTTGGACGTTTGCTTGCATCAACTGCCAGCATGTGACACCCTCGCTAAAGGCATTACATACCAAATATGCCGACAAAGGCTTAGTGATCATCGGTGTCCATAGCCCTGAATTTGACTATGAGAAAGAATTGACGAATGTCCAGGCGGCAATCACCGAAGTGGGCATCGAATATCCAGTGGCGATTGACAACAATTACGTGACCTGGAATGCCTATAACAATCACTACTGGCCAGCCCGCTATCTGATCGACAAAGCCGGCAATATTCGTCTCTTGCAAATCGGGGAAGGCGGCTACGCCAAAACCGAAGCCGCCGTGCAAGCATTGTTGGCGGAACAAAATCCATCCTAAAACAATCCATTCAACGAATAAAGACCGCCAAGCCCCAGTCATGAAGATTGGGGCTTTTTCTTGGCCAGCGCTCCTTTTCTGCTAGATGTCAGCCAATGCGTCAGCTACAAGACAGGCAAAGCGTGATTACTCTGTTATAATCAATTTGTCATCGACAGGCGAGCAGAAGATTCCACGACGTGAAGCCAAATCAAAGGTATTATTATGAGTCCAACGCTACTCGAAGGTGTAGCCGTCTTGGTCGTGATTGGCGTGGCATGGCAAATCGGGGTGCGGCTGGCTCCGGATATTCTAGCCATCATTCAACAGGCTATCCATCAATTAAACGGCAATGACGGTAGTTCAAGTGTAAAGCAACCCCCAAAGCAAAATCT
>JAPLGZ010000879.1 GCA_026389895.1 Chloroflexota bacterium | reverse complement strand
GATCAACCAAGCGCGGGATTTGCATCTGATTTAGCCAAGCTCTTCAATCAACGCTGAATGGCCGCGTCGATAACGACTGGCAATTTTGTGATTGACATGCCAACATGTTCCTGAGTGCAATAAGAATACGCCTCTCTTCTTGTCTGGCATAAGAAGTGATCTGATTTCAGGATTCATTGGTAGCTAATTTTGCTCGTGCTCGCCTTGTTGTATAATCTAGCTGAGTCACAGCCAGCCAATAAAGATGAACACGCAAGCAAAATAGTTCCACTATGAAATTAGTGCATAACGAGTGGTTCATACCGGAGGTTCTCATGCTCCCTTTAAGCTGCGATACGATGGTTGCCCTTGGCAACGCCACGCAGAATCGTCAGACGATTTTTGCTAAAAACAGTGACCGCCCGGCCACGGAATGCCAGCCACTTGAGCTGCATGAACGCCAGCAGTATCGACCTGGTGACGTGGTGCATTGCCAGTTCGTAACCGTACCCCAGGTTACTACCACCTACCGCCATATTGGCTCACGACCCTACTGGTGCTGGGGCTATGAACACGGCTTCAACGAGCATCAGGTCGTTATCGGCAACGAGGCGTTGCCTTCTAAATTGCCTGAAGCGACAGAACCGAGGCTGGTTGGCATGGAAATCCTGCGTTTAGGGTTGGAACGCAGCCGCAGTGCAGCGGAAGCCGTCGCTGTGATCACTGACCTCATCAGCCTGTATGGCCAGGGGAAATTCACCAACAGCGCCGGTGTGCGCACGTACGATAACGGTTATATCGTGGCCGATCCCACCGAGGCATACGTAATTGAGGCCGCGGGCCACGAGTGGGTGGTCAAGTCCGTGACAAAACCGCTTGGCATCAGCAATGTCTATTCCGTCGAGACAGACTGGACCCACCATTCGCCTACGGCCGTGGACACTGCTCTTGAGCAAACTGGGTGGCAACCCCAGAACGGCCGCTTTAATTTTGCCGACGCCTATACCGCCACCAGCCGTACAGAGGGAAGTGGGGCGATGCGGCGCGGCCGCTCGTGTGCGCTGCTCAACCAACGCGCCGGCGCCATCAACGCCCAGAGCATGATGGCTGTGCTCAGCGACCATGGCGATGGACATGCCGCGCACGAACCCTGGCAAACACGCATCCAGTCTGGCGTAGGCATTTGTATGCACCCCACGACCAGCGGTGAAGGTAGCTGTACCGCGGCCAGCCTGGTCGCCGACCTTTGCGCCGATGGCACACGCCTGCCCATCTACTGGTGCAGCCTCTACTCACCCTGTCTGAGTCTCTTTCTGCCTATTTTTATGGAGGGCAACCTGCCACCAGTGCTGACCCAGGGTGACGCCACCGCCAGCGATACTAGCCCCTGGTGGCTCTTTTACCAATTAAATAGAGCGGTGATGAGCAACCCTGATCACTGGGCGCCCTTTGTCCGTGCGCGCTGGCGGCCCTTCCAGGACGAATTGTTTGCCAGCGCCTATGCCTTGGCCCACCGTGCGCTACGGGCTATCAGCGAGGGCAAACGCGAAGAGGCCAGGCAGTGGTTAACCCATTATATGGAGGACAATGCCGCGCACATGGTCACCCTGGTGACTATGCTGGTCAGAGAATTGGCGGAGCAAAAGATAGTGATATAAGGGACGCTCCCAACGAAAACAGATCGTGCAGCGCTTGGGCATACTTTCATCGGGTGGGCGAGGTGTCGTTCATGCGGCCATACTGAGCGGGTATGCTGTAGCCTCGTCCAGCGGAATACCTAATGCGGTGGCCAGTTTGGCAATCCGGTTGCGGGTCTCCTGCGTAGCGGCTGGATGCTGGTAGACTTGCTGAAAAACGGTGGCCACAGACTCCGCTATGTTTATTTTATCGGCACTACACGCTTGGCTTACTTGCCGGGTCGTCAGGTAAGCCAAGCCTACTTGGGCATCCAGTCGGATGGCAAGGCGGGATTGTGCGTCGGCATTGGTCAATGCTTTTTGGAAATAGGTCTGGGCTTCTTCCCATTCGCCCAATCCGACCAACGCCCAACCCAGCGTGGGTAACACATGCGACCACCACATGGGAATACCAATGGCCAAACTTTCGGTAAAGCGCGCTTTGGCCGTCTGATAGTCGCCAACCTGCTCGGCTAAACAACCCTCTTCCCAAAGCACCGGCGCCATGAACTCATTTGATCCCAACGTTGTGACTTTCTGCCGGCTTTCCACAAAGCATAATCTTGCTTCGTCAAGCCGCCCCTGGAGACGAAGTGCTTCGCCTAGGGCGATCGTACTTTCTAAGCCGAGGATCTTGAGATGATGTTGACCCGCAAAACCACTCGCCGCGCGTAGGTATTCTTCAGCTTGGCGATAATACCCATAAGAGAGGTTGACCCGCCCCAATGATTTAGCCCCACTGGTGAGGCCGCGCGGCCAATTTAGCCGCTTGGCCAGGCTATACCCCGCGGCGAGGTGCGCTTTGGCCCCCGCATAGTCCCCCAAGAGAAAAAGCGTTTCCCCGAATGCCTGACCGATAAGCGTTTGCAGCCACTCCACCCCGCTGGCTTGCGCCAAATGTAGCGCCTCGTCTAAAAGTTTGGCGGACTGTTGCGGATCGATCATTTTTATCGACGCTCCCCAAAGAGCAAGGCATACAGCAGCGGCGATAGGGCTGTCCTCCTTTTGTAAGATCGACCAGCCGGACTCATACGCAGCCAGAGCCTGAGGAAACCGTCCGAGACGAAGATTACACCAACCAAAGTGGGTTTGTAGACGCCCGATCAGCAAGTTTAGCGCAGGGCTTGAGGCTGATCTGTTATGCTGTTGTTCATAAATCGGCCAAAAGTGAACCAACGCATACTCATAAAGGGCGATAGAGTCTAGATAGAATCCTTGCTGTTCATAAAATAGATGGATGGTGTGAAAGCAGCCGTTGAGCGCTGTAATCATTTGGTGAGTTACAGCCCGACGCCACGCGGTCTGCACATTATCCAGATCGACCTGGATCTGTTGCGCGGCTGCAGCATACGCGATTCCTGTAAGCCCTTGCTCCGTGTTCGCCAGAAAGGTCAGATAAAAATGGGCATACTGAACGTGGAGCGCTTCGATCTGTTCGGGCCACTCTTCGAGTTTTTGTTGGGCAAAGGCGTGCACTGTGCGGTGCAAGGTGTAACGATCCTCCCCGATGACTCGGCTCACCAACGATTGGTCGAGCAGGCGCTTCAGCAACGATATGGATGCGCCGACAATAGCTTCGGCTGCTTCACGACGAAAGGAGCCAGGAAAAATCGAGAGCCTGGCCAACAATAGTTGCCCTTCGGGTGAGAGCAAACGCCATGACCGCTCGAAAACGGCCCGCAGCGTGCGCTGTTCCTGAGGTAAATCATGAATATCAGCCGCCAAAAAGTCGAGGCTCTTGGTGAGCTCCGCGGCCAGTTTTGTGCAGTCTAACGATGGTAATAGGCTGGTGGCCAGTTCGATGCCAAGGGGCAATCCCTCGACCAGTTGGCAGATCTGTCCTACAGGACCGATAGTGGCGGCATTGATGGCAAAAGTGGCATCGAGCTGTTGGGCGCGCTGCACAAACATGGCGATGGCCTCACTGGTTTGCCATACCTCATCCTGAATGGCCTGATTTGGGTTGGCCTGGGCAGTGCTAGTGGCCGAGCGATAAGCGTTTGTCGGTAACGACAACGGGTCGAGTGTAAGCACACTTTCCCCGCGAACATTGAGGCGGGCGCGGGAGGTAATAAGCACCTTGATTTGAGGCGCCTGGATCAGCAACGTGACAACAGCAGCGGCTTCTGCCAAAAGATGTTCGAAGTTATCCAAGATGAGCAGGAGTCGTCGTGGTCGCAAATAGATTTGGAGCTGAGCGGCAGAGGTGATCCTCTCGCCAAGTTGCTCCTCGATTTGCGCCGTAATGGCCCGCAGAATCGCTTCCTTTGAGGTTGCGTCAGTGGCGACCTCTTGCGCAACAGACTCGGGGGTTGCCGGATTTATCTCTGCCAGCGATACCCAAAAGATCCCATCAGGAAAATCAGTACGCTCGGCGTTGAGCAAACGTTGGCCCGCGGCCAGGGCGAGTGAGCTCTTGCCCATGCCACCTGGCCCCACAATGGTCAAGAGCCGACAATCAGATGCCCCTAACCGCTGGCTGATGAACGCGAGTTCGGTCTGCCGCCCGACAAACTTGGCTAGCGGCGCAAGGAGGTTATGCGGGATCGCTGGTCTATCCACCACAGGCTTCTGGGCAGTTGGCGGCGGTTCGCGGACTAGGGAGCCCGCCACCGCCTCTTGTCTCTGAAGGCCGAGCCAGGTGTACGTGCCGGTCTGAATCTGATGATAGAGCGCGGTCGTGGTCGGCAACGGCTCGACCCCTAGTTCCGCAGCGAGTATCTTGCGACAGGCTTCGTATTGGGTCAATGCATCGGCGCGCCGGCCGCTTTGTGCCAGCAGTTGCATTTGGAGACAATGAGCTGGCTCCGACCACGGTTCCAACTGGAGCAGACGCCGTGTGGCGGCCAGCCCCACGGCATACGCCCCTTGTCGCAAGCAGCGTTCAACCAGGGCTTCCAGCCCCTGCAACATGAGGAGGCGCAATTCCTCGCGCTGCGCCAATATCCATTCCTCAAAGTGCGCTGCATGTTGGAGATAGAAACCCTGCAGGAACTCTCCCCGATATAATTGCAGCACCTGATTGAACGCCTCAGTGGCTTCGGTATCGTTAAGGTCTTGCGCCATAAGCTTTTTTACGGATGACTGTAAAGCGTGAACATCGACCGACCAGGAATGTTCCTCTGTGAGCGCCACGCCGCGCGTCAGGGTGAACCATTGTGGCCCGACTACCTTTTGGAGATGAGAGAGGGCGTGGCGGAGATTGCGCCGCGCACTGGCTTCCGGCAATTCTGGCCAGAGCAGCCCAGCCAAAGCTTCCCGGCTATGTCGCGTGCCCGTCACGGCTAGATAGGCCAGCAAGGCCCGATCTTTGCGCGTGTTAAAAGCCGTTACTTCCACCCCATCCACAAAAAATTGGGGTTGGCCAAACAGAAAGATTGCAAGGTTATTCATCGGATTTTGTTTGGGCTTTACTGGTGACTATTTTCAACGCTTTTCTCCACGTTTATTCAACGGGCAAGCGCTATTATACAGCAACGGAGCATCGAATCGAATTCCTTCATAGCCGTAAGGGTCTATTATTAGATGGGGTCGCGTCCAACTAGGGGCGCGTAGCCACTCACACGAAAAGGCCTGAACCATACGCAGTTCGTTACAACGTTTTATGTTTCTAAATATCGGGTTGATTACTAGCCACAAAAGGGATTTTTATACGATGGGTTTATTTGATACGCTTAAGGACGCAGCCACGACCAAGCACACTGATACCAATATCTTTCAGATTTTTGCTCCGCTCTCCGGCGAAATTGTCCCGCTTGGAGAGGTGCCGGACGCTGTTTTTGCGCATAAAATCCTTGGTGACGGTGTTGCGATCAAGCCGAATGGTGACAAGATGGTTGCGCCTTGTGACGGCACAATCGCGATGATTTTTGACGGCAACCATGGCTTCACGATGACCACGGATACTGGGCTTACAATCATCGTCCAGTTCGGCATTGACACTCAGAACTTGAAAGGCGAAGGATTCGTGCGTATCGCGCACGAAGGCCAACGGTTGAGCAAAGGGCAGACGGTCATTACCTTCGATCTATTCTTGCTACAGGGGAAAGCCAAGTCTATTCTATCACCTGTTGTTGTCTACATGGACAACAAAAGAGAGCTTATGAAGACGAGCGGCTTCGTCACTGCGGGTGAGCACGCCATCCTTTGCGTCAAACAATAATTTTGGTATGAGAAACGAACGCATTTACCCCACGTTGGCTATATTTTATCCAAGAACCCCTATGTCAAATTTATGCACTATAATCGCTCCGCATCCTTGCCGGCCCAAGCATAACTGGCAGCACCGCGTCTTTGAGTTCATCATGGTTGATAGTGGCTAGTGACTTATCGTTCATGCGACCATACCGACAGGATGGGGTGTGGCATCCAACAGCGGGACGCCTAAGGCGACAGCCAACTTGGCAATTCGGGTGCGGGTTTCCTGTGTGACGGCTAGATGGCGATAGACTCGCGGGAAAACGACCTCGACCGGCTCAGGCGCGTTCGGTTGGGTACGGCTGGCTTGCAGCATCGCAATATACGCTAAGCCCACCTCGGCATCAAGCGTGACGGGGAGAAAATAGCATGTTGGCGGCTCGGTGACCACCTTCGAAAAATAATCCTGGGCTTCGGCAATTTTGCCCAGCCCAACCAGCGCCCAGCCCAGTGCAGGCGGTAGATACACCCACAAATTCGGATGCCCCAGGGTCACACTCTCGGTGAAAAAAGCCTGAGCCTCGGCATACGCCCCACGCTGTTCGGCCATACAGCCCTGCGCCCAAAGCACCTGTGCGCGCCGAAACTTATCGTGCAGGGCTTCGGCCTGCTGGCGGCTCTCGGTATAATAGCGTTGTGCTTCGTCAAAGCGCCTCTGGAGCCGGAGCGCTTCCCCCAAGTTTATGCTGGCTTCGAGCCAGATGGAGTGCAGGCGCTGCTGATGCCCATAGGCGATGGCGGCGCGCAAGTGTGCTTCGGCAGTCGGATAATGCCCCAGGACAATGTGCAGGCGACCGAGAAGGTGTTGACTATTCGCTAGACTCCACGGCAAATTGGTCTGCTGGGCCACCACGTACGCTTGGGTATATTGAGCCATAG
>JAPLGZ010000345.1 GCA_026389895.1 Chloroflexota bacterium | reverse complement strand
TTGCCTTGCTGGTCTATCCCCCCGCCTATATCTATCGAACCTTGGTTTGGCAGGCATCAGATGCCTGCGATTGGCAAAAATTCCCGGCGCATCCGCTCAACGCCGCCCCGGTGCCCTATCACTTTGCTGGCGCACCAGACCTGCGCGTCGAAGAGCTATTTGAACAATTATCTGGCGCTGACGATTGGCATAATTTTCTCGCCGCGAATAGCTCGCAAGCCTTTATCGTAATCCAAGATGGAACCGTCTTGTATGAGCAGTACTTTAACAACACGCAGCGCGATTCAATTGTCACCTCATTTTCGGTCGCCAAATCTTTTGACTCGGCATTGATCGGCATCGCCCTTCAAGAAGGCTATATCAAAAGTGTCGAAGACCCGATCACAACTTACCTGCCCGAACTTGCCCAGCGTGATCCCCGCTTCCGTGAAATTACAATTCGGCATTTACTGTTAATGGCATCGGGTTTGTCGTATGTGGAATTTCGACCCTTGCTCTTGAATAGTGACGATATCCTGACCACCTATTTCCCCGATCAACGCAAGCTAGCGCTGGAGAACACCCATATTATTGATCCACCAGGGCAATATTTTCATTATAACAAATATCACCCGCAACTGCTTGGGATGATCCTGGAGCGCACGACCGGCATGTCGGTCAGCCATTACCTGCAAACGAGAATCTGGGATAAGCTCGGCATGGAATTTGGCGGCTCGTGGTCAATTGATAGCAAAGCCAGCAACTTTGAGAAGATGGAGACGGGTGTCAATGCCCGCGCGATCGATTTTGCCAAGTTCGGCGTGCTCTTTCTCAATGGCGGGCGTTGGCAGGGCAATCAGGTGATCTCTAAGGTGTGGGTAGACGAATCGACCCAGCCGCTACTAACGAAAAGTTATGCGGACTATTATCCCGAATGGATGGCGGCACTCCCCGGCCAGGGATATTACAAATATATGTGGTGGGGCATGGCGCGCGGGGGTGATGCGTACGACTTTGCGGCTGAGGGCGACAAAGGGCAATTCATTTACGTGGCGCCGCAGAAGAAATTGGTCATTGTCCGCAATGGCATCGAATATGGCATCCCTTCGGAAAAATGGCTTCAGTTATTTTATGCGTTTGCGAGCCAGTATTAAGAAACGGCCTAAAAAATTAAGCTGGTGCGTAAAAACTACTGCCCTAGCAAACTATCCATATGACCAGGCAAGAAGCTCCCTAAATGACGGATGTCGATAGGGAGCTTTTATTTTAGGATAGAGCCAATGGATCGAAAGTAATCTTCAAATCGGCAAGGAGAAAATGATGGGAATCAAGCGGATTGAACACGGACTACTGATTGTCTTAGATGCATTTTTGGCGGTAACCGCCATCGCTGGTGGCATTGGTCTGTTGACTGGCGTTCTTGATCCTGGGGTCCAATTATTGCAGGGATCGCCCTTCTCTAGCTACACGATTCCTGGCTTGGCACTGCTTGTTTTGGTCGGTGGCAGCGCGCTGCTTGCTACGGGATTGATGCTGCGTCTGCCAGAGCGAGGTGTGCTAACCTCTGGTATCACAGGCGTGATCATTATCGGCTTTGAGGTGATCGAAGTGCTCGTTGTTGGTTCCGACCCAGGCATTGCACGTAATCTGCAAATTTTCTACTTTACTTTGGGTTTGCTGATCGCGCTGTTGGCCGCTCTGCTCTGGTTGGCCCAACGCAAGGTAAACCTTGGAGAAGTGCGGCAAGGCAAGATCGCTTAGAAAAAGATCAGTCTGGTGGCATCGCCTAGCCAGTTGGATATTACCAATCATCCGCTGGCGTTGCGATTGGGTTTGGAAGAGGAACTGAACATGTCGATTACAGCACCTGTTGCCCAACAAAAAGCAATCGAGCCGATAGGCTCACTAGAACGGACAAACTTTCTCTGGATCGCTTGGGGCGCCATGCTGCTGGTCTCTGCCCTGCCCAATATCGTCTTTCTCGAGGGGCGCGGCAGTGTGCCCAGTTGGCTGATTTGGGCGAAGATCGGCGGCTTGCTCGGGCTGGTTCTGCTCGGTTTCGTCTGGCAAGCCGTGCGATCATTGCGGGCCTTTTTTATCGTGTTGGCAGCTATCTATCTGGCCCAGGAACTTTTTTTTCGCGTTAGCCAGACAGATTGGTGGCAATGGCAATTTAACTATGCTGGCGTCACCTTCCGCGTGACAATGCTCAGCGAACAGGGCCTCCGGCTGGCGGTCTCGCTGGCGATCATCGTCACCTTACTGCTCCTTGGCTTCCGGCGCGCCGACATCTTTTTGATCAAGGGCCAACTTGACGCGCCCGCCGCGCCGGTGCGGCTCTTCGGCATGAAAGCCACCGAACCATGGACCCATTTTGGTTGGCGATTTCTCTTGGGGGCAATCCTGGCCTTGGGAATTTTTCTCGGCATCGCGGCCTGGCCTATGTTGGGGCGTTTGCCCCAAGCATTGCCGCTCTTGCCCGCGGTCTTCGTCCTCGCGCTGTTCAATGCCTTTAACGAAGAGTTGGTCTACCGCGCGGCCTTGCTGGCACCACTGCACAAAGTGATCGGTGACCACCAGGCCATTTACCTGGCGGCGCTGTTCTTCGGGCTGGGGCATTACACGGGGGTTCCCTACGGCGTGACCGGTGTGCTCATGGCGACATTCTTGGGGTGGGCGCTTGGTAAGGCCATGATCGAGACGCGGGGCTTTTTCTGGTCCTGGTCTATTCACTTTGTCATGGATGTGATGATCTTTAGCTTAATGGCGGTGGGGTCAATCACAGCCGGTGGAAGGTAAAACCCAAAGCTTGTGTATAAATCTTCACCGTTGAGCCCTGAATAGTAAGAACTATCCATCTGACCAGGTGAGCGCCTCACCATCCGGCGGATATCGGCAGAAGTGATTGGGTTTATACTGGAGAAGAAGTTTAATCCTGACATTTCGATGATAATCGTTCAAAATATAATAGGAGGCCCTATGTTTACCGAAGAAAAAGTCGTGACCGTAGAAAGCCCGACCAGTGAAACCCCACCAATGGCAACGCCGACTACTGAAACCACGCCAGAGCCCGAAACACGCTCGTGGATCGAGGAGATCGAGGTGACCGGTGATCATCTGGTGGCGCGGGTCAAGGAATTGGTCAGTGAGGGCAATGTCCGTCGTTTGATCATTCGTGCACCAGACAACAAGCTGCTCTTCGAAGTGCCACTTACAGCTGGGGTGGCCGTCGGTGGTGTGGTGACGATCTTTGCCCCTGTATTGGCGGCCCTAGGGGCGCTGGCTGCTCTGGTGGCTCATGTAAAAGTAGAGGTTGTGCGCGACATGGATGAAACGAAGTAACGACCCGATTCACCTGCCTTTTCTGGTCGGTGTCCAACATGGCTACGAGTTGAATGAATACAGTGCGGCTGTTAATCATGTGGCTACCGGCCTCCTGATTAATTGCTGCACTGTTCGATTTTGGTGGCTATTTTGTTGGGCGCCATCGGCAGTGGGTCCACGCCACACCAATCTCTGCTGAGCCAGGTGAGCCGTTAAACCAGCCGAGTATCAACCCTGGCCTGCGCATTGGACCAGAAGCAAAGATCCGGGGCAAGTTGATGTATAACAGCCCGGTCGAACAGACTAGTGCGATCAATACCAAACCGGAGGGTGGCGTTGTATATAGCACGCCGCAACCAGCCAGTTCGAGCGTGGACGCCACGGTCACGCAACACAACGCTGGAATGGGTCTGGACTCGGCTGCGCGAGTTCGTATCACTGTTGTTGATCATTAGCGGCACGATAGCGGCTTATTTCTCCACACTTTGGACACTGGCCTGGCGCGAATGGACGGCGCCAAACACCGGCGGTTCGCTTACGTCCAGTGTGGTGGCAGGTCTATAACGCCAATAAGGCTGGCGGCGCTTGACGTTCGCTCGGCCCCTTGATCAAGCGCCAGCCTCGTGTCACGATACGGGCACCACCCGAACTTCCACCATGCCATTGCGAATGCGTGTTTCATAATTAGTCGCAGCATAGGTGGAAGGCCCATGCACCACCCGACCATCGGCCAAGTCAAAAACCGAATCATGCCACGGACATTGGACACAGCCATTGGCAAACTTGCCCTGTTCAAGCGGCCCACCAGAGTGTGGACAGACTGCGCCAATCGCCTGGATCTGGTTGCCTTGCCGATAAAGTAGAACGGGCTGACCTGCCACATCAACGCGGCGCGGCTCGCGTTCCCTGATCTTGGTGGCCTCGAGGGCCGGCGACCATTCCTGCGGCTCTGTTACGTCCTCGAAATATTTTACCCCGACTTTTTTTGCATAGGCAAGATGTCCACCTAGATAGGCGCCGGTCGTCAAAAAGACAAAGGCCAGCCCCGAGCATGAGAGGGCGCGCTCCCGGTCGCCACGATTGCGCGCTCTGGTCGAGGCAACTTGCAGGGCAAACCCAATGCTGTTCGCCGTTGCATGGGCGAGGGCAATATTGGCCGCCGGTTCTGGGATTGTAGAAAAGTCGGCCAGCCCGCTGAGAATTGTCGGCAGCGCGGCAAAATTGCCAACTTGGATGAGGGCATCGGCGATCATCTCTACTTGGTGGGATTTTTTAAAGAGCGATACAAGATCAAAGAATGTACCAATCGTCCAGGCGCCGACCACTACGTCAGTGAGGACGGGATGCAGCGGATGGCCGAGCCAGGTGCCGTGGAGCAGATCCGCTAACTTACGTGTTCCTTCGCCACCTTCCATCACTGCCGAGTGGATGGTATGGGCGATATCCAAGGCCGCCTTCTCTAGTTGGTCACTGTCCAGGGTTAGATCTACCCGTTCACTGATCATATCGTTGACTCCTTTTTGCTATTTAAACGTTTCAAGTAGCGATTTAAGGCCATTCCGACATTGGTGCTGTTTGGTCTCAAGTTTTTAATGCACCTTGTAAGAAAATCTTGGCGCGAAAACCTCGATTTATTATAAAGATTTATGGGCAGGGAAACACTAGAGATAGATAGAGAAATGGGTCACACTTTAAGGCATAAAGCTGCTAATCTGTGCACAGAGGGAGATCCTGACTGATTAGAATCGAGGTAACTGTCCAGTTGACCAGGTAATGGACACCTCCCCTGTCTAGCGCCTTGTCGGCATTTTGGGGGTAATCTGAAGCAGATAAGATTTGAAAGGAAGATTCGGTTACTTTGCAGGTGTCGAGGAGCTTGCTTGATTATGCCTAAATCCATCATCATTATTGGCGCGGGGATTGCCGGTTTGTCGGCTGGCTGTTATGCCCAGATGAACAACTATCAGGCGCAGATTTTTGAACTTCATACGATCCCTGGTGGTTTGTGTACTTCGTGGCGGCGTCACGGCTATCTGTTCGATGGCGGCATGCGCTATCTGGTCGGTGTGAGCCCCGCCGCCAAGTCCTACCCAATGTGGCAAGAATTGGGGGTCTTACCTGGCCGTGGCATCTATCACTATGATGAATTCATCTGTGTAGAAGACAAGGCTGGCCGCGCCTTTCATCTTTACACGAATATTGACCGTTTAGAAGCCCACATGCTGGCCTTGTCGCCTGCCGACTGTGATGTGATCGGTCAATTCGCGGATGCCGTACGCGCCTTTGCCACGTTTGATCTGCCGCTGGATCTGACCCCAGATGATAGTTTAGAAAACCTGCAATTGGGCCTCAGTATGTTGCCCTTCACCGCACCGTTGCTGCGTTGGAAGGATGTCACCCTGGGCGAATATGTCACCCGGTTTCACGATCCACTTTTGCGCGAAGGGTTGCGCCAATTTCTTCAGTTTGCGCGCCCAGATTTCCCCGTGCTCATGCTCTTGATCACATTGGCCCAAATGCACAAAGGGATCGCGGGCTATCCGCTCGGTGGTTCGCTTGCGTTGGCCGAAAGCATAACGCACCGTTTCTTGAAGCTCGGCGGCCAGATCGATTATGAAGCACGCGTCACTGAAATTCTCGTAGAGGCCGATCATGCGGTTGGCGTTCGATTGGCGGACGGAACTGAGCACCGCGCCGATTATGTGCTCTCGGCGGCGGATGGCCGGACGACGATTTTTGATCTGCTTGGTGGGCGTTATGTCGACGCGGCGCTTCAGAATACTTACCAGACGATGCCCTTGGCACCTTCGATTCTCCAGATCGCGTTGGGCGTGGCGCACGATTTTGCGTCGGAGCCGCCAGCGCTCTGCTTTCCACTCGCGCAGCCAATCGACTTTGGAGATTTGCGGCATCAGCGTTTAACCATGCGCCATTACTGTTTTGATCCGAGCATGGCCCCTGCCGGCAAGTCGGTGCTGAGTGTCTGGTGTGAAGCTGATTACGGCTATTGGAAGGGTTTGCATGTTGTCCCTGCGGCCTATGCGACGGCCAAGGGAAAGATTGCCCAGCAGGTGATTGGGGCATTAGCGCGGCGTTACCCAGGGCTAGCCGCCCAGGTGGAAACCGTGGATGTGGCCACACCTGTTACCTATGAGCGCTACACCGCCAACTGGCGCGGCTCGATCTATGGCTGGGCGATGACCATGCGCAAGATGGCCCTCATGATGGGCAAAGGCATGGCGAAGACGCTGCCTGGTCTGCACAATTTTTATATGATCGGCCAGTGGGTGGAGCCATCGGGTAATATCCAACTGTCGGCGGGGGCGGGGCGTGATGCGCTAGAGGTGATCTGTGGTGTCGATGGGCGGCCATTTAGTACGGCCTTGCCCGCGGGTCAACAGGCGAATTATTCGCCTGTCAATAGTGCCTTAGAAATCACTTCTTAAACTCGCATCATACGAAGCCTGGAGGTAAATAAAAATTAACCACTGCCACGAACATGTCGCCCCTGCTTATCCACTTGACCAGGTCCAGAACTCTCTGCTTGCCTGATCGCTCCGGTCGGTTTGTGATGTACGATAAGCCTGATGCTGTTCCTGTCTTGACCACATTCGCCTGCATGGGTGAGTGACGGTTGACCTTGAAAGAAGGCAAATGATGAACAAAGTGGGTAAAATAATCATCGGGATTGCGGGGGGGCTGGTTGCGTTGGCTGGCCTCGGGTGGGCTGGTTTACAAGTGACGCCGCAAAATTTCCCGTTCCCGACGGATGAAGCCCAAGATCTGGGCACAGTCACGGTGCCGGCCAATCTGCCAGCGCCGGTGCGCCGTTATTTTCAGGTAGCCTTTGGTGATCGCGTGCCGCGCATAGAATCGATGATGGCTTGGGGCCGCGCCCGCGCAAACTTTGGCATCTGGATGCCACTCCGGTTTCGGCTCTATCATCGGCCTGGCCAGGCCTTCGAGCGCAACATGGAAGTCACTTGGTTTGGGCTACCGGTGCTCAAAGCGTTGGATCGCTATCTAGATGGCAAGGGCATGACCGGCCCCGTTAATCACCTGGATACTGGCCCAAGGGTTGATCAAGGGGCGAATTTGATCTTGTGGGCCGAGGCGACGTTCTACCCATCGCTCTTGCTGACCGAGCCGCGCATTCGTTGGGAAGCGATTGATGCCACGAGTGCACGCCTGATTTTCCCCTTTGGTGACGAGCAAGATAAGATGGTCTTTCACTTTGACGCGCAGACTGGCTTGGTCACGCGTACTTCGGCGCTGCGTTACCAAGGGCAGAACGGTGAAAAAATACCTTGGTTTGCGGAGATCCTCGAATGGCAGACGGTGAATGGGATGAAGATCCCCAAGCGTGTGGCCGTTACTTGGGAAAACCAAGAGGGACCGTGGTCCTATTGGGATTTTGATGGCGTGCTGTGGAATGTGGATATTTCTAAAACATTGCCGATGACGCTGGCGCCGGCTGACGCGGTAAACGCGCCACTGGCCCAACGCTAACACTAGCCGATAGAGGAAAATTATGCATAAAACCGTCGACACGAAACGGATTGCCATCTATCTGGCCTTTGCTTTTGGCATTGCCTGGGTGACATCGCTTGTCGTTTATCTGACGGGCGGCTTGCAGAATAGCCCCAAAGTGATTGCTGGCACTGGTGTGACGCTGGCGCTAGTGCTCATTGCGGGGCCGGTGATGTGGGCGCCGGCACTGGCGCATCTCTTGACGCGTTTGGTCACACGCGAAGGTTGGGCGAATACCGCACTGCGGCCCCATTTTCGGCGTGCTTGGCCCTATTGGCTGGCGGCCTGGTTCTTGCCGGGGCTGCTGACCATGCTGGGCGCGGCGATCTTTTTTCTGCTCTTTCCCCGCTATTACGATCCCACCTTAGCCACGTTACGCACCATGATTGGCGCTCGCGCGCCCGCCGGCTTCGAACTGAATACGGTCAATCTTTGGCTGATTGCCCTGGCGCAGGTGGCGCAGGGGCTGCTGATCGCGCCGTTGATCAATGGTCTCTTTACCTTTGGCGAAGAGTTTGGCTGGCGCGCCTATCTTCAGCCCAAACTACTGCCTTTGGGTGAGCGCAGGGGGATTTTGCTCCTCGGCCTGATCTGGGGTGTCTGGCATTGGCCGATTATCTTGATGGGGCACAACTATGGCTTGGTGTACCCTGGCGCCCCTTGGCTTGGGCCGTTGGCGATGGTTTGGTTCACTATCATATTGAGCATCTTTTTGGGGTGGATTACATTGCGTAGTGGCAGTGTCTGGCCCGCTGTGATCGGCCATGCCGCCGTCAACGGGATGGCTGGCCTCGGTGCGATCTTTGTGCAGGGCGCGCCCAATTCCGTGCTTGGCCCGTTGCCTTCGGGCCTGATTGGCGGCCTGGGTTTTACCCTGTTGGCGTTATGGCTCTTTTTTAGATTGCGCAGGACAACTATACCACTTGAGCAATGAGCGAATTTAAGCAGCAAAGGCCATCTACAAGACTTTTCTAGCCTAGGGCGTTGATTCATCGTTATACTGCTTCAATTTATTTCAGTGATGTTACGCAGGCGATATGAAAAAAACGGTATAGAGGATAACAAGGTCGGCCCCACCCTAACCCTCCCAAGGGGAGGGGACTGTTCGCACCGCGCGCCCAAAGTGGGCTCCCGAGCGCGCCATCAGGGAAGGATGCAGTAATATCTTCTGTCCACCCAACGGCTCCCTCCCCGTTTGGGAGGGTTGGGGTGGGGCTCCTGCCTGTTACAACCAGCACCGCAAACTTTGGCTGGGCCTCGGCGCGCTCTGTGTAACGCTTTTTCCTATCGTCTGCGTAACATGAGTTATTTCCATGCTCTACCGGGGATTAAACACAGTGAGCATTTTTTTGTCGCGCTCACTAATAGCGCTATAATGGAGGCCGGTATTTGTTATAGCTGTCAAGATATTCCCGGATAGCTGATAATCTACTACCAGGACAAGTGAATATGGCTATCCAGCTAGAACCTTCGATCTTTGTGGCTGATGCACAAATCAGCCTCCGATTATTGGTTGAATCTGCTCCTATTGCCATTGCCGTTGTAGATGGGCATGGACAGATTGTTTATATTAATGCTAAGTTGGCGGCCCTATTTGGCTATCAGCCGAATGAGCTATTGGGCAAATTAATTGAAGTATTGATGCCTGCGCGTTTCCACGATGCTCACCTCCACCATCGATTTAATTATATGCTGAATCCGCATGTCCGCTCCATGGGCTCGGGGATGGATTTGGCCGGTCAGCGCAAGGATGGCACTGAATTCCCGATCGAGGCTGGCCTGAGCCATCTGATGGTCGGCGACCAACTGATGGTCATCGCCACCATCACGGACATTTCCCGGCGCAAGGAGACCGAGGCCCTGTTAGAACGGCGGGTTGAGGAGCGCACGCGTGAGATCGAGCAGCGGCGGCAAGTCTCCGACGGACTGCGCGGAATTTTGGCAATTCTCAATTCAAATCGGTCGCTTGAAGATATTCTAGCGTATATCGTTGTCCAAGCCAGCCTACTTCTCGCTGCCGATGCCAGCTTGATCTATAGCCTGGACGAACGCAATCAGCATTTATTAGTCCAGGCAAGCAACGGCCTCGCGAGTGAAACTCGCCAGCGCGTCGGTCTTAGTATTGTGCAAAGTCTGCCCAGCCAAGCATTAGGGGCTGGCAAGCCCCTCGTCATTGCCGATGCCGAACAGGATGTCGCCATCTCCACCGCTGGATTATCCTCGATTGAGACAGGATTGGCCACGTTTGGTTATCGCGCCTATCTCGTTGTGCCCATTAAAATTAAACTGGAAGTCTACGGCGCGCTGCTCCTTTGTTATCACCAAGCGCGCCACTTCTCGCGTGAGGCAATTGAGTTGGCGCTTAGTGTGGGTGATCAGACGGCGCTAGCGATCGAAAATGCCCGTTTGCATACCCAGATCGAACATGCCGCAGTGGCCGCCGAACGCAACCGTATTGCCCGCGATCTCCACGACGCTGTGACGCAAACCCTCTTTTCGGCAAGCATGATTGCCGAGGTATTGCCGCGTATTTGGCAGCGTAACCAAGTGGTAGGGCAGCAGAAGTTAGAAGAGTTGCGCGCTTTAACGCGTGGGGCGCTAGCCGAGATGCGCACCTTATTGATCGAACTCCGGCCTGCCAAATTGGCCGAAATTGAGTTAGCCGATTTGTTGCGCCAGTTGGCTGATGGCGTTACGGGCCGAGCACGGGTGGCTGTCACTTTGTTTATCACCGGGCAGGCCGAACTGCCGCCCGATGTCAAGGTCGCTTTCTATCGCATTGCCCAAGAGGCGTTGAACAATGTGGCCAAACATGCAAGAGCGCAAAACGTACAGATTAATCTGCGCTGTGACCCCGACCTTATTGACCTGTTCGTGGCTGATGATGGTTGTGGTTTTCGCTTCGAAACGATCACCCCCGTTAATTTGGGGCTGAGCATTATGCAAGAGCGCGCAGAAGCGATTGGCGCCACCCTCAGCGTCGAAAGTCTATTGGACGAAGGGACAAAAATTGGGGTGCAATGGCGGACGCGATGAACCCACCGTGCTCATGCAACAGATGAAAGAAAATTCCGAGGCAAATGATATGGGCGATTCAACACCAATTCGAGTGATGCTCGTTGACGATCACGCGGTTGTCCGTAGTGGCTTAGCTGCCTTCTTGCTGGCGTATGATGAACTCGAACTAGTCGCCGAAGCGGCTGACGGCGAAGCCGCGGTGCGTCTATGTGAACGGTGGCAACCGGATGTCATTTTGATGGACATGATGATGCCAAGGATGGATGGCGCGGCCGCCACGCGGATCATTCGTGAGCGTTATCCGCATATTCAGGTTTTGATCCTGACCAGCTTTAAAGAAGACAATCTGGTGCAGGACGCGCTCAAGGCTGGCGCAATTGGCTATTTGCTTAAAAATGTCACGGCCGATGAGCTAGTCCAGGCTATTCACGCCGCCCACCAAGGCCGCCCCACATTGGCGCCAGAGGCAACACAGGCGCTCATCCATACGACCAACCAGTATGGGCGGCCCGTCCTCGGGGATGACCTTACGCAGCGCGAGCGCGATGTATTGGAGTTGATGGTCAAAGGGCTAGACAACCATGTGATCGCTGACACTTTAATTGTCAGCCGCTCGACTGTAAAATTTCATGTGAGTAATGTCCTCTCTAAACTCCATGCCAC
>JAPLGZ010000369.1 GCA_026389895.1 Chloroflexota bacterium | reverse complement strand
TTCCTTTTCGCTGGCACAAAATGAATGAGTCATGTAGGGTATGCAAGCTGAGAATTTGACGCAAAGGCGCAGAGACGCAAAGAAGAACAGGATGGAAAGCTTAAGCCGAACATGCCCAGCCATGTCGAATGCGCTGTTATCTTTTGCTTTTCTCTGCGCTCCTGTGCGCCTTTGCGCCTCTGCGTCAAAGCTTGTGTCCTGAGCTCACAATTGATAAAATGCCCGCGCATTCTCGGCCAAGACTTTGGTCAACAAGGGTTCGGGCAACGTCACGGGTAACGCCTCGGCGGGTGTGTCAAAATGCCAGTGCGGATAGTCCGTGGCAAACATCAACAGGTCGTCGGAATCCAGTTGTTCGATGATTTGCAGCAATTGCTGGGGGTTAGGTGGCGCATCAACGGGCTGCACGGTTAACCGGATATGCTCGCGGACATAATCCGAGGGCAAGCGGCGCACCCAGGGTGTATTATGGCGTAAGCCTTTCCACTCCTTATCCATCCGCCACATCAACGATGGCATCCAGGTGAAACCACCTTCGATCAACGCCACGCGCAGGGCCGGGAAACGGTCAAAAACGCCTTCAATCACCAAGCTAAACACCTGTGACTGAAAGACCTGGGCCATGCCCACATATTCTTCCAGATAAGTCAGGGCCCATCCAGAAGGCGTGGAAGGGTGGCCCGGCGCGCCGCCATACTGAATGCCGACCACCAAGTTATGGCGCACCGCGGCTTCATAGATCGGGGCATACCTGGCATTGCCATACGGCGCATCCGAACGCACGGGCAGAATTACCTGCACAAAACCAGGATGATCACCAAACCGGTCGATCTCCTGAGCGGCCAGAACGGGATCCTGACTGGGCAAAACTAGCGAAGCGCGCAGGCGTGGCTCCTGGTTCAACCAAGCATCGATCTGCCACTGGTTGATCGCCGTGGCCAACGCCGCTGCCAGATCATGATTATGGACACTGGACACCCGGTAGGCGCAATTGAGAATGCCATATTCGGCGTTCCAAGCATCCAAGGTCTGTGCGCGCAGCAATGCCAGGTCTGAACCAGGTGCGCCGGTGGCAGGCTTCGTTGTTGGCTTGGCAGTAAGCGGCGAACCCTTGGGGTAGTCATCGGCGTCCGGCCCGACAAAAGCCGACTCTTGGCAATAATCCACCCAGTGCGCGGGTAGATAGGGATAAAGCGTTTTGAGCGAAGGCAATTCGTTGTGAATATCGCAATCGATGAGTTTATGTGTACCAAAAATGTTCATGGTAAACCTCGTTTTTCTGATTGTGATTGGTAATCTAGCGACCAGACACTTTGTCAGCAGCAGGGTTAAAATCCGCGCCCAGTGGGCTCCCGTGACAGGTTCAGGAAGTGCTTTATGGTGATTAAACATTTATTTCGGCAATTGGCGGGGTGCCGCATCGAATGAATTCGATGCCTGATATTAGAAACCTGCTGAAGCAGGTTGGATGACCCGTTACCGCTTGATTTGGTTAATCACCATCAGGCACTGAACGCCTAGTCGCTGAGGCGACTTCCTGCCCTGTCAGCCGAGCATTTTAATGCTCCAGGCCAAAGTGTCCGGCGGCTAAATTCGTAATCAGTAATTAGTGTATCCCTTCCCACGTACGCCTATGAGCCTCAACGCACAAACGCCGCGGCTTGGCCCACAAAGGCATCAGCGA
>JAPLGZ010000234.1 GCA_026389895.1 Chloroflexota bacterium | reverse complement strand
GGAAGAACGGCAGGGGACGAGTGAAGGGGAACGCCATCCCATAGTTGAGCCCTTCATGGTCTTGGCCACCCAGAACCCAGTGGAATATGAAGGCACCTATCCACTGCCCGAAGCGCAACTTGATCGTTTTATGTTCAAAGTGCGCGTTGATTACCCGCCCGATGCGGTAGAGCGCGAAATCTTACGCCGGTATCACACCGGCTTTGACGCCCGCCATCTTGAAGAAACAGGCATCCAACCGATCATTCAGCCCGCTGAGTTGCCGGCCCTGCGCCAGGAAATCCAAACGGTCAAAGTCGAAGAAGGCATCTTTGGGTACATCACCCAAATCGCCACCGCCAGTCGCCGCAGCCAGGACCTGATCCTGGGCGGCAGTCCGCGCGCCAGCATCACCCTTTTGATGGCGGCAAAAACCGTGGCCGCCCTCCAAGGTCGCGACTATGTGACGCCCGACGATGTAAAATTTGTGGTCGCGCCCACCTATCGCCACCGCATCATCCTGCGCCCCGAGGCCGAAATTGAGGGATTGGATGCCGACGCGGCCATCAAACGGATCGTCGCGGGGGTGCCGGTGCCGCGCTAGAAAATCATCACGGAATTCCTTGTGCTGGCATGTGTGTCCACGGTGATTCTTTACGACGATAGGCAGCAATGGTAAACTGATTTTGGATTTGTCTAGATGAATTTCGAGTAATTATTGCGGAGAAACAGACTATGCAGTGGCAAGATTATATTGTAGTTGATCCGTTAATCTGTCATGGCAAGGCATGTATTAAAGGAACACGCATTATGGTTTCGGTTGTGTTGGATAACCTGGCCGTCAATCTTTCGATTGATGAGCTACTCCATAGCTATCCAAGCTTGACGCGCGAAGCGATACAAGCCACCATTGCATATGCGGCAGAGTTAACGCGTGAACGAATTATTGTCCTAGCAACGTAGGTAGAGGCATGAAGTTCAAAGTTGATGAGAACCTGCCGGTTGAAGTGGCGGATCTACTACGGCAAGCTGGATATGACACAGCAACTGTGTTCGATGAACAACTCAATGGAGAGACAGACCGCACGATCGCAGCAGTTTGTCGGCTAGAGCAACGTGCCATCCTTACGTTAGATATTGACTTCGCCGATATCCGCACCTATCCCCCCGGCCAATATGCAGGTTTGATCGTACTCCGTGTAAAACAACAGGATAAATGATCAATGCAATGCCAATCGCAGAAACGTAAGTTTCGCACGATCTCCATACAGTCCACAGCAGTGGCTTTGCAATTTCGCAAAATCTGAATAGCAAAGCCGCCGATTCCTAGTTGTTACCAAGAAAAATCGATTAGTTACGAGGGAGTAGCTACGCCAACCGTCTCGCGCCCAGGTTTCAAGCGCTGGATCGCCCAGATGAACAACAGAGCCATCACGGCGGCCCATAACCAGAAAGGGCTGCTGATGCTCACCGTCTGGAAGAGGGCAAAACCCACCAGTGGCGCAAACACGTTGGCCGCGCTGACCATGGCGGCGCTGGTGCCGAGCATTTCACCGCGCTGTTGCGGTGTCACCCGTTTGGTAATCAAGCTATTGATGCTTGGCTGCAAGATACCACCCCCCACCGAAGCAGGAATCATGGCCAATAATAACCAGGCTAAGCCACCCCATCCTTTATTTGCTTCAGCTGGCAGGACTACCTGCGCACCGGCCTGTGCTGTTGTCGCGCTGGTTTGCGTAGCATGCAATTCCGTCTGAAGTTCGGCGCGCGAATACCAAGGCGTCGGCACGGCTGGCGTCAAAGCGGTCAACGCCAGCGCGATCGTTAATAAAGCCAGCCCAGCAAAGATCAATTTACGTTCGCCCCATTGACGACTCCAGCGCCCGATCAACCCACCTTGGATTGCCACAACAATAATACCAACAAAGACGAAGACCAACGCATTACCAGAAGCGTTAAGGCCAAGCCGGCTCACATTAAAGAGCGGGATCACATTTTCAAAGCCGCCAAAGGCAAATTGTTGCGCAAAGGCCAGTAACAAGAGCAGGCCAACCTGGGGGTTTCCCAGTGCTTTGAAGATCGCCGTTGGGTTAAAGACAGAAGTAGCAGGCGTTGCGTTGCGGTGCGTCGGATCCTGGGTCTCTTTGAGCCAAAAGATGCTCAATAGCACCGACGCCAAAGAAAATAGCGCGGCAATAAAGGCAGGGGCGCGGTAGTTATTGCCGCTCAATGCCAAGGCCGTAAACGCAATGACGGGCCCAACGGTAAAACCTAAGCCAAACGCAGCGCCGATCAAACCCAACCCTTGCGTGCGCGTCTTCTCGGTGGTGCTGTCAGCCATCATCGCTTGCGCGGTGGAAATATTGCCACCTGAAAAACCATCGATCAGGCGCGAGACCAAGAGTAGGACAAAGGTATTGGCAAAGCCCAATAAAATAAACCCGATCAACGTACCTACCTGGCTAGCAATCAGCACGGGCTTACGTCCATACCGATCAGAGAGGCGCCCTAAAATCGGTGCGCCAATCAATTGGGCCACTGGATAGACGGCATTTAATACGCCGATCAGAAACGGGCTGATTTGTAGCGAAGCGGCATACAGTGGCAGCAGCGGAATAATAATGGTTAACCCTAAGAGATCCACCATGACAACGATAAAAATGGGTAAAACTTTCTTAAAATCGAGCTTTTCTTCTGCCACGACAGGCGCAGCTTCCTTTACTTTTTGGGTACTCATTTGTTTTCCCTACCTTCATTGTTCAGCCCAAGCCTCGGATAGAAACCAGGCCGAGCGTTAATAAGCGTATGATTCACCAATAAAACAGTCGTGAAGGGCATAACTACTAGACTGATTCACTAATTGATGGTACGCAATGGACAACAAAAGGCCTGACGCAGAGACGAGAAGTACAACAAAACCCGTGCAAAAAGCGCATCCAGCCTAGCCTCGTTGGCCGCGTACGCCTGATTAGTTTTCCTTTGCGTCTCTGCGTCTCTGCATTAAAATTTTAGCTTTGCGTAACATGATTCACTACTTGCCAATTAGTTTCCGCCAGCCAGCCGGGCTAGGACTTCATCCAGCCAGTGCAATTCCGCTTCTAGGTGCACCACCCGATGTTCGATCAACAATTGCCACGCGCCCTCATGCTTAGGCACCACGCGGGCTGCCGCAAGATCCTCCGCTAAGGCGGCCCGTCTTTGGCGCAACAGGGCGATCGCTTCGTCCGGCGCAAGGGCATCAACAAAGCTAAGCCCAATATCGCCCACAAACGTCGCCGAGGTATGTCGGCTCAGGTTTTCTCGCAGCGATTGCTGAAACTGAACTTCCCCTTCCGGTGTAATCCGATAGACACGCCGCAGCGGACGGTTGCCCTCTTGCTCTTGATGCTGCGTGATCCACCCCTGCTTGACCATTTTATCCAGCAAAAAATAGGCTGTCGATTTTTTCAAATCGGTGCAGATCGTCAGATCACGCTCAATAAACTCGGCCAAACGGTAACCATGCATATCCATCTGACGGAGCAAACCCAACAACAGTAACTCACGCTCCATTGATTTTACCTCCATTAGTCAGGATTGACTAATCATAATTGATTATAAGAAGAATTGTCAAAACGCTAGACCAACTAAAGCTCAATGCAACGGTACCCAGCAAAAAGTGCAAAGACTGTGACAAAAGTGGTACACTTAAAATCGACAAAAAACAGCCTTTGCGCTGATGGAACAAAAATTACACCATCACGTTTTCTTTGCTTATTAACAACGAAAACGTCAAAAATCTATCGTCAAGCTTTGCTGTGGCAAAAGCTGACCTCTAACTTTTAAAAGGTATGTAAAATGGCACTCAGTATTGGGATTGTAGGCTTGCCTAATGTGGGCAAGAGCACGACATTTAATGCATTGACCAAGGCCCAAAACGCCCAAGTCGCAAACTATCCATTCTGTACAATTGAGCCCAACAAGGCCGTTGTGGCGGTGCCCGATCCACGGGTGGACAAACTGGTCGCATTGGTCAAGCCGGAAAAAACGATTTATGCCACCGTCGAATTTGTCGATATTGCTGGCTTGGTCAAAGGCGCCAGCCAGGGCGAAGGGTTGGGCAATCAATTTTTGGCCAACATCCGAGAAACCGAGACGATTGTGCATGTGGTTCGCTGTTTTGACGACGAAAATGTGATCCATGTCTCCGGTGATCTCAACCCGCGCGACGACATTGATGTGATCAATTTAGAGTTGATTCTGGCGGATCTGCAACAATTGGAAAATAAGCTTGGCAAGCTCGAACGCCAGGCGAAACACGATAAACTTTTGCAGGCACAAGCTGAGCTTGGCCTACAACTGAAGGCCCTGCTGGAGCAAGGCAAACCAATTTTGGCCTATGGTGACCGCGAAAGTGAAACCTTCCAAGCGCTGAATCGCGAGATGCGTTTTCTCACGTCCAAGCCGATTATTTACGTGGCGAATGTCAATGAAGAGGTGCTGCTGGAAGACAACGAGTATGTCAAGACCGTACGTGCCATAGCGGCGGAACAGAATGCCGAAGTTGTTAAGCTGTGCGCAAAGCTAGAAGAAGAGATGGCCGGCCTAAGCGACGAGGAGCGCCATGAGTTTTTAGAATCACTAAACGTAGCTGAAAGCGGTCTGGAACAAGTGATCCACAAGGGTTATAAAGCGTTGGGCTTGATCAGCTTCTTCACAGCCGGCCCCAAAGAAGTGCGCGCCTGGACGGTCCGGCGCGGCGCCAAAGCCCCACAGGCAGCCGGCGTGATCCACACAGACTTTGAACGCGGCTTCATCCGCGCTGAGGTGATCTCTTATGAAACCTATATTCGCCTGGGCACAGAAGCGGCCGTCAAAGCTGCCGGTGAAATGCGTGTAGAAGGCAAGGAATATGTGACGCAAGACGGAGATGTGATGCACTTCCGCTTTAATGTGTAGACTTCAAAGTGCGCTGGCGAGTACAATAAACTCGTCCAGCGCACTATTAATTGAACAAATGATGAGCAACAATCAAACGTTTACCCTTTCAACCGCGCCGCCAATCCCAGGCTTAACTTTTCGCCACTTCCGTGGCGCAACTGATCATGCTGGGATGGCGGCGGTGCACGAAAATTCACGCGTCTGGGATCAGGTTGACCCACGCTCGGCGCGTGAGGGCGTTCCTACGTCAGCAGATTTAGCGGCAACCTTTCCGGAAGCGGAGATGGGAGAGAATGCCGATCTGTTGATCGTGGCAATCGACGAAGAAGTTATTGGTTATAACCATGTGCGCTGGCGCTGGACGGAAGTCACGGGTGTCCGTGTCTACTTACATCTTGGTTATCTGCTACCTGCTTGGCGCGGCAAAGGCATTGGCCAAGCGATGTTGACTTGGGCGCAAGGGCGCATTCGCGTACTGGCCGCCAGCGAAGAAGGGGATGCCCATGCCACGTTTGCGACCAATGTTTCCAGCACGGAAATAGAAGCGGACGCGCTTATCCGCCATGCGGATTATGTTGCGGTGCGTCGCCTCAGCGACATGGTACTCGAACTTACCCTGCCCATTGAAACGCGCCCATTGCCGGTGGGCGTCAATTTGCGTCCGGTTGAACCTGACCAGTATCCAGCCATCTATCAAGCCTGGAAAGATGCGTTTAGCGTCAATTGGACGAGTCGCCCCGCCAGCGAAGCCGACTATCAAATTTTTTTAAGCGACAATGTAAAGGGTGAGCACTGCGATCCTAGTCTTTGGCAGATTGCCTGGGTAGACGATCAGGTGGTTGGGTTAGTTTTTGCACAGGTTAATCGGGAGATTGGAGTATTTCCTGAGGTGGCCGTCCGCCAAGCTTGGCAACGACGGGGAATTGCGCGGACATTAATGCTCGGCGCGTTGGCCGAATTCCAGCAACGTGGGATTCACCATATTCGCTTGTTTACGGATGCCGATAATGGACAAGGTGCACGCAGTCTTTATGAAAGTCTGGGCTTTCGCGAGATCAAACAGCACATTCTCTATCGAAAACCGCTCAAGCCATAATATGTTGAAAATTACCACACGTCCCGTCACGGAAGCCAATTGGCGCACCGCCATCGAACTTGACGTCCATCCAGAGCAGCGCGAGTTTACGCCAACGGTCGCAATTTCTCTGGCCAAGGCCTACATCCAACCGGATGGCGCGGTCCACGATCCCGTTGCCGTCTATGCTGGGCCGAAAATGGTAGGCTTTTATAGTTTCATTTATCTCCCTAATAATTTATATTTCGCCTATCTAGGCGGCTTTTTAATCGACAAAAGCGAACAGGGCCGCGGTTATGGGCGTGCCGCTTTAGCGCTTTTTTTACACTCGGTCAAACGTCGCCAACCCGAATGTAAGGAGGTGCTATTGACGGTCAATCCTCGCAATCAGGTGGCACAAAGGCTTTATCAAAGTGTTGGCTTTGTCAAGACAGGCGATAGCACTGATGGTGAAGATGTGATGCGCCTGGTGCTGAAGTCGCCAGGCTAATGGCGGTGATAAGCCAATCAAATGATGGCTATTTGATGGCGCTAACTATATTTATGGCGCGAAATTTTATTCCTCTACAAAAAGTAGGGGCGAGGCATGCCTCGCCCCTACTTT
>JAPLGZ010000739.1 GCA_026389895.1 Chloroflexota bacterium | reverse complement strand
GGCATCGAACTCGACACAGCTGGCTTCCACCTGTTGCGCAGCATCGATGATGATCGAGATCATGCCGTGCGCATCACCACTGATCTGATCCGCGCAACCGGGGGCATGGATGGCGACAGCTACACCTTTGTTGATAAAGATGTCCAGCCAGGCATCCGTTATGCCTATTGGCTTGAAGAAGTATTAGACGATGGCACAATCAACATAACGGGGCCGATTTATGGGATCTTCATCCCGCCAGGGACGGAGCAATTCATCTATTTACCCTTGATTGTACGTTAGGATAGCATGGCGGATGACCGGACAATAGGGCTAAAAGAGCAAACTGTATCGGCCATTAATCCGCCATGCTATTGGGTAAAATTGTACAATCTCAAATGGTTATGCTAAGATGCCAACAGTCAATAATTTTGCGGAGAGGTCGCATAGTCCGGCCTAGTGCGCTCGTCTCGAAAACGAGTAGGGTGAAATTCCCTCGAGAGTTCAAATCTCTCCCTCTCCGCCATCTATTTTTGCCCGCTCCATAGGCAACAGAAAAGCCCCAGGTTTATGCCTGGGGTTTTTCTGTTGCCTATGGAGCGCTATGATCAAATTACGGAGCCATCGATTAACGGCTATGGATGTCTAACCAATCATCGTCTATGAATGTGTGCTATTGGAAGCTATATCACTTTGCCCAATCCGATAAGGTGCGCAAAATAAGACTGTTATGGAAGAACCGGCACGAACCTTATCAACGTCGATTATTTGTCGCATTCCAAAAGGAGCAAAAGTATGGACAGAGCCTATGTGATGGAACTGGTTAAATCATTTCAAACGGGTGGTATGACGCGCCGCCAATTCACCAAACGCGCAACCGTCGCTTTGGGCAGTGTGGCCATGGTCAATTTGTTGTTGACGGCCTGCCAACCAATTTCACCGAGTCAAACACCCGCGGCTACAACGGCTACCGGAACGATTACTGGCACCACCGCGACGACTAGCACGGCTACCCTCACCACGACCAGCACCGCAACCACGACCATTACCACCGATGAAAGCGGATTGACCACCGGCATGGTGGAATACCCCGGTATTGACAATCAAACTTTGATGGGTTATCAGGCTCGGCCGGCTGATGATCAACCACACCCAACAATTATTGTGATCCAAGAATGGTGGGGCTTGAACGAGAACATCAAAGACATTGCTCGGCGTTTTGCCAAGGAAGGATTTGTGGCGTTAGCCCCCGATCTTTATCATGGTAAAGTAGCAACCGAGCCGAACGAAGCCCAAAAGCTGGTCATGGAATTGGATATGAACGCGGCCGTGCAGGAAATCCAACAAGCCGTTGCTTATCTGGGACAGCAAGATTATGTAGCCCCTAAAAAACTCGGCATCGTCGGCTTCTGCATGGGTGGACGGCTGGCGTTGATGACAGGTCGCGTCGAACAAAACCTCGGCGCTGTGGTGGCATTTTATGGTTCACCTTTGACCGCGCAAGAGGCGGCGGAACTGAAAGCGCCGGTGCTTGGGCTATATGGTGATAAAGATCAAAGTAACCCTGTTGACAAAGTCAAAGCCATGCAAGCGGCGCTGGATAAAGCGGGCATCCAAAATGAGTTCCAGATTTATGCAGGCGCTCCTCACGCTTTCTTCAACGACACCCAACCCAGTTATAATGTAGCCGCAGCAACGGACGCCTGGCCACGCACATTGGCATGGTTCCGTGATCATTTGAAGAGCTAAGCTGCAAAGTAATCAACATTTAGAACATTGCCTACTTTTATGCCTATATTGTAGACAGCAAGCCAAGCAAACAGAAATCTTTTACGGCAAATACCACGGATTAAGACGAATTAAATGCTTGAAAGTTCGGGTTAATTCGTGGTATTTGCGGCCCAATCTAAGTAGCTATCGTTTTCCTAGAAAGCTGGTCAGCTTACGTATTATCCAACGCACAATCGTCGCTTCACCCTAAGAATCTCACCGCGCACACAGTTTGGCTTTGCGCTCGTTGTGCTGGCCCTCCTGGCCTGGCCGCTGGCGACTTTACCATTGCGCCCACTGCTATTGACCATTGGTGGCATTACAACAGCCATTCTATTGTTGCGTTGGCCGTGGCTGGTCTGGCTGGGGCTGGCGCTGGCACTGCCAGTGACCAGTGGTCTGAAGTTTGGACCAGCGAGTGCCACTGACTTGATTCTGCTCGCGGCCATTGCGCTCTGGTTTGCGGATGGCGTCCGCCGCAGAACGCTTCAGTTGCGTGGTTCAATCCTGACCACGTTGCTGCTGCTCTATGTTGGCGTGCTCTATCTCTCGCTCCTAGGCGCTATTAATTTGGGTGAAGCCACGGTCGAAATGGTAAAATGGCTAGAGGTAATGATCGTATTAGTGCTTGTACGCGCAATGTTGACACCGCTACAAGCCCCTTGGTTGGTCGCTGCGCTACTCATTGCCGGTGTCAGCCAGGCTGTCCTAGGCATTTATCAATTTATTTTTCAGATCGGCCCAACTTGGTTTATTATTCTGGGTCGCTTTATGCGAGCCAGTGGCAGCTTTCATCAGCCCAATCCTTATGCCGGTTATTTGGGGCTGAGTCTACCGGTGGCCGTCAGTTTGATGCTCTGGGCGTGGACTTGCTTGCTGACAGGGCAAGGGAAGCGGCTCATTGTTCTATGTTGGGCAGGCTTTACGAGTCTTAGCGCCGGTCTAATCGGGGCGGCATTGCTCGCTAGTTGGAGCCGCGGGGGGTGGCTAGGCGGGCTGACTGGGGTAGGAATAGTCGTCGTATTGCGCAGCCGGCTGGCCGCCTTGAGCAGTGCCGTGGTCATTTTGCTTGTATTATGTGCCCTGTTATTGGGGAGTTTCAAGCCGGATGTGATCCCGGCGCCACTTGTAGCGCGGCTCCAGGATATTCCTGCTTATTTTGGATTGAC
>JAPLGZ010000753.1 GCA_026389895.1 Chloroflexota bacterium | reverse complement strand
ACATCCGAAAAGTGCATTTCCGCGATAACATGATGATCAAGCAGATCGAAGAGAAGGTTGTCAATCGGTTGCGCCAGGTAACATCGGCCATTCGTCAGGATGGGGCGAACCAGGTGAGCATTATCACTAGCACCGCTGATCGTCAGGCCGCGATCGAGTTTGGTAAAGCGCAAGCGATCCGCCCTAAGATCGTCGGTGAAGCGCTAAAAGGCATCTACGCCGACCCGGATGTCGCCAATGCGATGTTTAACATTCTCGAGGTTGATCGCATGCTAGAAGGCAAAGCCAAGATCACGTTGATCCCAGAGCAGAACGATCTGTTGCCGCAGTTCTTGGCCGCACGAACTGGGTAGACACTAAATCCGCCGCGCCAAGCCGCACCCACTTCGACTGGTTCACGTTTCGTTTAGCAGGCTGCGAATGATGGGCATTAACCAAATAAATCGGTCATTGGCGGGGGTGCCGCAGCGGTTAAAGCCGCCGCCTGATAGGCGAAACCGTGCCCAGAGGGCGCCCACAGCAGGTTGGATGACCCGTTGCCGCTTCATTTTGTTAATGCCCATCATTCGCAGTAATTTCGCAGATCGTTGCCTAGGTAAGAACTCTAATGCTATCACCAACGCCTACCCTTAACTCTGAAACCTGTGCAATCGGCCTCGACGTGGGCGGCACCAAAATTGCCGGTGGCGTGGTCGCGCGCGCCACTGGCAAAGTACTCGCTCGCCAAGTGATTCCCACGTTAGCCCAGCGCGGGGGTGAATTTGTGTTACGCGACGCGCTGGCACTGGTAGAAGCGCTCATGGCAGAGGCGCGCACCCTGGAGTTAGGAGTGTTAGGCATTGGGGTTGGCGTGTGTGAATTGGTCGATCCGAATGGCAACGTCACCAGCCATAATAGCTTTGACTGGCGCGGTATACCCGTGCAGGAAACTTTCTCGCAACTCGCGCCGGCAGTAGTAGAATCTGATGCGCGTGCACCCGCCTTGGCTGAAGCGATGTTCGGCGCGGGCAGACCGTTTGATATTTTTACGTATCTAACGGTTGGCACAGGCATCAGCTATTGTCTCTTCAATGAGGGCAAACCCTTCTTGGGGGCACGCGGCAATGCGATCACATTGGCCAGCATGCCTTTGACAACTACCTGTACAACCTGTGGCGCGGTGTTAAATCCGATCCTGGAGGAATTTGCTTCGGGGCCAGGGATCGTGGCGCGCTATAACCACCAGTCTGGCAAAATCGTCAGTCGCGCCGAAGAAGTTATGATCGCGATGCAACAGGGTGATCTAACGGCCAGGGAGATTATCCAATCGTCCGGTGAAGCGCTGGGCAACAGTGTGGGCTTTCTAGTCAATATTTTGGACCCCGAAGCTGTCATCGTGGGCGGCGGCTTGGGGCTGGCCGGTGGACTTTATTGGGAGAGCTTTGTGGCGGCCACGCGCGCCCATATCTATGCGGATGATGCGCGCCAGTTGCCCATTTTGCCGGCCGCCTTAGGCGTCGATGCTGGCTTGATCGGCGCGGCGGCCAGAATTTTTCAAGATTTCTGAACCCCAGTCGCAAAGGATTGAATTTTGTCGAAAAACGACAATTTGGTCGCACGTTACCGAACTATCAGGCAGCAAGGCAATTGGCGGAGTTGGCCGCTCATTCGCCAGTTGCGCGCGATGCAGTTTCGCCGCCTGACACCGTTGGATGGCGGCAAAAAGCATGGTTTGTCCGTCATCCGTTATTATTGGGCCGCTTTTCTAGATAAACATCAGGCGGATATTCGCGGCCACGCTTTGGAAGTTGGCGAGACGACGACGATTCGCCAATATGGCGGCGCGGCCCTCACCCAAGCGGATGCGATTGATTTGGCCGCGCATAGCCCCGAAGTGCGCGTCGTCGCCGATCTAAGCCGCGCCGATCATGTGCCGGGTGATCTCTATGACTGTTTTGTCAACCAGTTTACCACCTGCGTGATCTACGACATTGAAGCGGCGCTTTATCATGCCTTACGCATTTTGAAACCGGGCGGCGTATTATTGATCAATTTCTGGTGCGTAGATTTCTATTTGCACCGCGGTTTGGATATGGGCACAGGGGCGCCGCTCTACATGTACCACTGGTTTACCCCGATCCAGGTGGAAAACATGTTTCGTCGGTTGGGCTTGACCGCTGGCGATTATCAGGCTGAAATTTATGGAAATTTACTCACGCGCATGGCCTTTTTGCTCAACCTGCCGGCCCGTGAATTTACATCCTACGAACTCAATCATGTGGATCCGGGCCACCCATTGCTCATTTGTGTGCGGGCTGTGAAGCCGGTTCAGTGGTCGGCGGAGAAGCCGGTTTATCGCGATCCGCTGTGGACGCCGGAGATTCGTCCAGCGGAAGCGCGTCCTGATACGGGACATTATGGCGACGAGTATCAAAAATAGGGAAAACGTCTTCTGGGAGGTGGCCCGCACGAGACTGGTTACCCTCAATTGTATGGCCACCTTTCGGAAGATTGCCAGTACCTTATCAAAAATAGTCGATCGGTATCGCAGTGAACCCGTGCTATAATTAGATCAGTAATGTCTACTATTTATGGGAGGGATATATCATGATCGCATCAGTATTAGATCGACATATTCTCATTGATCCAAACGTATGTCATGGTCGACCTCATATTGATGGAACCCGGATTCGGGTACAGGATATAGCCATCTGGCATGAGCGATTGGGTATGAGCGTTGACGAAATAAGTGCCGCCTATGATCTATCGTTTGCTCAGATCTACGCCGCGCTTGCTTATTATTTTGAATATAAAGTTTCAGTTGATCAAGCGATTGACGCAGATCGGGTCTATTTTGAGGCGTTTAAAGAAAATAACCCTTCTCGCTTGCAAGAGAAGTTAAGGCAATTGCGTGGCTGACAGAATTTCCTTTCATCTAGATGAACATGTAGGTCACGCAATCGCTAGAGGCTTACGTCAACGTGGGATTGAGGTTACTACTACCGTTGAAGCGCAATTACGAACACATGATGATGATGCGCAACTCACCTATATTCTTCAGAGAAAATGTGTATTTGTAACGAATGATGCTGGCTTTTTGGCGCGTAGTACCGCCGGCCAACAACATTTTGGTCTTGTATATTATCCATCGAGTTCACGCTCGATAGGTGAAGTAGTTACTTTTCTGACGCTGCTCTATGAAATCATGACCCCTGATGAAATGATAAATCGAGTTGAGTACCTTTAGAAATATGCCCTCCCCCAAGAACGAACAAGATTGGCATCAGTCATTATCCGTTGGCAAACAGGCGGTTCAAGCTGTTGTAGAATTTCTGAAGAGTGATGAGGCGCGCCGTAACTGGTTCGATACACGTTTGGTGCATAGTGTGGAGGACGATGAGCGTTACCAGCCACTTGGCATTGACCTGCTGTGGGTTGTGCCAGAACAGAGCTTTTTGCGCTGTATGACCGTTGAAGTCAAAGGCGACCGTTATGCCAATACCGGTAATTTCTTCTTTGAAACGGTCAGCGATATCCAACGGATTACGACGGGTGGCTTTGTCATTACCAAGGCGGAATGGCTTTTCTATTATTTTCTCCCATCAAGTAAACTCTATTGCTTGCCCATGGCCGTTGTAAAACCCTGGTTTATTGAAAACAAGACGCGCTTCAAAGAACGTATTGCCAGTAGTCGACGTGAATCCAGCACTTGGCAAACCGCTGGCCGGCTTGTCCCGATCGCAACCGTGTTGCGTGAGGTAAGCGCCGTGAAGGCGTTTTGTAGAAAGCAGGAAAAATGGGAAATTTTAACTGTTGACCCGATTGGTGAACAGGTTGGCTTCGCCAATCGGCGGGATTAAGAAAGGCAAAATAATGCAACAACCCACGATTACTTTGACTGAGGACCAGATCGCCTTCTTTCAGCGCACTGGTTATCTCGTGTTGCCGGCGATCACAACGTCTGCCGAGGTTGAGCGTTTACAGGGGATCTACGATCAGCTTTTTGCCAGCAAAGCCGGGCGCGACCAAGGCGATCACTTGGATCTAGTGACCACTGACGAGGATGAACAGACGCCGGTGTTGCCGCAGATCCTCAATCCCAGCAAGTACGCCCCTGCTTTGATAGATACCCTCTTCCGTGCCAACGCCCACGCCATCGCTCAACAATTATTAGGCCCAGACATTATTTCTGGTGGCGACCATGCCATTCTGAAGCCGCCACACACCGATGCCGCTACCCCTTGGCATCAGGATGAGGCGTATTGGGACGCGGCGAAAGAATATGATGCGTTGAGTATTTGGATTCCATTACAGGAAGCCACCTTGGAAAATGGTTGCATGCACTTTGTGCCCGGTGTGCATCAGCAAGGCATCTTGCCTCATCAGCCGATCGGCAACGACCCGCGTATTATTGGCCTAGAAGTCGAGGATGCCGATGCCTGGACACAAAAGGCCGTTGCTTGTCCGATCCCCGCCGGTGGCGCAACGATTCACCATTCACGCACCTTGCATTACACGGGGCCGAATCGAACCGACCAGCCACGCCGCGCCTATATTCTCGGCTTTAGCGCACCAACAAAACCGCTTGCTGTCCCCCGTGATTTTTATTGGCAAACCATGCAAAAGACTAAATGGCAAGAACGCGCCACCCAACGCGCGCAGACCCCTCCCGCGCCCTAAGGGCTGCAGGGAGGGGACAGATGGGTAGACAGAGAAAATAGGGCATTCTATCCGACCAATAGGCTCCCTCCCAGTAGGCGAGGGCAGGAGGCGAGGTCCATCTCACTTGTTTTTACGCGTTACATTGTAGTGTATAACCAGATTTGATAAAGGAGAATCAAGATGAATAAACCCGATAAGTTGTCTGCACCGTCCCAACTGAGTCGCCGTGCTTTTCTCAAGTTTACCGGCACCGGCGCCGCCGTCACTCTCTTGGCGGCTTGTGCTGCGCCACAAGCGGGCAATGGCGGGCAAGCTCAATCCGCCCCGGCTGCCTCTGATAGCAAGATTAGCCTGAGTTTCTGGACGCCAGGTGGTTCCAAAATCTACTGCGAAGGTTTTGCGACAATTGCCAAAAATTACACCGAGCTAAATCCCAATGTTCAGATTGAACCTGCCCAGTGTGGCACCGGTGAACAGAATTTTAATGAAGTCTTGCTCGCCCGTGTGGCCGCTGGCAACCCGCCGGACTCCACGATCATTTGGACTTCCCCCGCCGCTTTCGGTGCCCGCAGCGCGTTGATCGAGATGGATGAATTGATGGCTGCGTCGAAATATTCGCAGAAAGATTCATGGCCGACCGGTGTTTTGGCCAGTTGCCTCTTCAAAGGTAAGACCTATGGCCTTCCGGTTGCGGCTGGCACCTATGCCATGTTCTACAATGGCGATATGCTGGCCTCTCAAGGCATCACCAAACGCGAGGATTTCCCCAAGACGTGGGATGACATGCGCAAACTCTCCAAGGAGTTTACAAAGTGGAACGGTGATAAATTGGAAACCATCGGCCTCCTGCCTTGGCGCGATCAATACACCCTGCCGATCTGGTCGGCCTTGAATGGCTCGCAATTGTACGATGCAGCCAACCAAAAGTATCAGCTAGATAACGATGCCAACGTAGCGATGATGGATTATGGTCTGAAATGGTTGAACGAGGACTATGAGGGTGATATCACGAAGACCACCAAATCTGCCAATTGGGATGGCTACCCAGACAGTGAAGGGCGTTCTGCCGCCTTCAATGATGGAAAAATGGCAATGTACATGAATGGCTTCTGGTTCACGGGGGATATGTATAATTTTGACGTCAAAAATGAACACTGGGATGTTGCCTCATTGCCAGTTGGCCCTGGTGGTCAAAAATCTGTTTCCGGTTATTGGCCCAATTGGTTGGCTGTCCCCAAAGGCTCACGCCATCCCGAAGAAGCGTTCAAATACCTGGACTATATGTCCGGTGAAGGCATCAAGGTCTGGTTTGCCAACGTGCCTGATCTGCCCGCCAACAAAAATGTCCCGACCGACCTCGTTCCGAAAACCGTGGTTGACAAACGCGGCCAAGAATTTGCCCAGAATGTGACCGACTTCTTCCACAGCCAATTAGATGTTGCAACCCCGATGTGGGACTCGCCGGTCCAGGATTTTGCGACAGATCAAATCGGGCGGGCCTTAGAGAATATCTATGCCAAGAAGGCCACCCCCAAAGA
>JAPLGZ010000834.1 GCA_026389895.1 Chloroflexota bacterium | reverse complement strand
AGTGCCGATCTGATTCGCGGTGAAGTGGACTGGATCAACTATTTGGCCGGCGGTGGCGTTGGGGCAGCCAAGGCGATCTTGTCGGAAAGCGGGCAACTTGTCGAAACCGTTGATGATGGGCAGGGTGGGCAATTCCTCGTGACGGCTTTTGAGAAAGCAGCCGGCGGGCCGCCCTGGGATTTGTGGACACCCAAGCTCTATGAAACCTATGGGCATACCATTGGGAGCATGCATGCGCTGACAGAAGACTATCAACCCAGCCATGTGGCTTGGCAACGGCCCGCCTGGGATGATCCGCTCTTCCAATTTGTCGAGCGCTTTCTGCCTGCTTCCGAAGTGGTGGCCCACGAAAAACATCGGGCAGTGTGCGCGCATCTAGCCACGCTCCCGAAAGACAAAACGACCTATGGATTAATTCACCCAGATGCACATGGCAGTAACTTTTTTGTGAACGAGGCGGGGCAACTCACCCTGTTTGATTTTGATGACTGCGCTTATAGTTGGTTTAGCAATGATATCGCCATCGTGCTCTTTTACATCGTGCAGGATGCCGATGATCCGTCTGCCTTTACACGCGAATTTATGACCCATTTTCTGCGCGGCTATTGCCAAGCTTATCCGTTAGAACCGCAATGGTTAAAGGAGATCCCCGTCTTCTTGAAACTGCGCGAGATCGAATTATACGCCGTGATGTTTCGCGACTTTGATGTAAATAACATTGATAACGAATGGTGTGCGCGTTTTATGCAAAATCGCAAATATAAGATCGAGCACGACGTGCCCTTCGTCGACTTTGATTTTGCGTCGCTGGCCGCAGCGTTATGATAGTTTGTGGACAAGGCACCCGGCACGTGTTAGATCCGCGACTTGGTTAACAGGAGCACTTCCATGCCCCAATCACCGGTGGTTTTAGACACAAATATTTTTGTGGCCGCGGGTTTCAACCGAAAGAGCACATCCGCCAAGATCATGAATGCGGTGAAGCAGGGGCAGGTGCGGATGGTGTGGAACGACGCAACCCGTCGCGAGATCGAATATATCATGCGCCGCATCCCGCCGTTACGCGCCCATGCCATTGCCGAACTCTTTCGCCCCGAGGATCACTTTGCCGCCGCCACCCAGCCCGAACACTTCGCCGCAATCCCCGACCCCGATGACCGCAAGTTTGCCGCCCTAGCCCAGGCGGCAGGCGCGATCTTGGTCTCGAATGATGAACATTTGCTCCAACATCAAGCCGGCCTGGATCTGACGGTGCTCACCCCGGCGGCGTTTTGGAAACGCCAGTCACGCGCCGCCCAGGCTTCAGGGGACGTGTAAAAAACGAAATATATACGCGACACCCTACTACTGTCCCAACCCCGCCTCACGCGCCCGGATGATCGCCTGGGCGCGATCGGCGACCTGGAGTTTACTAAAGATGTTGGAGACTTGGTTGCGCACCGTTTTCTGGCTGATGAAGAGGCGGTCGGCAATTTCGGGGTTGGTCAGATGTTGGGCCATCAAGGCCAGGATTTCCCGTTCGCGCTCGGTCAATTCGGGGAAGAGTAGGGCCGGCGTGGCTGGATGGGGGGTGGCAAAATAATGGATCAAGCGTTGGGCAATCCCAGGGCCAAAGATCGCTTCTTCATTGTTGACAGCACGAATGGCGCGCAAAATTTCGGCCTTGCGCGCACCTTTGAGCAGATAGCCGCGCGCACCGGCCCGCATTGCGGCAAAGACCGAATCGTCATCCTCAAACATCGTCAGCATCAAAATTCGAATGTGCGGGCTCATATAGAGAATCCGCCGCGTCGCCTCAATGCCATTCAAATCCGGCATGTTGATGTCCATCAGGATCACATCAGGTTGTAGCTGGGTGGCCTGGTTTACGGTTTCCACCCCGCTGGCGGCTTCCCCGGCGATCTCCAGATCATCCGCAGCTTCCAACAAAGCGCGTAAGCCAGCCCGAAAATCAGCATGGTCATCGGCGATGAGGACAGTAATTTTTTCCATAGCTACTCCTATTGACGATGATGTGGACTAGTGAGCCTGACGATTTAAGATTGACGAAGTCATGTTACAGGGATTAAGGAGACGGGATAGCGGATTAGCCGTCTCCTTAATCCCTACACGATCACCTGCGTAACATGATTGACGAAGTGATCACGTCAACGATATAACTTCGTCAATCTTAAATTCCTTATTGAGCGGCAGTTGGGCAAAGACACGGGTGCCGCCTTCGGTCTGCGTTTCGATCGTGCAATCGCCACCGAGTTCTGCGGCCCGCTCGCGCATCGAATTTAAGCCCACGCCGGGGTGATGGGTGGGCGATAAACCAGTGCCATCGTCGCTGATCGCCAGATGGAGCGCGGCCTCGGCTTCTGCAAGGGTGACATTCACCACAACCGTCTGCGCCTGGGCATGGCGAATGACGTTGGTCAACGCTTCTTGGACAATCCGATAGGCGGCCACTTCGACAGCCGCTGGCAAAGGGGGCAATTGTTCGGGCGCCGCGACGGTGATGCGCACGCCTTTGATTTCACACTGGCGCGCATACTCGCGAATTGCGCCCATCAGCCCAAATTCATCCAGCGCGGGCGGGCGCAACCCATAGACCAGCCGACGGACATCAGCAATCGTCTCTTGAGACTTGTCGATCAAGTCGTCCACCAACTGTTCAGCCCGCGCTGGGCGCGCGCGGATCAAGTCGCGGATGGCTTCGAGTTTGAGTGCTTGGCTGGCCAGTTGTGGGCCTAGGCCATCGTGCAGATCGCGGCGCAGACGGCGGCGTTCTTCTTCGCGTGCCGTGATAATCTGCTCGCGCGAACGTTGCAAATCGGTGTTGAGTTGTTGGAGATCCCGCGTCAAGCGCACGGCATGAGCGGCGACGCCAGCTTGGTGGGCCAGATCTTGCAATAGGCGATGATCGGCAGGGCTAAATGTTTCGCCAGGGGCGCGTGGGGCCAGTTGGAGTTGACCAATAGTTTCGCCCTGATAGGTGAGGGGCAGCGTGATCAATGATCCATCTTCTGGCATCAGGCCCGGATCGCGCCGCCATTCGGCACTGGTCACAATTGCCTGGTCACTGCTCACGGCAATGCCCGCATATGGTAATTTCAACGCCTGCGCCACCGTCTCAACAATCGTGGGCAGGACAGCCTCGGGCGCCAGCGTGCTCTCCAAGCGTTGACCGAGGCGGGCGACCACCACGTACGGATCATCGCGCTCGCCATACATCAGCCGGTTGGCGCCGCGTTGGAGCCGGGCGCGTAATGGCTCGAAGATGATGGCTGCCAGGCCAGTCGCCAGCACTGAGATGAAGAAATTCCCACGGGCTTGAAAGAGTGCGCCCAACGCCCCCACGATCACCACATAGAGCCCGACGACGCTGATGGTCAGCGCACCATAGACGAGTGTGCGGTTGATGATCGGGTCGATCTCCCACAACCGGTAGCGGACGACGGCGACAGCAATCGAGATCGGGATCAAGAGGATGAACAACGCTTGAATGGTCGCCACGGTTAGCAAGACAAGCAAGTGTTCTTCTGTTTGTAAACCTCGAAAAGGCACAAATACGAGCAAAACACCACCCAATGCAATCGCCACACTAAAGACAACCCACTTCGTTTGCTGCCGTTGTGCCGGGCCAGAGATCCAACGATAGCGGTAAACCTGGGCAAATATGCCACTGAACACCCCAGCGGGGAACAGAATATTGTAGATGAGCGGTGCAGTATGTTGTAAGTTGAACACAGTATCGGGCCCGAAGAGGCGCAAGCCTTGCATAAGGCCCCAGAGCACCAGAACAAACCGCGTCCAGCGCGGCACAAATTGCCCGGTCGGAAAAATAAACAGAAAGAGCATAATGGCCACATCGCCGAACCAGGCGACAAAGCGTGTGAGCACCCACCAGCCAGGGTATGTTGCATTCAATCCAGCCAATGTGTCAGAAAAGGTAATCGTGCCAAAGGTCACGAGCATCACAGCGACGAAGAGCGCCAGCCAGTCATTGGGTTTGCGGATCACAATGACCAGCGCGCTGAGCGTAAAGACGGTGGCTAGCGTCACATTTATCCCGATCAAATAGCCTGCATACACGGTCATCGAAAGACCGTAGCTTCGCAACACTTGCGCGCCAACGGCGCTGATCTGCCCGCTGACACACATAGGTCGGTTGCAGACCGTCCGCCAAAAGTCAAAGTCAGCGGGCAGGCTGCTCAGAAAGAATGTGAGGGCTAAACCGGCGACCAACGCGCACATGAGCTGGACCAGCCAACGCCCGCGACCTTGCAGACGCGTATCCGGCGGCACGTTAGCCTGGGTGGGAGAAGCCATTGCCATGAATTGAGTATGCATAGCTGTCATCTTAACCGAAAGTTCTCGATTCAGGCAACGGATGCAGCCATTGCCTGAACTAACGATCCCATCATTATACTTTATGCCGATTTGTTATTAACCGCTGGCGACGTGCTGACTGAAATCATGTTGAGAACCGACTCTTGATCAGTGTACGGAAGGTTATCAGCGCAAAAAGTTAAATCAGCACAGGGTCTATTGCGTGCAGGGTAAAACGTAAGCAATCAATGCACATAGACTACATGCCAGATTAGGTAGAAGGCAATCCGCAGGAGAATGGCCGTCAGGAAGCCATATTTGCGAAAAAGCGCAACCTGCAAGATGTTAAGCCCGAAACCCTTTAACAGCACAGCGGAAAGCATGACGGTGCCAAGTTGAAGCGCTTCTAAATCCTGCGTCAACGGCTCGATGCACGAGGTCAAGATCGCCAATCCCCAGAAGATCTGTGTTTGCCAGCGCCCCTTGAAGAGCAGCGTGGAGATCAGCCAGAGCAGTACAGGGATCAGGAACAGGCGATAGATTACTTCGACAATCACAGCACCGCCAGGATAGATCAGCACACTGGCGGGAAAGTCGATGTTGATTTTGGTCACGTGATGTAGAGCAATCTCAAATCTTGAGTAGCCGGTCAGCAGATCAAAGGCAACCTCGAAGACGGCGTAGGCCAGGCCAATCGCAATCGGAATCCACAGCCGCTCTTTGTTGGATAAATGCCCATCCCAGGCCGATGGAAAGCCCGTCTTGTGGGCGAACCAGACCCCGATCAAGCCGAGTATTGCCCAGATGCCCAAGGCTGGCCACGCAAATACGGACGCCTGCTCCACCGAGCGAAACGTGGTCGGAAAAAATGTGATAACCGTCTTCACCAGCACCAGAAAGGCGACCAATCCAAGCCAGACTTTGAGCGAGATATTGAATGGGGTCGGGGTGAAATTGAAAGCGTCAGGTTTGATCGACGTTGTGCTGTTCATAGGATTCCTTGCAAGTTAGGCAATAGATAATTAATTTTTGATAGAAACCCCACCCGCGCCCTCTCCGTTCGCGCCCACTGGGCACCCAGTTCACGTCGATGCCTGGTAAGAGAGGGTGCCGATTGGTGGACAGAGGAAGTCGCTTGCGGGATCCCACTTTGGGCCCGGGGAGGGTTGTGTGATGGTTACATAAATCACAAAAAGAGGTAAACACGGAATCTAATATCCAGTGTTTCTTAAAATCCGTGTTTATCTCTTTTTGTGTCCTAGCCCGTCCAACTTGCCGATGAATCCTCAACCGGCGGTTGATACCCAAGCTTGCCGCGGGTGAAGATGATGAGCAGCAGAGCGACCACACCCATCACTTTGAAGCTAAACCATTGATCCTCTGGGCCACCGGTTGGGATCAACTGCGGAAACAGGCCGGAATTGGCATTGCTAACGCCGTGAACAAGCATAATCAAAAAGACGCTCGCCTGACCATGATTAAACAACCAAGTCCAGATCACCGTCATCACGATAATGGCGCAGGTATTCGCCGCAAAAGCCACCGGGTCGAAACGCCCTGGCAAGATAAAACCAGGCAGAAAGTAGGCCGGCAAGTGCCAGAAGCCATGCAACGCGCCGAGGATCAAACTCCCGATCAGCGGGCCGTGCTGTTGTTGCAGCCGGGGCAGCGCAAACCCGCGCCAGCCTGGTTCCTCACCCAGGCTCGGGTACAAAATACCGATCAAGGCGGCGGGCAAATAAGAGGTGAGGAGCAGCGGCCACTTTTGCAGCAGTGCCGTTAGCGGGGTTATGCCCATATAGGCACTGGCCCCCAGCAGAAAGACCAGCGGATAGCCAATCAGGATTAAAAGGTACCAACCAATGCCAACCCGCCACTGCACCATGCGGCGCAGCAATTGCTTGACGCCCGCCTTGCCTTCCACGATGTATGTGACTATCAACGCCGAAGGCAGTGGACCAATATAGGTGGCCAGAAGCAACAAGGCCAGCAAGAGCCCTTCTGGTAGATTGACCATCCTTAACCCGCGTTGCGAAAGCACAAGCGGCAGGGTTGTCGTCCAAGTCAGCACATAAGCCAAGACAAAATAGGCGATGAGTGAGTGCCGTCTGATCCAGTTGGCAATGCCAAGGCCAGCGACGGATGTGGGGGGTGCAAGCGAAGTAAGTTGCGACATGTGACACGCTCCTTAGAATTAAAACACAGAGGCAGGGAAGCTCCAGATAAAGCCGCGTTCAAGTTGAATCATTCGCCAACTACCCGTGCGGCAGCAGTAGACACAGCATACCCCGCAAAGTGTCCTGGCGTCATGAGCCATTGTCCTAACGGGAACGGGCAAAATGTCCCGCGTTCCTAAAACGCCGCCAGTTGCTGTCCACAACCCACGTTGAAACATGAAAGCATTACAGTAAAAAGAAAACCCGCACGAAGCTCGTGCGGGTTGATGTGCTATGAACGTTAGCCGGCTTGAAAAATAGCTTGATAATTAGCACACTGTAAAGCAAATTAAGTGGCAGTGGCGTAGGTGCGGTTTGTAACCACAGGTCCGTTCGGAAGGTGCGGTTTGTAACCGCACCTACGCAAGAAATATCAAAATATTTAGTTTGCAGTGCGCTTAAAGGTCCGCCTACACGCCTGCATGGATCTTGCATTGCGAAAAAAGTACTGGTGACATTAGAGACCCCTACAGCCTGGTTCGCTACCTGCACCCGTTTGGCTTGACCCAGCGCGAGTTCCTTCGCGATCCATTCGTTCGGGCGCAAATGTGGAGATTCATCAAGCGTTTGTCCGGCCGCCTGTTGGCGCAGGAGTGCGATATAGACCGCACCATCATGCACAGGCACGGGATATTGATCGAACGCGATCATGGGATCCACCAGCCGCTGACCATTCGTCATGTTGGATTGATTAAATGGCCCGGGGCCTGAACCTATCAGCCGGCCATTTGAATAGTTGCGGCTGTGCCCTGCTGACGTTGCTTGGCCACTTCACCCAGCAATTTTAATTCTTGGGCATAGACCCGGCGGAGGAACAGCCCCGTCAAAAAGCGTTCAATCACGCCACGGAGGCCACCGCTTGACTTGAGCTCGGTCGCAATGGTCACCTGTGCCTGTTCGCCTTGCGCAACAGGATCAACGGTGAAAGTTGTCACCGTTCCAGCCTCTGGGCCATTGTCTTCTACAAGCACACGCCCCGGTTCGGGTTCACTGATCAGGGCGCGGAAGGTCTGTGTCTTGCCCAGCGCCGTCATCGTAAAGCGGATGCGGGTGCCCGCGCCGAAGCCCCCTTCTTCGACCACCAGATCACTAAAGTAGGCTGGCAGAATCTGTGGGTGCCCCTCGCGATAATCGGCAATAATGTTATAAACCAGGCTAGCTGGCGCTGGAATGCGGGTAGACATTTGAATTTGTTGGCTGTTCATGGTTGCTCCTTTTGCAAGCTAAACATCGATCTCGTTATCATGTCGTTATATAGAAACAAGTTCCTCAGCTGTACAGCCCTGCCCTTCTACAGCCTCGCCCATAATCTGGTCAAGCGTCATCTCCTGGCCTTGGCTCCACGCAGCGGTAAATTGCGCTTCAATAAGTTTGGCGCGGGCCAGGGTCAGTGTGCGCTGAAATTGATGTAGATCGACGGTATCCAACAGAATGCCACCGGTACTCTGCACGCCGTCTGTGGTAAAACCATTTTTGCGCAGCAGCATATCGGCGTTGCTCAGAATTTTTATGGCACGAGCAGATTGGTCTTCGGCGCTGAATACTTCAGCCAAGCCAATCAGACAGCTGATCAGGCCGATCTGGTTGCCCAACTCCTCCCAAAGCGGTAAAACTACCTGGAAGACAGATTTAGCTTGCGTGTAATTCTTCTGGTGCAAGGCCGCCGCCGCCGAGCCGGCCAACGAACGTGCATAGCCCCACTGGTCACCAGCTTCATGCAACAAAGCACCACTTTCTGCAAACAGATCGTGCGCCGCGGCATAATCACTGCCCACCCAGGCCATATTGGCCAGCACATGCAGCGGCATCGCTGTGCCCCACGAATCGCCAATCTGGCGAAAGAGTGCCAGGCTTTTTTCACAATGGGTGCGGGCCTCCGCTTCATGACCGGCGACGAATGTGATCTCGCCGAGCCAGTTTAAGGCAAAGGCTTCCGACCAAATGTCACCCAAGGCGTGGAACTGCGCCGCACTTGCTGTACAGAGCTCGCGAGCCGAGGCCAATTCGCCTTGGCTGAGGGCGACAATGCCCTGAAAAGTCATCACGTTCGCCAGCGCCCGTTGGTCGCCGATGGCGGCGTAGATCGTGCGGCTGGCCGCAAGTTGCTGGCGGGCGATCACAAGATCACCCTGTGTACAGGCTAAGGCCCCCGCCCCAAAACGCGCTTCGGCTTGATAGACGCTGTTGGCCAGGGATGGCGTGGCCTGGGCCAATAATTGCTCTAGCCACTCACGCCCTTCGCGCACATAACCGCGCAGATACCAGAACCAATTGAACGCCCCGGCTAACCGCAAACCGGTCTCTACTTCGCTGGCGGTTGCCCTGCACCAGCGCAGAGCCAGGCGTACGTCTTCCAACATGGCCTCTAGGCGGGCCAAATACTCGCTCCGCTGGCCACTGGTCAAAAACGGTTCAGCCGCCTCGGCCAGTTGAATCAGGTAGGCCGCATGCCGTTGCTGCATCAACGGCTCTTCGCCGCTCGCTACCAATTGTTGGCGGGCATAGATCCGAATGGTGTGCAACATCGTGAAGCGTGGCTCACCATCTGGTCCATCCGCGCGTTTTAGCAAATTGTTATCCACCAACATCTCCAATTCATCAAGCATATCGCTGCCTAGATCGCCGGCGTTATTGCACACCTGCTCGGCGTCTTCTAATGTCCAACTGCGGGCGAAGATCGTCAAGCGGCGCAGCAACACTTTGGCCGGTTGTTCAAGCAAGTTGTAGCTCCATTCAATCGTGTTGCGCAGCGTCTGCTGGCGGTCAGGCAAATCGCGCGCGCCGCCCACCAAGGTGTCCAACGGTTGTTCCAGGTGCGCCAACAGTTTGGCTGGCGAGAAAATTTTGAGGCGGGCCGCCGCCAATTCAAGCGCCAACGGTAAGCCATCGAGCCGCTGACAGATTTCGGCCACCATGGCCGCGTTGTCAGCTTTCAGGACAAAATCCGGCTTGACCTCCTGCACCCGTTGAACAAACAACTGCACCGCGGGCGCTTGTAACAAACAGGCCACATCCAGTTTGCCGACGCAATCAGGCAGACCTAACGGTGGAACAGGCAACTCTTTTTCCTCGCGGATGTGCAGTGACGTGCGGCTGGTGGCCAGGATCTTGAGTTGGGGAGACGCGCTTAGCAACTCCTTTATTTGGGGCACAGCAGCGATCACCTGTTCGACGTTATCACGCACCAGGAGCATATGTTTGTTATGCAAATAGGCCTTTAAGCTATCCAGCAATAGTTGGCCGGTTTCGCGCACCTGGAGGGTTTGGGCCAGGGTAGGCAGCACCAGCGCCGGATCGGTAAGCGTCGAGAGCGGGACAAAATAGACGCCATCCGCGAATTGATCTTTCACCTGGTCAGCCACACGGAGCGCTAGCCGAGTTTTGCCAACCCCGCCAGG
>JAPLGZ010000306.1 GCA_026389895.1 Chloroflexota bacterium | reverse complement strand
TGGCATCCGCACCGAGCCGAGTTGCAAATCCAACTGTAAATCATCAGTACGATTGTAGGTTTGGGCAATTTTCTCACTCGTTGCCCGAATCACAGGAACAGTTTGTTCAAGCGCCACATCCTCCGCCATGCCAGCTTGCTGTGGGTCGGCAGCATAAATTTCGAGCTGCGCGTACAACAGGTGGTTTTCAATCAGGCGATACAACCGTTCGCCGCTAACGGTGATTAACTCGGCATATTCAATAATTTCATCGGGTGTGAGAAAATGGGCTTCTTGGTGGAGCAGCTCACCAATCCCCATAATGCCAACGAGCGGGGTGCGCAGTTCATGCGGCAACATGTGGATCAAGTGCCGACGTAAATCTTGACCTTTCTGATCACTATACTTTTCAACCAGGTTGCGACGATTCAGCCGCGTCTCAATCGCACGCAACAATTCTTCGCGGCCAAAAGGTTTCGTGATATAGTCGTCTGCGCCAAGTTCCATGCCATGCCGGACATCATCTTTTTCTTGTTTTGCCGTCAAAAAGATAAAGGGGATTAAGGCCGTCGCCGGCTGCGTGCGCAACTCTAATAGCACCCGATACCCGTCCTTGTCTGGCATCATGATATCCGATACGATGAGATCGGGCAGTTGCTCGATGGCAACCTCAACGCCTTTGCGGCCGTTGGCTGCCCCTACCACTTCGTAATCTTCTAAGGAAAGCCAGGTCAACACTTCTTCACGGATTGTCTCGTTATCTTCAATTACCAGGATTTTCGTCATTACTCTTTTCCCCGCGAGTCAGTAGCGGTATGCGGACCGTAAACGTCGTTCCAACATCAACCAGGCTCTCCACGGTAATTGTCCCCCCATGTAGTTCAACAGCTTCTTTGGCAATGGTCAAACCCAACCCAGTGCCAGAAATTGTCCCCACATTGTTTGCGCGATGAAAGGGTTCAAACAAATGGAGCAAGTCAGCTTCGGGAATGCCAATGCCTTCATCCTGCACCTGGAAGACCAGGGCTGGATCAGCGAAGGTGAACCGAACAAAAATTGGCTTATCGATGGGTGAATATTTTATCGCGTTTGAGACCAAATTAGTAATAATCTGGCGCATCAATTTTTGATCTAGCTCCACTCTCCCCAGCGTGTCATCAAAGGTGTATGATAGCTGATGAGGGCCGCCTGGTTGGCTCTGCAATTCGTCGATCACGCTCCGGCAGAGTACATCGAGATCAAGCGAGATGCGGTTAAGTGCTGCTCGGTGCGCCTGTAGGCGCGCCAGTTGCAGCACATCTTCCATAACCGCTTTAAGGTGATTCACCTGTTCTTGAATCCGACCTAAGCGCTGTTCAATCTGTTGTTCGGTCAACTTACGCCGGTAGAACTGCAACGTTTCGAGCAAGAGCAGAATGGAGGTTAGCGGGGTGCGAAATTCGTGTGAAGCCATCGAGAAAAAACGTGATTTGAGCTCGCCTAGCTCCTTTTCTTTGTGGAGCGCCTGTTGCAACGCCTGTTCAGATTGCTTGCGCTCGGTAATGTCGAAGGAAACGGCCAGCAAACGATCCAACTGGCCCGATTGATTTTTGAGCGGAATTTTACTGGTTTGATAATAACGCCCCAGGATGGTCTGTTCGGGAATAAAAACCATTTGCCCACTATCCAGCGTTTCGTGATCGGTCTGGAGGAAGTAGGCCACCTCCCCAGGATTGGGATTCACCTCAGCATCGGTCTTGCCGATCATCTGGGCCGAGGTCAGCCCATAGATTTGAGCGGCGCGCTCATTGACCATCTGGAAACGACCCGTGTTGTCATTGACGGTGATTAGATCGGGCACACTGTTGATGACCAGTTGCAAAAAGTCGCGCTGCTCTCGCAAGGCTTCTGCCACCCGTTTAAGCTCGGTAATATCATGATTGACGGAGACCACACCAAAGCGCGTGCCCTGATCATCTTTGAGCAAAGTAACCGCGCTCAGAATATAGAGTTGCGTGCCATCCTTGCGACGCTGTATAACTTCACCTTGCCACTGCCCGTGTTCAAAGAGGGCTCGCACAGCATTCTCGCTATTCTCCTCCGCAGATGTATACTGCGTCGCCATATAATCAGCGACGCGTCCGCCGATCACTTCTGCGGCGCGCCAGCCGTAGATAGTTTCGGCCGCCCGATTCCAGCTCTGAATCCGAAATTCCATGTCAGCCGTAATCACCGCATCGGTGACACTCTCCTGTAAGCTGGCATAATAGCGCAGTTGCTGCTCGCGCTGTTTGTGTTCAGTAATATCGCGCGAGATGCCCACCAGGCCGATCAACTCACCATTTAAATTGTGCAGCGGGACTTTGGTGGTGGAAACCCAGATGGGTTGACCATCCGGCCCAAGGCTGCGTTCTTCGTGATCGATCAGCGGCAGCCCCGATTGGAACAGTTGCTCTTCATCCGCATAGAATTGCTTGGCCATCTCGGCCGGGAAAAACGCAAAATCATCTTGGCCAATGACCTCTCTCAATATCAACCCAAATGAGTGTGCAGCCCCGGTATTGGCTAAGACCGCGCGATGCTCAAGATCTTTCACATAGATGGCATCTGGGATCGTATCAATCAGGGTGCGGAGCAGGTTGCGTTCTTCGGCCAAGGCATTTTGGGCCCGTTTGTGTTCGGTGATATCGCGAATTGTACAGACCAAACCAGCCTGGCCTGTTGCCACCGCCGCGCTATAGCTGATGCTAATTTCCGCTTCGAATAGTGTGCCATTTTTGCGGTAACAGCGGATCTCCACCCGTTGGCTCGTCTGTTCCAGGAGAACTGTCTGAATAATGGCGTTCACATGGGCGAGATCATCTAAATGAATCAAGTCGCCCAGAGAGCCGCCAAAGGTATCTGCTGGCTTGCAAGCAAAGAGGATATTAAAAGCGACATTGGTCTGTTGAATCCGCAGATCTGTGTGTAACAAGAGAATACCATCGGGGCTATTGTTCAGAATCGTCTCAACCTGTTCTTTAGCCGCCTGGAGTTCGGTTGTGCGCTCAAGCACCCGCTGTTCGAGCTGCTTCAGTTGATAGGCCTTTTCCAGCGCCAGGCCAGCGTAATGGGCAAAGGCGCGCAATTTTTCAATATCCGACGGCTGGAAATGATTGGGAATGGCACTGTCAACGACGAGTAGACCCATCACCTCGCCGCGAATCTCAATAGGAATGCCAATCGACGAACGAACCCAAGCACTGACCGGCAGGGCAATCCAAGTGGGATCGGTGCGTGTATCTGGCACAAAATAGAGTTGCTTGTCGGAAATGACATTGCCAGCAGAAGATTTGGTGGGGAACGCGTAATCTTTGAAAAATGCCTCGGCTTCCGGTGTATAGCCACGCAGATAGGCCACCCGGCCATCATTGCCTTCGAACAGAAGAATACAGCCAGCTTCACTAGGAACGACGATGGCGGCGGAATTCAGGATCTGCCGCATGACACTTTGTACATCAAGCGAACTGGTCAACGCGGCCAGGCTGTCGCGTAGCGCCTCGGCAACGCGGCGCTGCTCTCGTTCGGCGTCTTCGGCCTGTTTACGCTCGGTGATATTAATATGGGCCACGACCACCCGCCGCGGTGGGGCTTCGGCAAAGGGGGTGACGTTCATGCCAAACCAACTATTTTCAGTAGCGTTAAAGCACGGATATTCCAGATAGAAAGTGGGCTGATCCCCAGTAATTACCGCCCGGATCCCAGCCGCTGCCGGTGCAGCCTCAGCAGCGTATGCGCCAATAGCGCTATCGCAGACAGTCAGATAATTTTGCCCCAAACAGTTTGTTTCCGACCACGCCCCGTTCGCGGCGCCAAACGCTCGCCAAGCACTGTTCGTCTGGATAATTGTGCCATCACTGCTGAGCACGGCTGTACTGGCGGAAAACGCATCAAGGATCGATTGAAAAAAATGGCGCGTCTCTTCTATGGCTTGCACCCGCTGCTGCTGATCGGTAATATCGCGCCCGATAGACTGATATTCAATCAGTTGTCCTGAGGCATCGACAATAATCTCATCAGTCCATTGAAACCAACGCAGGGAACCATCAACCAGGCGGATCGGGTTTTCATGGCTGGCCAGCGGTTGGGCAAGGGTTAACCGAGTCAGTTGGTCGATCACCAAGGCGTGGTATTCGATCGGAATCCCCTCTAGCATCTTGCACCCAATCATCTGCGCAGGGCGTTTTCCAAACAAGGCGCTGTAGGGTTGATTCACAAAAGTCAAACTCAGATCGGGCCGAAACCGGCAGATCAAATCTGTCTGGTTTTGCACCACACCTTGATACCAATCCGGCGGCGATTGATATACCGCCTTCTTGGGCTGTCTGTGACCGAACTTTTGAACGATCTGAGTAAGCAAACTCATGAGTTGCAAGGGGATTCCTAGTTGCCAGTGACACCCGCGTTGTTTGCAGTAGCCATCAAATGTAGTGCGCAGCCTCTACAAAGCGATGGTGCACGATAGGCGCTCGGGAAAACCACTTTCTCCTTTCACGGTTGATGATAATTGAGAAGGACATGACCTTGCTAAGTGATAAAACAGCAAGCCTACCGCCTTTGTTCTCAGCGGGTGAACGCCGAAAGAGCAGGGTTGGTCATCCTATAGGCCGAAATTTCCGATAAACGTACACATGTGACGCCAGTCATAGGAAAAGCGGTTGCCAAGAGAAACCACCTCGCAGAGCAGACAGAGTCGCTAACACAAGGGGCGCTTTAATGCCCTGCGTATGCGCGGGGCGGAACCTGTGTTTCTAATTCGAAATACAAAGGATGACGATAAGACTAGGCATGGCCACCTGCATTGGGGAGCCGATAGCCATACTGCCACCTCAACAGGGGTCTTCCTCCCAATCGCCCAGGTCAACCAAGCCTACAGCCGCTTTATCCATACAGCGGCCGACGATGTTGACATTATACTTAAATTAATGGTCTGCATGCGAAGAATTTTACGAAAATCAACAAATAATATATGATATCAGCATTACAAAAGATTAATCTGGCTTTCTATAAAATAAGCTGTCTGTAATCTTTATGAGAGAATTTTACACCATACACTAGTGATAAGCCAATAGCAAATCATCGGCTTTGCAGTCTAAGATACTCTGTTTAGTGTTGCTGCCCCTATTTCCGGTGATAGATACGTAAGAATAAAACTGACGACCAGCTAGTTAATGCAGATAAGCATATCATGGCACACCAAACCCAGCATATTACGATGCATCAAGCCCTGCGGAGGGAAAGTGTTACAGGCGTTTTCGGCGATTGTTAAGGACCGAGTCCTTGCAAAGCAACGCTAAAACCATAGGCCAGTTGCTCGACAAAGATAAAATCAATGACAACCTTAATTGAACTTATCCAATGCCATGCAGCCGAGCAGGGAAACGCACCAGCCATGCTGGCGCCAGGACGAACCCCGCTATCTTACACACAATTGCTGAACCAGGTTGAAACCACAGTAGAGCGCCTGCAACAATGGGGAACGCAGCGCCAAGATCGCATTGTCATCGTGTTGCCCAATGGCCCCCTGATGGCTGTAGCCTTACTGGCCGTCAGTTGCGCCGCCGTTAGCGTGCCGCTCAATCCTGACTATACGGCTAGTGAATTTGAATTTCACCTGGCAGATCTAGCGGCCACAGCGGTGATACTACTCACGGATCTAGATTCACCCATCCGCGCCGTAGCCCAGGCCCGTGGCCTTCCACTGCTAGAAATAGCCCCAACGGGAGAGCAGGCGGGCTTGTTTGATCTGCTCCTACCGCCTGCGCCCCACAAGGATGCCCCCACACCCCGTGAACAAGTGGCGCAATCGCACGATGTAGCTTTGTTGTTATATACTTCGGGCACCACTGCGCACCCCAAGTTGATTCCACTTAGCCAAGGCAACCTTTGTACTTCGGCCCAGCAAATTGCGGCGTCCCTGGGTCTGACCCCAGCCGATCGCTGTCTGAATGTGATGTCATTCGTTCATATTCATAGCTTAGCCAGCGCGCTTCTAGCGACCATTGCCGCCGGTGGCAGCATTGTCTGTATGGCAGGCTTTGATGCGGCGGCTTTTCTGGCTTGGTTAGAAATTTTTCAGCCCACCTGGTATACGGCGGTGCCGGCGATCCACCAGGCAATTTTGATTCATGCCCGCCAACAGCCGACGCCACTGGATCGTGGCGCCTTGCGTTTTATTCGTTCTTCTTCCACCACGTTGCCCCCCACAATGATGGCCGAGTTGGAGCAATGTTTCCAAGTGCCGGTGATCGAAGGCTATGGGATGACAGAAGCTGCGGGCCAACTGTGCAGCAACCCATTACCACCGGCCCCACGCAAAGCCGGCTCTGTTGGCCGCCCAGCGGGACCAACCGTGGCCATCATGGCAGAAGATAGCACGACTTTGCTAGCCCCTGGTGAATATGGTGAAATTGTCATCCGCGGGGCCAGTACCATGAATGGCTATGCGAATAATCCGACAGCCAATCAGCAAGCCTTTACGCAAGGTTGGTTCCGCACGGGCGACCAGGGCTATTTTGACGCAGATGGTTATCTCTTCATCAGCAATCGCCTGAAGGAGCTGATCAATCGCGGTGGCGCCAAGATTGCACCCAGCGAAGTTGATCATGTGCTGTTAACCCATCCGGCAGTGGCGCAGGCGGTCACGTTTGCCATCCCTCACCCCACCCTAGGCGAAGACATGGGCGCCGCTGTCGTCTTAAAAACGCCGCATGCCGCGACCGAGCGTGAACTGCGCGAGTTTGCTTTCAGCCAACTCGCTGGTTACAAAGTGCCAACCCAAATTGTGATCGTGGCCGAAATCCCCTTAGGCGCTTCCGGTAAAGTACAACGGATTGGCTTGGCCGACAAGTTCGCCGACAAATTCGTGCGCGAATTTGTCGCCCCCACGGGCCTGCTAGAAACAACTTTAGCCCAGATCTGGGCCGAGGTGCTGGACAAAACACCGATCGGGATTTTCGACAATTTCTTTACCTTAGGGGGTGATTCATTGTTGGGCATGCAAGTGATTGCCCGGCTCACCACAAGGTTGGGTATAGAAATTCTACCGTCGCAGCTCTTTGCCGCGCCCAGCGTGGCAGAGTTGGCGGAGCTGATCGTGCAGGAGCAGGTACAAAAAATCGATGCCACCGATCTGCTCGATCTGTTAACTGAGATCGAGATGCTTTCACCGGCAAAAGTCAAACACCAATTAGACCAGTCCACTGCATTGCTAGCGCCCCGACACTTTGCTGCGGCCCCTGAATGATCGGCTAAAAAAAATATCGAAAAGTCTTTCCAATAAAACATCTTCTAACCGTTAGGCATTTACATGACCAATACCCTGCAACACGCGGCTCAAAAACTTGAACATTGGCACACCTTAGCCCAATCCTATTTTGCGCTGGGCGCCCCGTTGCATCCTTCTGCCGAAGATATCGCGGCGGTAGCCCGTTTTGTCGCCCAGGTAAATGCCGCGGGCGGCGGTCACGGTGTACAGATGCTGATGTGGGGCGCCACGCCCGCCCTGGCAGAGATGCAATGGCCAGCAGGGAGCACAATGCTCGCCGTGGATCGTTCAAACGGGATGCTCAACCTGGTCTGGCCGGGCGATATTCCTCAGCAGCGCCAGGCCCTGTGCGCCGACTGGCTGGATCTCCGTGTTGCCGAACATGCGTATGATGTGGTCATCGGTGATGGTAGCTTCAACTGCCTCGCCTATCCAAACCAATACCAACAGCTAGCCGCCGTTACCCATCGCGCTTTGCAGCCGGGTGGCGCGCTCATTAGCCGTTTTTTTGTGAAACCTGCCCAGCCAGAAACACTTGACGCCGTCTTTTGCGCGTTGATGAGCGGTGAAATCCATTCGTTTCACGCATTCAAGTGGCGTTTGGTGATGGCCATGCTCGGCGATCAGGCGATCAACATTGCGGTGCGCGATGTATGGGAAATGTGGGATCAGGCGCAAATCAACCTGGACAAACTGATGCGCGTGACAGGATGGCCGGCCACAACGATCAACACGATCAACAATTATCAACACAGCGAGGCACGTTATTCCTTCCCCGGCTTGCCTGAGATCCGGCAATGCCTGGCGGAGTGGTTTGAGGTGAGCCAGGTTTACACACCCACCTACGAATTGGGCGAACGTTGTCCAACCGTCATGTTTCGGCCCAAACAAAGCCCCATGATTCCGATTGAAAAGTAACCATTATGCTTAACCCACAAGAACGCATCGCCGCCCTCTCTGCCGAACAACGGGCGCTATTTGCGCAACGACTGATCGAGCGAAACCGCGCCGACCAGCCGCAAGCGATGCTTCAAGCACGCAGCGCGCAAGAGCCTGGTCTGCTCTCGTCGGCACAGCAGCGATTATGGTTCATTCATCAGCTGAACCCAGCAAGCCCGGTCTATCATATGCCCAAGGTGCTTCGGTTGAAGGGCCCGCTCAACAGGCACGCCTTGCAACGGGCCCTTGACCAGATTGTCGAGCGGCATAGGGTATTGCGGACAGTCTTTCCCGCAATCGACGGCGTGCCACGGCAGGTGACCGAACCGCCGCGGCCTGTTCACATCGCGTGGCAGGATCTGGCCGAACACCCAGCGAACGAACGCGAAACAATCGCTCGCGGCCTGGTGCGACAGGCGATTCACCAGCCCTTCGACCTAACTAAAGATTTGATGGTGCGTGTATGGTTGATTCGTTTGAGGGACGACGATCATGTGCTATTGCTCGTAATTCATCACATTGCCACCGATGGCTGGTCGATGCGGGTACTGGAGAAGGAATTTTCGCAGCTTTATACGGCAGCCTGCGCCAACCAGCCGTTCGCCTTGCCCAATCTGCCTCTCCAATATGCGGAGTACAGCCTTTGGCAACGCCAACAATTGACCACTGATCGGTTGACCGCGCAGTTGGCCTATTGGCAACAGCAGTTCGTCAATTCTCCACCGCTATTAGATCTACCCGTTGACCGGCCACGCGCCCTCAGCCAAACCGACGATGGGGCGCATGAGGTTCGCAGCCTGCCGCCATCATTGACCGCAGCCACGCGCGCGTTTTGTCGGCGCGAAAATGTCACCCTGTTTATGACCTTGATCGCGGCCTTTCAAACGTTACTCCAGCGTTATACCGGCCAGGATGAGATCGTGATTGGTACGCCGATCGCCAACCGCATCCCGGTGGAGACCGAGCGCTTGATCGGTTTTTTTGTCAATACACTGGCGTTGCGCGGCAATCTGGCCGGTGATCCTACGGTGCGCGAGTTGCTCAACCGCGTCCGTCAAATGGCGCTCGACGCCTATGACCACAGTGAGTTACCCTTTGAAAAATTGTTAGAGGAGCTCGCGGTCACGCGCGACCCCAGTCATCATCCAATGTTTCAGGTGATGTTCGCGCTCCAGAATCTCCCCGATATCACACTTACCCTGCCCGATCTGACAATTGAGCCCTTTAAGATCGACAAGGGTACGGCGCCGTTTGATCTATATATGACGATCACCGACAGTAAGGGCGAACTAAAGGTCGCGCTCTATTACAAAACTGATTTGTTTGATCAAGCCACGGTGCGCCGGATGTTGGGGCACTTTATCACGTTGCTGACGGCGCTAACCGCTGATCACCCAAGCCCAGGGCAGCAACGACTTTCACAGCTGCCAATCTTGCCAGATGAAGAACGCCAACAGCTGTTGGTAGACTGGAACGCCACACAAACACCCCCCGCCACGGTTCTGTACATCCATCAACGCTTCGAAGCCCACTGCCAGCGCTATCCTGACCAGATTGCGCTGATCTACCAAGGCGCCCACCTCAGCTATGCAGCGTTGAACCAACGCGCCAATCAACTAGCCCACTATCTGCAAAAGCAGGGTGTCGGCTCGGTGGACACCGAGCGTTCGTTGGTGGCGATCTGTCTGCCCCGCACGCCAGAAGCCGCCATGGCGATGCTGGCTGTGCTCAAAGCTGGCGGCGCCTTTATCTGCTTGGATCCTAGCTGGCCGGCGGAGCGACTGGCGCTTATCTGCCAACAAACACAGACCAATTGGGTGATCACGAGCCGCAATGCGCCAGCCGATCTGCCAGCAATACCGGTGCGCATTGATCTAGAAGCTGTGGAGGAACGGCTCCAACAAGAATGCATGGCCAATCTAACGACGCCCATTTCTCCAGAAGATTTAGCCTATGTCGTTTATACTTCCGGCTCGACGGGTCAACCTAAAGGGATCATGGCGACGCAGCAAGGGATTGCGAACTATAGTCTATTTTCGGCGCGTACGTTCGCCGTCTCCAGCACCGATCGACGCCTGCAATTTAGTCCATTTGGCTCGGAACACTTTATCGCCGATGTGATGGTCTATCTATCCGCTGGAGCGACGTTGGTCTTCAAGCCCGATGATTACGCCTTCTCGATCCAAGAATTCCTCCATTTCCTGGCCGAGCAAAAGATCTCCATTGCCTCCCTGCCCAGCGCCTATTGGCATCAGTGGGCCATGTCGATGGCCATCGACATGGCCCCGCTGCCGGCACACCTGCGTCTGGTGATCACCGGGATGGATGTAGTCCAGGCCGAAGCATTTGCCCTGTGGCAAGCAAAGATCGGCAGCCGGGTTCGCTGGATCAACGTCTATGGACCGGCAGAAACCACTTGTGCCAGTACGTTTTATGAAGCTGATTTTGCCACTGCGGCCCAGTGGCCGCGCGTGCCGATTGGTCGCCCGATTGCGAATACCACCCTCTATGTGCTGGACGCGGCGCTGAACCCAACCCCGATTGGCGTCCCAGGTGAGCTCTATATTGGCGGCGCTGGCGTGGCGCGCGGCTACATCAACCAACCGGCATTAACCGCCGAAAAATTCATTCCCGACCCTTTTAGCGATCAACCAGCCGCCCGGCTCTATCGCACCGGTGACCTGGTCCGTTATTTGCCCTCGGGGAACCTGGACTTTCTGGGGCGAAAAGACCAGCAAGTCAAGGTGCGAGGCTTCCGCATTGAGTTGCAGGAGATCGAGGTGCAGCTAAACCACCATCCCGCCATTCAAGCCGCCGTGGTCATCACCTGGGCCGATCAGGGCGACAAACAACTGGTGGCCTATATTGTGCCTGTCGTTGGCGAGATCGTGGAGACCCAAGTTTTGCGTGCCTACCTCAAGCAAAAATTGCCCAGTTATATGATTCCCACCCTGTTTGTGCCGTTAAGCGCATTGCCACTTACCCCCAATGGCAAACTAGACCGGCGGGCCTTGCCCGTTCCCGATTTCGACCGCACAACGATTGCTGCCGACTTTGTGGCCCCGCGCCATTTGCTGGAAGCACAAGTGGCCGCCATCTGGTGCGAAATTCTCGCGGTTGAAACCATTGGCATCCATGCTAACTTTTTCGAATTGGGTGGGCATTCGTTGCTGGCCACCCGCATCATCGCACGGGTGGATCGCTTATTCAATGTAGAGTTCCCCTTACGCAAACTCTTTGAGGCGCCCACCATTGCCGAAATGGCCTTAAGCATTACGCAGCTTCAAGCCCAGCATGTGGCCTCGATTGACATGGAAGAAATCCTGCGCGCCATCGAGTTTTTGCCAGATTCAGTCCAAGAACAATAACAACAGCAGCCAGGCGTGCGTTGCACGGGGCAGGCCCTGGTTCGTATTCACAAGTTGGCGCCCCCCGTGCAACGCACGTTGCAAAAATGTCACCAGCGCCTAGAAAACCATAAGTAAAAGCGGCTGGGTTTCCCCAGCCGCTTTTCTTGTATGGCCTTGCGTATGCCACCGGTCCAGCCATCATACCTGGCTCAGTCGTCTAACCATGAGCCAGGTATGATGGGCGAGTCGCTCGCCCTGGACTAGCGGTTAATCAAGGGTAAGAAGATTCTGCTTTGAACTGGTGCAGCCGGCTCTGGGTTCGGATGCAGCCCCGTCGGCACCTGGATCAATCCAGCATCTAACGTTGCGTTGTATTCACCAGAACGCAACGTAATCGGGAGTGTGCGGAAGTCCGTAGAGACATCGACATCGCTGTCGTTCGCATCATTCCCGCCCCGATGCATCGGGCTGGCGGTGTAATCAGCTGGTGGTGTGAATTCGACGATATAAGCGCCGGGTGCGAGCTGATCAAACTGATAATGGCCCTGGGCATCGCTTTTCATGAGCGCCACTTTGGTTGTCTGCCCGGCATTCGGGATAAGCTCGCTGGGCACATTACTATAGAGGGTTATCGTCACATTGGCAATACCAGTTTCGTCGGTGTCTTGGATACCATTCCCATTCGCATCTGACCAAACATAGTCACCCATGCGAGCAAAGAGATAGAAACCAAAATCCACCGTCAGATTGGTATCGGCATCCGTATCGCCATCATTCGTCGGTTCAGTACCCGTCTGTAACGTCACCGGCAGGCTTCGAACAGCGTTGCCAACCGGCACACCATTCGAATCGGTATCGTCATCATTATTGGGGTCCGCCCCCCCCTGTGTCGAAATATAACCCGTTGGCGCCACAATCTGAACCACGTAATTGCCCGATTGCAAGTTCGTGAATAAGTAGCGGCCATCGTTGCCGGTTGTCTGCACCGCCAAGGGATTGCTCTCTTGCGCCGTGGCCGAATTGACACTATCGGCGAGGAAGAGTGAGACCACACTGCCAACCAACGGTTGATTCATTTCAGCTTGATCCTGCTTGCCATTGCCATTGACATCGATCCAGAGGAAGCCACCCAAACTGGCTGTATGGGCTAGGGTGTAGCCGTCGGAGACGATCAAGACCTTCTGGCCTGGCAGCACATCTACGATCATGGGGTCGCTGCCCGCGCTCTGGATCAACCCTGGCGGCAAGCTGCTCTCGACGATATCGGCGGTGGTCAACCCGACGGGCACACCAAGCTGATATTTGCCAGAACGGTCAGTTGTCACCACATGGGTAATCCCAAGGCTGTCGGTGATAATAACCATCACGTCAGGCAAATTAGGCTCACCTTCATCCTGTTGTCCATTGCCATTGCTATCCTTGTAGATATGGCCACTGATGATGCCTTGCGGTTGGTAGCCAGCATTACCCGCGCTGGTGACCGTGCCCATTGGCACGGTAACGGTGCTGGGATCGTTCCCAGCGGTCTGAACAGAACCCACAGGAAGCGTGGTCTCATCCACATCGACTTTAGTCGCGCCGGCCGGCACGGTGGCAGTATAGTCGCCATGAGCATCCGTCGTGGCGGTCTGCGTCATGCCTAAGCTGTTGGTAATGACAAGGCGTACACCTGGCAGATCCGGTTCATTTTCATTTTGGATAGCGTTGCCATTCGTGTCCTTGAAGACATGCCCGCGGACTGCGCCTTGCGGTTGATAGCCATCATTGCCGACACTAGTTATCTTACCCGCCAGGGCAATGACCGGACTCGGATCACTCCCAGCGGTTTGCACATAGCCCACAGGCAAGGTGCTTTCATCCACGTCCGCTATAGTCGGGCCAGCGGGGACAGTCGTCGTGTAATTGCCATTGGCATCGCTGGTCATGGGATAGGTCATACCTAGACTGTCGGTGATCACGACGGTGACATTCGGCAGGTTCGGTTCACTTTGATCCTGGGCGCCGTTGCCATTCGTGTCCACAAACAGATGCCCGTTGACCAACCCTTGCGGCTGATACCCATCATTGCCAATACTGACAGGGGTGCCAGAGGGCACGGTAACCGTGCTCGGATCGTCGCCAGCGGTTTGCACATAACCCGCGGGCAAGGTAGTCTCATCCACATCCGCCGAGGTCGAGCCAGCCGGGACGATGGCGACATAGTTGCCATTGGCCAGGGTCGTTACCGTCTGCGTTGCGCCCAGGCTATCCGTGATCACGACATGGATGCCTGATAGATTAGGCTCACCTTCGTCTTGCGTGCCATTCCCATTCGTGTCCTCAAAGATGTGACCGGTGACCGCGCTCTGCGGCTGATAACCACCACTGGGAACATTAGTCGTATTCCCCGCCACCACGGTGACGGGGCTGGGATCGCTCCCGCCCGTTTGCACATAGCCCGCGGGCAAGGTAGTCTCGTCCACGTCCGCTATCGTCAAGCCAACGGGCACGGTCGTCGTGTAATTACCGTTGGCGTCGGTCGTCACGGTATGGGTCACGCCCAAACTATCCGTGATTACGACGGTGATATTCGGGAGATCGGGTTCGCCGCCATCCTGCGCACCATTGCCATCCGTGTCCTCGAAAATGTGACCCGTGACCGCGCCTTGTGGTTGATAGCCATCATTGCCGATATCGATCGTGTTCCCCGCCAGTGCTGTGACGGTGCTGGGATCGGCGCCAGCGGTTTGCACATAGCCCGCAGGCAAGGTAGCCTCATCTACGTCCGCCGTGGTCGAACCGACTGGCACGGTGGCGGTATAGTTGCCGTTAGCATCCGTACTCACCGTGTGCGTCACGCCTAAACTGTCCGTGATTATCACCGTGATGCTGGGCAGGTCCGGTTCACT
>JAPLGZ010000792.1 GCA_026389895.1 Chloroflexota bacterium | reverse complement strand
CTTCCCTTTTGCTTTCGTTGTCCAGAAATCGAGTACGGATCTCGCCTCAGGCGACTTTTGGCAAATGATCCAAGCTCTTTTGAAGCGCCTCGGTTGGATAATCGAAATCTTCCAGTTTGTTATTCAGGTAGGCCTCATACGCGCCCAGATCAAAATGCCCGTGACCGCATAGGTTAAAGACAATTGTCTTACTTTCGCCGCTCTCTTTGCATTTCAGCGCCTCTTGCATCGTCTGCCAGATCGCATGCGATGGTTCGGGTGCAGGCAAAATTCCCTCAGCACGGGTAAAGCTCAATGCAGCGTCAAAAATCGCTCGCTGTTGTACATTAACCGCTTCGATCAGCCCGGCCTCTTTTAACGCGCTGATCTGGGCACTCATGCCATGATAACGCAATCCACCGGCATGGATCGGGGCTGGGACAAAGTCGTGACCGAGGGTGTGCATTTTGAGTAATGGTGTAGTCTGGGCTGTGTCGCCAAAATCGTACGCATAAACACCACGGGTCAGGCTAGGCGCAGCCGCAGGCTCCACAGCCACAATCCGGGCATGCCTGCCGCCGACAATATTCTCGCGAATAAAGGGAAAAGCAAAGCCGCCAAAGTTGCTGCCACCACCCGCACAGGCGACGATAACATCTGGCCAATCGGCGCCAATCATTTCTAATTGCTTAATTGACTCTTGGCCGATCACAGTTTGGTGCAATAGCACATGGTTGAGCACGCTACCGAGCGCATATTTGGTATCGTCACGCGTCGCCGCCTCTTCTACGGCCTCAGAGATCGCAATCCCCAAACTGCCCGTGCTATCAGGTGTGGCGGCTAAAATAGTCCGTCCAGCGTGGGTCTGGTTGCTCGGGCTAGGCACGACTGTCGCTCCCCAAGTCTGCATCATCAGTTTACGATAGGGCTTCTGCTCATAACTGACCTTGACCATGTAGACTTTACATTCAATGCCGAACATCTGGCAGGCAAAGCTGAGGGCACTACCCCATTGCCCAGCACCAGTCTCAGTGGTGAGCCGCTTAACCCCTGCCTCTTTATTATAATAAGCCTGGGGCACGGCTGTGTTGGGTTTATGGCTGCCGGCTGGGCTGGTGCCTTCATATTTATAATAAATCTTGGCGGGTGTACCAAGTGCTTTCTCCCAATGATAGGCCCGATAGAGTGGCGTTGGGCGCCACAATTTATAGATATCCTGCACCTCATCGGGAATCTCAATATAACGCTCGGTGCTGACTTCTTGCTCAATCAAAGCCATCGGAAAGAGTGGTGCCAAATCGGCAGGGCCAATCGGCTGGCCTGTACCGGGGTGCAAAGGCGGTGGTAGGGTTATGCCGGCCGCGGGCAGATCAGCACTGATGTTATACCAATGTGTCGGCATGTCACGCTCAGAGAGTACAACTTTGGTTAAAGCACTCATGGTTGCCTCCAAATTAAAACTGATATGGGGAGTGAGGAAAACGGTAAAGTAGATTATAGCATCTTTTGATAAACAAAAAAAAGGGACAGCGCAGTGCGCTGTCCCTTTAATAGTTCGATATAATAGCGATCAACCTTCGTCATTTCACGAAAAATTTGTGACATTCAGGCTTATAGCTGAATTATCTATCGCTATCTCTTCGGCCAATCGATGCCGATTACGCGTCTCCACCAATGTGGGCGCTGAGGCGCTTCATCAATTGGGGTTTTGGCTGGAAACCGACAATCCGATCCACTGGTTCACCATTTTTGAAGAGTAAAAGGGTCGGAATGCTCATTACACCAAAGGCCATCGCAGTATCTTGATTTACATCTACGTCCAATTTGCCAATTACCAGCTTATCGCCTACTTCTGAGGCAATTTCTTCCAGCACTGGGGCAATCATCTTGCAAGGACCACACCACGTAGCCCAAAAATCAACCAAAACTGGCGTCTCTGAATTCACAACCAATTCTTCAAATGTTGCATCAGTCACCTGTACGGGCTTACCCATGATTCTCTCCTTAAAGGGTGTAACCATTCAATAATGGTCATCATCTAATGGCGCCTTTTTGCCATACAACTAGCCGCGCGCCGAAAATTTAAAATGCGACCTAGTTTTATCGTAAATGAGCCTAAATAGCGGTAATTTCCACTACAAAAAACATAGTACCCTATTCATTCACTTCTGTCAAACTGAACAAAGTATGGTCAAACGTTCATATATTCACCCGCCAAACTCTTTCAATTTGCCTAGAAACAGACTATAATATACAGAAAAGTACTAATAGCCCCAAAACGATAGCGTATAAAGGAGAATAAAATGAATCGCATCCAAGCGTTGCAGGAAGAAGGCCAGAGCATCTGGCTAGATTATATCGAACGTGGGATGGTGCAATCAGGCGAACTACAACGCCTGGTTGACGAGGGGGTCACAGGCGTAACCTCTAATCCGACGATCTTTCAACAGGCGATTAGCAAAAGTGAAGCTTACCGCGCTAGCTTACAACAATTGGTAACTGGTAACCTAGACACAAAGGCAATCTTTGAGCAACTGGCCATTGCCGATATCCAAGCCGCAGCCGATGTGTTGCAGCCGGTCTATCAACAGACGGAGAAGCACGATGGGTATGTAAGCATCGAGGTTGCGCCCGATCTAGCATATGACACAACCGCTACGATTGCTGAGGCACGACGACTCTTTGCATCCGTTGCTCGCCCCAACGTCATGGTCAAAGTACCAGCGACACAAGCGGGTATTGAAGCGATTCGGCAGCTCATCAGCGACGGCATTAATGTCAACGTAACCTTAATTTTTGGTCTGGAACGCTATGCTGAAGTCAAAGAAGCTTATTTACAAGGGCTTGAAGCACGCATGCAGGCGAAACAGGCCATTGATCATATTGCCTCGGTTGCCAGTTTCTTTGTCAGCCGGGTAGACAGCAACGTTGACGCTCGTTTAGAAAAGATAACGGCCAACAATGGAACACAACCCCAGACGCTGATGGGTAAAGCCGCTGTAGCCAATGCTAAACTTGCCTACGCGCAATTTCAGACTAAATTTTCGGGCGAACGTTGGCAAGCATTAGCCGATCGTGGAGCTCAGGTGCAACGTCCACTCTGGGCCAGCACAAGCACCAAAAACCCTCAATATCCAGATTTGCTCTATGTTGAGCCTTTAATCGGCCCGCACACGGTCAACACCATGCCACCCAAGACGCTCGATGCCTTTCAAGATCACGGAAAAGCGACTCGCACCATTGATCAAGGGGTAAAAGAAGCCCAACAAGTATTTGCGCAACTCAAAGCGCTTGGGATTTCGATGGAAGAGGTCGCAACGGAATTGGAAAGTGAAGGCGTTCAGAAATTTGCTGATTCGTATCGTGAATTGCTCAATGCAATTGAGCAACGGCGCTCCGAATTGGTGGCCGCTAAGTAAAAACTACAGCTTCATCAAGACCAGAGATTGACCGATTTAATCTCTGGTCTTGATGAAGCTGTAAGTCTATTTCGTTTTAGGACGTGTTGACAATTAAAGTAAGAGCGTGATGATAGAAGCAATGTGCCAAAAGGCTAAGAAATTACGGGCAGTTTTCTCATAGCGCGTAGCCAAACGGCGATAGTGTTTCAAACGGTTGAATAAGCGTTCGATATGG
>JAPLGZ010000632.1 GCA_026389895.1 Chloroflexota bacterium | reverse complement strand
ACAATATGGGATGGGCCATATCGGGCCGTTGACGATGGCGGGGCTGCGCTATCCACTGGCCGGGCTGATCATGCTGCCATTTTTATTTCGTGGCCGACAGTCGATTCGCCACCTGTCGGCTGGCATGTGGGGGCGCATGTTTGGGATTGGGTTATTTGCCCACGCCCTGGGCAATGGTGCCATTTTCTTCGCCTTCAACTATTTGTCGGCGACTACGCTCACCTTTGTCAGTTGCTTTTTGCCAGTTCCCGTTTTGTTGATTGGCATCATACAGCTAGGTGAACTCCCTTCTGTGCTCCAGTTGATTGGGTTGGTGATCACACTGGCCGGCAGCGCCCTATTTTTCTCGGGTGGACTGAGCGGCGGTCAATGGATAGGCATTGTTGTCGCGCTCTTTGGCCTGATCTGTTTCAGCTATTCGACCATTTTGAGTCGTGGGATCGCGCGCCATCAACAGACAAGTACCTTGGCGCTCACCGCGTTGCCGCTCATCTTTGGGGGCTTGCCTTTGCTGGGGGGTGCGCTACTTATAGAAGGATTGCCTACCCTGACCCCGCTCGTCTGGGGCGTGGTTATCGCCCTGGCGGTCCTGAACACGGTGATCGCTTATTCGTTGTATTATCATTCGATGCAGGTGTTGACCGCGTTCGAATCGAATATTTTTCTGAATTTGGCACCCCTTGGGACAGCCGTACTCGCCTGGTATCTCTTTGGCGAGAAGTTAGGGCTGCTATCTGTGATCGGGATCGTCATTGTGATCGTCGGCGTAACCCTAGTACAATGGCAGCCGCGCAGTGTACGGCCCCTGAATACACAAGTGCCAGAAAGTGTAGCCACGAATTAGCGCCATTAAAAGCCAAAAAACAAGGATTGGCTGAGTAGGAGAAAAAAGTGCATTTACGCAATTGCGGGTTGGGACTGATCATCATTGGCAGCGTGTTGACCGGCTGCGGGGCAGGGCCAGGCGCCGATGCCACGTCAGCGCCATTGGCAACGCCAGTGCCTACGCTTGTGGTAGCACCCCCCGCGCCAACGACAACGATTACATCCACGACCAGACTGACGACCACCCTGGCCACTTCGGCGACTACCGCCACGACAGGCCAAAGTGAAGTAAGCTATCCTGGCAAGATTGCCTATACGAATGTAGAAAAGAATAACGTTAATATTTATGTGATGACGGCTGACCGCACCTACCAAAAGCAAGTGACCAATGGCGCAGGCGTCGCCTTCCAACCGCAATGGTCACCGGACGGCCACTGGCTGGCCTATTTTAACTATGAGGCCAAGACAGATGCAACGACGATTTGGGTGGCGGATGGCACAGGCGTTCAAGCACCACGCCTCGTCTCACCGCCCGCCGGGGTTAAGACGGCCGATACGCTCTCTTGGTCGGCAGATAACCGTTTCCTGGTCTATCAAGACATTCAACCGAATAGCAATCAACGTGACATTTATCGCTTGGACATCACGACCAGTGAACTTGTCAATCTGACTGTGGATTCGCCCAAGTTTGATACATCGCCCACTTGGTCGCCCGATGGCAAGTGGATCGCCTTTGTCTCGGATCGCACCAACCAGAGTAAGGGATCAGACTCGATCTGGCTCATGACGCCGGATGGCAAGCAGATCAGGGAATTAACGGCCCAAGCTGGCACTTGGGAAAACACCAAACCGGCCTGGTCACCGGACAGCCAGCAGATTGCCTTTTATCGTTGGACGGTCCAGAAAAATTTCAGCGCGCCGGGTGCGCCGGCGGGATTGTGGATTGTCAATCTGGCTGATAACCAAGAGCAACAGCTTGTCGATTTCACCGAATGGCTGCCCAGTGACGCGCCGGTTTGGTCGCCGGATGGCAAGCTAATTGCATTTGACTACGGCAACAAAGATGATACGAATATCTGGGTTGTGCCCGCGCAAGGTGGTAAACCCACGCAGATCAGTAAATTGCCTGGTGGTGAGAAATATATCTCGTGGTCACCAGATTCAAAGGCTTTTGTTTTTACAAATTTACAACAAGACGTTTTAACCCTTTATCTAGCGCAACCCGATCAGGCAGATCCCCACCCAATTTTTGAAACCAATGGCAATGGCTTTGGCGATTGGTCGCCCTGAGTTGCGAATGAATTCGCAGCCTGGTATGGAAAACGTGTTAAAACACGTTAAGCTCACACATCAACCCGTTTCAACGGGTTTTTATACCAGACGCCGAATTCATTCGGTGGCTTTTCTGAACACCAAGACAAATCCAGGAGAATCCCATGCGCATTAAACAATCGATCTGTTATCCCCTTTTTATGCCCAAAGAGATGAGTTTAGAGACGCTGATCAAAACGGGCGCTGATATTGGTTATGCCGCCATTGAATTATGGGGCCGACCGCCAGAATTTGAAGAAATTATGGCGCTGGCCAAACGGTACAACATGGCCGTGGCCAGCATGAGCGGTCATATGTCGTTGCCCGACGGGCTCAACAAGCGCAGCAACCATGACCGGATCGAAGCAGAATTAAAAACTTCGATCGACATTGCGGCGCAATATGGCATCCCCGGTGTGATCTGTTTTAGTGGTAATCGCCAGCCGCACCAGAGTGAGATCGAGGCGATTGAAGCCTGTGCCGAAGGTTTTCGCCGCATTGCACCCTACGCCGAAAAGAAGGGTGTCAATCTCAACTTGGAATTACTCAATTCAAAAATTGACCACCCTGGCTACCAGTGTGACCACACCGCCTGGGGCGTGGCGGTCTGTGAACTCGTCAATAGCCCGCGCGTCAAATTGCTCTACGATATCTATCACATGCAGATTATGGAAGGCGATGTGATCCGCAATTTGAGCGAGAATATCAAGTGGATCGGCCATTTCCATACGGCTGGGAACCCTGGTCGCAACGACCTTGACGACACCCAAGAAATGAACTATGCTGGTATCTGTAAAGCAATTGCCGCCACCGATTACGAATATTACGTCGGCCACGAATTTCGGCCCAAAGGCGACCCGATTGAGGCATTACATCAGACCTATGCCATCTGCAATCAAGGGTAAATTATTTCGATAAAGGAGAAATCTAACCATGAGCCTACAAAAAAATGCCCTCAGCCGACGCGCTTTTCTGCGCGCCTCGGTTGCTACGGCTGGGCTGGCCTTAGTGGCCGCCTGCGCCCCCGCTGCTGCGCCAGCGCCAGCCGGCCAGAGCAGCGGTGGCGCTGCCCCGGCCGCTGCGGGCGCCAAGATCGCCTACTGGACCTTCTGGGCGGATCGCTGGGGTGAATTTCAACAAAAGCTCGTCACCAAATTTAATGAAGAGCAAAAAGATGTCCAAGTAGAGATGCTGATCGTCCCTTGGGGTGATCTGGCCACCAAGTTACTCACCGCGGTTTCGGCGGGCAATCCCCCAGATTTTAGCATCATTGGCCGCGGTGAAGTGGTCGAGTGGGCGGCGCGTGAAGGCATCTTGCCGTTGGACGATTACATTGCGGCTTCGACGGATGTCAAGAAGGATGATTGGTTCCCCGTCGCCTGGAATGAATGTTTGTGGCAGGGCAAGACATTTGCGCAACCCTTTGAAAGCGGCACCTACGCCGCCTGGTATAACACAGCGCTATTCGAGAAGGCTGGTCTGGATGCTACGAAGCCACCCGTCACCTGGGAAGATGTCGACAATGCCGCCGCAAAAATAACCGATGGCAGCGCCGCCGATGGTTACAAGGCGATTGGTTTTATCCCGTGGCATGGTCGCCGTGATCTGCTGGGTTGGTTGGCTGGTGGTGAATGGTATGACGAACAGAACCAGAAGGTGACGGCTGTCACCCCAGAAAATATTGTCGCGCTGAATTGGGTCAAGCAATATGCCGACAAATATGGTGGCGAAGTCTTAGAACGGTTCCGTCAAGGGCTTGGCGGCGAGGACACAGCCGATGATCCCTTCTATCGCAATCAGTTGGGCGCGGTTTGGAAGGGCAGTTGGTCACTTTCGGCCAAACAAGAATATGCGCCAGATGTTAAGTTTAGCATTGCGCCTTTGCCTTATTATCAAAAGACCGGCAACGACAGCATTAACCAGGGTTCGGCCTGCGTATTGCCCAAAGGCTCACCACAACCACAGCCAGCCTACAAATTCCTCACCTGGATGTCGATCCATGGAATTTCGCAGTGGGTGCCAATGGCGGCAGACATGGTCTCGCGCAAGGATCAGACGGATGTCTATCCTTCGGCACTGCCCGATAACGAGGAATTCCGCGGCTACTGGAAGCTCTACAATGATGCCTTGGCGTATGCTCACCATGAGCCGTCTATGCCAGCGCGCCGTTTCTGGGGCGATCAATTGACCGCCGCCGTCGATGCGGTAGTCTTGGGCAAGAAGACGCCGGAACAGGCATTGCAAGATGCGCAAGACGCTACACAACGCGAGTTGGACAAGGCGTTGGGTAAGGCCTAATTTTTGCACGGCAACCTGCACGTGGGTTACCGTAAGATGCTCCGCGTCTAGCTGATCCGATAGGAAAGGTAGCGCGGAGCGTCTGAATGATTTTGGCATCATAGATTGATATTCGCAAGGTCTGACAGGGATTTTATGGCGATTACTTCAAACGTACAAATGCAGAGCTCCATAAAGCGGCGTCGGTGGCAGATGCCGTCACGCAACGCGTGGAAGCGCAACCTGACCGGTTATCTATTTTTCTCGCCGTGGCTGCTGGGCATGCTTTTGTTCAACATCATCCCGATTATCCTGGCCATCTATTACAGCCTGACCGAGTATACGGTGCTGCAATCGCCCCGCTGGATCGGGTTGGGCAATTATCGCGAGATGTTTATGGTGGATGAGCTCTTTTGGAAAGCGCTCTATAACACGATCTACTTTGCGGTCTTTTCGGTGCCGCTCAGTTTGATGCTCGCGCTGATCTTGGCCATGTTGTTAAACTCGCGAGTGCCTGGTCAATCTTTCTTCCGCGCTACTTTTTTTCTGCCTTCCATTGTGCCGGCCGTCGCCGCCTCTGTCGTTTGGGCTTGGATCTTGCATCCAGAATACGGGCTGGTCAACGATATGCTCGCCAAAGTCGGCATCCCTGGCCCACCCTGGTTGACCAGTGAAGTCTGGTCGAAGCCGGCCTTTATTTTGATGAGTTTATGGGGCATCGGGCCAACCGCCATTATCTTCCTGGCTGGTTTGCAGGATATTCCACAGCATTTGTACGAGGCGGCGGAGATCGATGGCGCCAACGTCTGGCAACGGATCCGCAATGTCACGTTGCCGTTGCTCACCCCCACGATCTTCTTTAACCTGGTAATCGGCATGATTGGGGCTTTTCAGGTCTTTACGCAAGCCTACATCGTTTCGGCGGGTGGACCACTCTGGTCAACGCTCTTTTATGTGTTATATCTCTATAACCAGGGCTTTCAATATTTCAAGATGGGCTATGCTTCGGCGCTGGCGATCGTGCTCTTTGTGATTATTCTTGTATTGACGGTGATTGTCCAACTCACCTCGCGGCGCTGGGTCTATTACGAAGGCGTACAACCCCAATAGCAGCGATTTCTTGTTGGGTAAGTCGGTTGTGTGACAAACAAGCGTTGTCCTGCCATCTAAAGGTATAACCAAATTTGTCAGGCTGCAAGCGATGACGTACGGCTATATCAGCATTATTTCGTCACGTTGTAACAGTCAGATTGCGCTTGAAATAGGATACACTAGATAAAAAATGAACACAGATATTTATCCCAGCAAACCGGCCAAAAGTATCCCTGCGCCTTCTATGCTACAGAGCAAACGCTTGTTGAACCTGATCAGCAAGACGATTATTTTTATCATTCTGGTGGGCGCAGCTGTGCTATTTTTGTTGCCCCTGGTCTGGATGATCAGTACATCGCTCAAGCCCAAAGATCAGATTTTTGCCTATCCGCTGATCTGGATCCCAAGCCCGCCGCAGTGGTTGAACTATGTCAAGGCGCTGAATAACCCTTCCTTCAAATTTCTGCTCTTTTTGCAGAATAGCCTTTACTACGCGGTCACCTCGACGATTGGCGTGGTGATTTCGTGTGCGTTAGTGGCCTATGGCTTTGCGCGTCTGCGCTGGTGGGGGCGGGATTTTTGGTTCATCATCACCCTGAGCACGATGATGATTCCGTATCCGGTGACTTTGATCCCGCAGTTTCTAATTTTCAAAGACATCGGCTGGGTTGGCACCTTCTATCCACTGATCGTGCCGAACTTTCTCGGTGTACCTTTTTTCATCTTTTTGCTGCGCCAATTCTTTTTGACGATTCCCATGGATTTGTCCGATGCGGCGCGTATTGACGGTGCTAACGAATTAGGCATATTCTGGCATATCATTCTGCCACTCACGCGCCCGGCGCTGATCACGGTCGCTTTATTTACATTTTTGGCGACCTGGAATGATTTTCTCGGGCCATTGATCTTCTTGAACGATGGCAAAAAATATACATTGGCGGTGGGGCTAGCGGCTTTTCGGGGTCAATATCGCACCCAGTGGGATCTGATGATGGCCGCCGCAACCGTCGTCACCGCGCCGATCGTGGTGCTCTTCTTCTTTGCGCAGCGTGCCTTTATTCAGGGCATTACGTTGACAGGAATGAAGGGGTAAAATATGGTAATCCAGGCTATACTTTTCTAAATTGCTTCGTTAATGACTAGACAGCAAGCGGCAGTGGTAATGCGAACGGGGGCTTTTCTACAGAGACAACAGGAATCTCATCCGTCAATGACGGAGTATATGTCGATACTTTCAGCACCTGATTAACAGGTGCTGACGTAATCAGATCAATGACAATTTTCTGCCACTCTGGTTCAAGTGCAGCGAGTCCGAGCAATGGAAAACTGCGTGGCCCCAATTTTGTCAATTGGATCAATACCGAGAAATCCATCAAAGTTAGCCCAATTGCGCGTTTTTCGGTGCGATTAAAACGTAATAAAATGTTGTCATTCAACTCTACAGCAGTCGTGGCTTTTTCACCTGACGCAAAAGAGATGTATAACACATCTGCTTCTTTATCATAGTTGTAAGTATAGGTAGGTTTTTCAGTCATTCATGACCTCCTTTCAGTCGAATGTGTTTGAAGAAAGCTGTTGTAATATAGTTATTTTGTGTTGTATTGCCTGCTTCATCTACATCGAAACCAAATAGCACAATGGCAACGACATGATTGCTGCCATCAGGCAAATCATCAAATGGATATACATAACGATATTTGCGCGGATTTAATGGCTCTTGACGGCGATAACCCCGTTGGATCGCTGTCTTAAGGTGTTCTTCGTAATCAACCATTTCTAAATGGTTATCCGGATCAACAATATGTTGCCACCGTTCTTCCGTCAAATAAATATAGTTATTATCTCGATCACGAACGATCCAACGCCTATCGCGACTCATCCAAGACCTTTCAGTTGTCGAAAAACTAAAAGTTGAATTCTCATTATACAATGAACTATCTAGATGTTGTAAGTATTCGAGGAAGCTTATGAATCAAACAAATGGACAAACCAACGGTTATCACCGACCGTTTCCGGCCTTAACCCCGGCCCAGCGCTATCGGCTGGATATCAATGGGTATGTGGTCATTGAAAATACGCTAACGCCCGATCTAACGGGGCGCATTCGCGAGGCGATGCAGCAGCTCAAACGCGATTTTCTGGCCACCGCCGATCCGGCCAAAGCCTATATACGCAACTGCCATCTTTCTACTTTTAAGCCGCACCATATGCACTTTGCCCACCTGCTGGAGACTGATCCGGCCATTTTGGAATATTTGACCCACCCACACCTGGTTGGCATGGCCGAGGAATTGGTCGGTGGCTCGGTGCGCCTGGAAGAATCCGAAGGTGTGATCAATACGCGGGCCGCCGACTACGATCCCAACGCGCCGCGCCGGTATGGCTTTCACACCGGCACGCGCCCCGACTTTGGCACCTATACCGAGAACGGGCTCTTTCATTGTAATTTTGTCAAAACGTTGACCAATCTCACTGATCTCGGCCCCGACGACGGCGGCACGGTGGTAATCGCCGGCAGCCACAAAATAAAGGCACCGCAACAGCAAATCATCGCCTGTGCCTACGAAGATCCATCGCTGATCCATCAGGTGATCGCACCGGCTGGCTCCACATTGCTCTTTGCCGAATCGCTAATCCACGCCACCGGGCAAATTCGCAGCGACAACGAACGTGTGATCATCATTGGTGGTTACACCCCACCGCTATTCCGCGCCTGGCCGGGCCAAGAGCCCACGCAAGCCTATATCGACAATGTGCCCGAAATTTTTAAACCGCTAATTTCGGGCAGCGAAAGTTGGCAATGGCGGCAGAAATATCGCACGTTAGATATGCCGGTGGCGGAATGAAGGGTGATAAGTGATGAGTGATGAGTGAAAAAGGTTATGTGATCTCACTCATCACTTATCACTCATCACGCTCTACGTTTTATAAGACGGAACTAGCACAAATTTAGGGTACGCCATGGACCTTTCAACTGCCGACAATCTCGCCATCGTGGATCATTTGCTCACGACCACGCGTTCCGTGCGCAAACGGTTAGATTTCGCGCGCCCCGTCGATTTGGCGATCATCGAACGTTGTATCGAAATTGCCACCCAGGCCCCTTCTGGTTCGAATCACCAGGGCTGGCATTTTGTGGTAATAACCGATGCGGATAAACGCAACGCACTGGCGGATCTCTATCGCAAAGCTTTCGATAAATATCTGCGCGGCAGCGCCCGTCCACAACCCGAACCGGCGCGCGTCCACGGCCCCAGCGCCACCAGTATGCGCCGCGTGACCAGTTCTGCCGCGTATCTGGAGCGCCATCTGCATGAAGCGCCGGTCTTTATGATTCCTTGCATTGAAGGTCGAGTGGAAACCGAACCACCGTTTATGCAAGCTTCGCATTATGGCTCGATTCTGCCGGCGGTCTGGTCATTGATGTTGGCGTTGCGAGCGCGCGGCCTGGGGTCGGCCTGGACCACGTTGCATCTGGCCTATGAAAAGGAAGCTGCCGAATTGCTGGGCATTCCTGAAAACATTACCCAAACGGCCTTATTACCAATCGCCTATTTTAAAGGCGAAGATTTTCGGCTGGCCGAGCGCATTCCGGCAGGAGAAGTGACCCATTGGGATGGTTGGGGGCAACGTCGTTAGATTTGGCTTGGAGTATGCACATGAAAATCGTAGACCTGTTGCCTGATGACCCACTAAAGATCGAGCAAGTGGCTCGCTTGTTGAATGAAGAGTTCGCGCCTGTGTCATGGACGACAAGCGAAGAGGCCCATGAAGAAGTCCAGGACGCGTTTACCCCAGGCCGAATCAACAAAGTCGCGCTCAATGATGCCGGTGATGTTATCGGCTGGATTGGCGGCAGGCCGTATTATGCGTTGGTCTGGGAACTACATCCGCTCGTTGTACGCGCTGATTATCAAAGGCAGGGCATTGGTCGCGCACTGGTCGCCGAATTAGAAAAAGCGGTGAAGGAACGCGGTGGGTTGACCATTACACTGGGCAGCGATGACGAAGCTGATCTGACCAGTTTGGGCGGCGTCGAACTCTATCCCAACGTACTGGAGAAACTGGCGAACATCAAAAATTTACGCGCCCATCCCTACGAGTTTTATCAAAAAATCGGCTTTTCGATTGTTGGTGTCATCCCCGATGCCAACGGGTTTGGCAAACCCGATATCCTACTGGCAAAACGTGTAGGATAATAGGACAAACGTGTTTGGCACGTTTGTCCTACGCGAGTTGATCGGCCACATAATCACCACGTTGCAACGGGAAGCGCCGGGCACGTGGTTTATCAAATTTCAAGGAGAAAACGGTATGTCACAAGACCAACTCGCCATCCACGGCGGCGCCCCCGCCAAACAACGTCCAGACCCGCCCATGTACCCCGGCGGCATGGCCATTGACCACGAAGAAGAAGCCGCGGTGCTAGAAGTGCTGCGCAATAAGCATCTCTATCGGTACACGGGGCCCTACAAGACCGCGTCCAAAGTTGAGCAATTAGAGAAGACTTTCGCCGAGAACAAAGGCGTGCGTTATGCCCAAGCCGTCAACGCAGGTACGTCGGCTTTAATCTGTGGTTTGGCCGCGCTGGGCGTTGGACCGGGCGATGAAGTAATTGTTCCCGCTTTCACCTGGATCGCGTCGGCAGCGGCCATTCTGTCGGTTGGCGCCGTGCCCATCGTGGCCGAGGTCGATGAATCTTTGCTGATGGACCCGAACGATATCGAGCAAAAAATCACCCCCTATACCAAGGCAATTATGCCGGTGCACATGCGCGGCGCGCCCTGTCGGATGGACGAAATTCTGGCCGTCGCCCGTAAACATAACCTCAAAGTGATCGAAGATACAGCGCAGGCCAACGGGGCCAGTTATAAAGGCAAATATTGTGGCACATGGGGTGATGTAGGTTGTTTTAGTCTGCAATTTAACAAGATCATCACGGCGGGCGAAGGCGGCATGGTCGTCACCAACGAAGAGGAATACTGGAAACGGGCCTGCATGTTTCACGACCCGATTGGGGCGCTGAACCGGGGTTTTGCGACCGAAGAGTTGCGCTATGGCATCAACTTCCGCATGACTGAGATTCAGGCGGCGATTGCGCTTGTACAATTAAGCAAACTAGAAAATCTAGTGCGCGATATGCGCGAACGCCAGCGCATGCTCAAATCTGGCATGGCAGATCTGGCCAAACAGAAAGGCATCACCTTCCGCGCCAGCAACGATCCCGACGGTGACGCTGGCATCTGCACGATCTTCTTTGTGGAAAGCCCGGAAGTGGCAAAAAATGTGACCAAGGCGTTAAATGCCGAAAACATCGGCGCCGCCATGCTCTATGAGCGCGACAATATCGATTATCATGTCTATGCCCACTGGGTGCCAATTATCGAACAACGCGCTTGGGCGGCGGGTGGCGATCCTTGGAAGTGGGCCAAGCGCGACATCAACTACTCGCACGATATGTGCCCACGCAGTCTGGAATTGCTCGGGCGCGCCGTCCACTTGGATTGTAGCCCACTCCTGAGCAATGAAGATGTCGAAGAGACGTTGGAAGGGCTGGACAAAGTTTTGAATGCAGTAGCGTAAGATTTACGATTTTTGATTTACGATTTACGAGGTGAAATCGTTGGTGTAGTTGTTTCTGTTTTCGACGTAACAACAAACCCCACCCCAGCCCTCCCCTGGTAAGGGAGGGAGCCGTTGGGTGGATAGAATCGCCAATATTCTCTACCACCAATCAATCCCCTCCCTTACCAGGGGAGGGTTAGGGTGGGGTCGCTTGGCAGTTGCCTTTCGCCAATTCCTATTCGAAAACAGAAGCATCAACACCGTCGAGCCAACCTCGTAAATCGTAAATCGTAAATCGTAAATTGTTTATCTTATTTCAATCGACAACAGAAAGAACATCATGAGTAAACTTGCAATCAATGGTGGCATACCTGTCCGAACTGAAGCCTGGCCGCAATGGCCACAATGGGACGGACGCGAACGTCAGGGTCTGATGGACGTGTTGGAGTCTGGGGTGTGGGGTGGTTTTAACGAAGTCGTTGGTAAATTCGAACAAGCCTTTGGCAAGCGCCATCAGGCCAAACATTGTGTGACCGCGGCCAATGGCTCACTTTCACTCGAAGCGGCGTTGCGGGTGCTAGATATCGGGTATGGTGATGAAGTGATCGTGCCACCCTATACCTTTATTGCGACGGCCAACGCTGTGCGCTTGGTTGGGGCGACGCCGGTCTTTGTGGACATCGAAGCGGATACCTATAACCTTGATGCCACAAAAATCGAGGAAGCGCTCAGCCCGAAGACAAAGGCGATCATTCCTGTTCACTTTGGCGGTTTGCCTGCCGATATGGATGCGATCATGGCGCTGGCCCAAAAGCACAACTTATTTGTGGTGGAAGATGCCGCCCATGCGCATGGTAGCACCTGGCGTGGTCAGCCAATGGGCACGATTGGGCATATCGGCTCGTTTAGCCTGCAAGCCAGCAAAAACCTGACCGCTGGCGAAGGCGGACTCTTGCTGACCAATCATGACGATCTGGGCAGAAAACTGCGCAGCTTTGTCAACCAGGGTCGCTCGCTTGATGGGGCCTGGTATGAACACGATATATTGGGCAGCAATATGCGCCTGAGCGCCTGGCAGGCGGCGATCCTGCTAGCACAGTTGGAGCGTTTTGATGATCAATTGGCGCGGCGGCAACAAAACGCCCGGCAATTGCGCTCGATCCTCGAAGAGATCGACGGTCTGCAACCGATGCGCTGGGATGAACGCGCCGAGAACCATTCGCACCATGTCTTTATGATGCGGTATGATCCGGCTGGCTTCAATGGCCTGGAGCGCGATCAGTTTATCGAGGCGTTGAAGGCAGAAGGTGTGCCTTGTTCCGGCGGTTATGCACGGCCCCTTTACAAACAGCCACCGCTTTCTGCCGAATATAGCCGGATCATGCCTTGTCCTGTTTCCGAGCAAGCCTGCCATGAAGTGATTTACATGAGCCAAAATCTGCTGCTGGCCGAGCCAGAACAAATGGATGATATTGCGCAAGCGATTGTGAAGGTGCGCGAGAATATTGGCGAATTGAAGTAGATGGTTGAGGTAACAAAACATCTCTTGCCATAGCCAAAGAGAAAGTATAAAAGCGAAAGCATAATCACCTGAGACGGTTATGCTTTCGCTTTTATGTTGGCCTGGCATTGCCTAGACTATTACGACTAGGCCTATACGCTATGGTTGGGTAAAGACAACCAAACGGGCGGCCCGCATCAATAGCTCATCGTGCCAAGTAGCCGGTGTCGTATCGTTTGGGTTGTCGTCAGACAGGCAATGGGCATAATAAGTGGCGTCATAGGCCACCTGCGGGCTGCCCGTGGCTGGGAGCACCAGCGTTGGCGTTAAACCTGTCCAGCCGCCCGCATCACAATTGGCCGGGTAGCTTATCGGCAAGACCGTTTGTAATTGTGCACCGCTCTCAATAACACTATGCTGCCATTGCCCGGCGTAGCTTTCACAATTGGCATTGCACCAGGAATAGCCGATCCCGCCGTGTTCGCCATACGTGTAGGCGATGCGGGGTTGGCCTTGAGCATCGAGTGCCAGATCGGGCGCGCCCCCATTGCGGGCGTCAAAGGCCATGGCCCGCGCATTCCAGTTCATCGGCGTCATACAATTCGTCTCCTTGCAGGTGGCATACCATAAATGCTGGCGTTGCACACCGACATCATCGATCTTTTCCTGATAGAAGGCGACGTGCGGATGACCATCGGCGTCGATGGCTAAATCGGCGCTAGGCAGCGGCCCTTCACCGCGCGCATAGAGCTTCACCTTGGCCCAGACATAGCCCAAATCGCACGAACTATCACACTCGAAGTAGGTGAGTTCTGCCGCTTTGCCTTCTAGCGGATAGAACTCAGCCGTGATCAACCGGGGCTTGCCATCTGGCGTAAAGGCAAGCGACAAGTATAAGGCGCGTTCCTGGTCTTCAATCTTTCCATCCCATTGAACCAATTCAGTGATGCGCGTCTCCTGCCACTGCGTTTGGTCTGTGCAATGATTGTCACAGTAGGCATAATAAACACCCACGTGCAGCGGATCAACCGCACTGTTATCGTCAAGATAGACGAAACGAGGCCGTCCCGCAGGATCAAGCGCAAACGAGCGTTGCGGCTGTTCGGCATCATGCTGCTCATACTTTGCGCCGCCGGTAGCGCTCGTGATCCCAACCAGACTCCAGCCGCTCTCTTGGGTGCAATTGTCATCGCAGGCGGCATAATAATAGTCGTTGCCGTCCGAGCCAGGGGCAGACGCCGTGCGGATGAGCAGCCGCGGTTTGCCAGCCGGATCAAGTTTGAGTTGCACTTCATTAACGTTTTCCATAAAAGCCACCCCTTGC
>JAPLGZ010000355.1 GCA_026389895.1 Chloroflexota bacterium | reverse complement strand
CTGGGCGTTAGCGGGGTGTTAGCAGTGCGTTAGCAGCTACACGAGACGCTGTTCCGGGAAATGTGATTGCTTGCCTTGGGCAGATCGAAAATCTAACTTTAGATAGTGTATACTAGGGCAATGTCTCACCTTTCACTCAAGCTGTTAGGGCCGTTTCAAGCCAGCCTGGATGATCAACCGCTCACGCACTTTCGCGCGGTGAAGAACCAGGCGCTGCTCGCCTATCTGGCGCTGGAAGCGGATCGCGCTCATTCACGCGCGGCACTCGCCGATCTGCTCTGGCCCGAGGAGCCCAACGAGCAGGCGCGCCTGAATCTGCGGCAGGCGCTCTTTCAACTGCGCAATTTGTTGCAGCCGCCGGCCAGGCCCCATAAGGCCGAGTTTTTGCTGATCACGCCGCAGACGGTGCAATTTAACCTGCAAACCGCGCAGACCCTCGATGCCCGGCTCTTTGCGCAACTGCTCGACGCGTGTAGCGATCACCATCATTTCTCGGCTACCCCTACCGTCGATCAGAGCCGGTGTCCGCTCTGTCTGCACCGTCTGCAACAGGCGGTTGAGCTGTATCGTGGCGAATTTCTCGCCGAGCTGTTTGTGGAAAACAGCCCCGATTTGGAAGAGTGGATCCGCTGGCAGCGCCAACACAGTGAAGTGCAGGTGTTAGAGGCGCTCGCCATCTTAGCGCGGGGCTGCGAACAGAACCAGGACTACACCACGGCCTATCAGTATGCGCTGCGCCAGATCAAACTTGACCCGTTGCGCGAGGAAGGTCAACGCCAAGTCATTCGCCTCTTGGCCCTGCGCGGCCAGCACGAAGCGGCCATCGCCCACTATGATCGCTTGCGCCGTCTCCTCCGCAAAGAGTTGAACGCAGAACCCTCGGCGGAAACAATTGAGTTGGCGAAGCAGATTCGGCGGGGGAGAAGGGGAGACAGGGAGATACGGGGACAGGGAGACACGAGGATGGGGCAAGGCTTTCCTCTCCAGTCTCCCCCGCTCCCAGTCTCCCCTTCTCCCAGTCTCCCCCGCTCCCCCTGCCGGTCAGGCACAATTTACCAGTGCAACTGACAACGTTGGTTGGACGGGCGCGCGAAGTGGCGGAAATTTGGGATCGACTGGCGCAGCCGGCTGTGCGACTTTTGACCATTGTGGGGGCTGGCGGGATGGACAAGACGAAGCTGGCGCTGGCGGTGGGTCAGGCGTTTTTAGATGTTGACGCGCAGCTGGCGGAGCAACCCAACGCGCCAAGCTTGCACCTACACTTGCCACCACATTGGGGCTGAATGTTCAGGGCGATCCACACCAGGCGGTACGCCAATGGCTACGCGATAAACGGTTGTTGCTCGTGCTCGACAACTTTGAACATCTGCTCGAGGCGACCCCATTCGTAGTCGATCTCTTAGAAGCGGCGCTGGGGCTACAGATTTTAGTCACCTCGCGTGAGCGGCTCAATGTGCGGGGTGAGCATCTGTATACGATCCCCGCACTGGCGTACGATCCGGCGCAAACAGGCAGCCAAGCCATCGCAGATTTACCATCCGTCCAACTTTTTCTGCAAAGCGCCCAGCGGACCCAAGCAAATTTTTCGCTGGAGACCGAAAACGAGGCGGCGGTGCTAAATATCTGTCGCTTGGTGCAAGGCATGCCGTTGGGGCTGGAACTGGCCGCCGCTTGGGTGGGCACGCTGCCGATCCAGACGATTGCCGATGCCATTACCCAGAGCAACGACTTTCTGGCGGCGGATTGGCGCGATGCCCCGGCACGCCAGCGCAGTATGCGCGCGGTCTTCGAGTGGTCTTGGCAGTTGTTAAACCCACTAGAGCAACAGGTGTTGTGTCAATTGGCGGTCTTTCACGGAGGGTTCACCCGCCGCGCCGCGCAGACCGTGACCGGCGCAACGTTGCCGGTGTTGACGCGCCTGGTGCATAAGTCGTTGGTGCAGTGGGCGGAAAGCGACCAGTTCATTGACCAAGGTCGCTATACTGTGCACGAATTGCTCCGTCAATTTGCCGCAGAAAAATTAGCGCAAATATCGAGCAAACAGGCAACCATACAGGCTGGCCACAGTCGGTTTTACCTGGCCTTTGTCGCAGAGCGCACCTTGCGCCTGGTGCGCCGCGAACCAAGTGAGGCCGGAGCGGAGATCCAACAGGAGCTAGACAACGTTCGCCAGGCATGGGCCTGGGCCGCGGCTCATGGGGAAATTGCCAGCTTGGACCAAGCCGCCTATGGCTGGTGGCAATTTTGCCGGTGGCACGGTTTGCGGGCTGAGGGGCGCCAATTTTTTACAGTGGCGGTTCAGGGCGTGCGCGCCTGGCTCGCCGACGCGAACCAGCAGCATGAGGCAGCGCAAAAAAATGGCAAGCGCCTGCTCAGTAAATTGCTCGCGCTCCACGCCGATCTGCTCTTTGCCCAGGGCATCGATGAGCAGATGGCCGCCGAAGCGCGTGAGGCGATTGCGCTGGGGCAGACCCATGGCAGCATCGAAGGCGAGACCTTTGGTCATTTTGTCCTCGGGCGCGCCTATCAAGAGTTTGAACAACTGGCCAACGCGATTGCGGCGTGGCAAAAGGCCATTGCGCTGGCTCGGGCGGATCAGCAAGGTCCCACCCCCAGCGTGATGGTGGCCGATGCCGAGTGGATGGCGCATGCTTGGCTACGTGGCGCCGCGCTGGCGCAGGAGGATTATGCGGGAAGCCGCGCGCATATGCTGCAAGCGCTGCAGATTTGTCAAGCGATTGGTCAGGTGCGCGGCGAGTTGAACTGCCTGACCAATCTGGCCTGGAATGATTTTTTGGTGGGCGATTATGCCGCGGCTCGGCAACGTTTTGAACAGGGCTTTCAGTTGGCGTCTACCCTGAAACACCGCTGGGGCGAAATGGCCACTGGCTCCGGGTTGGGCGAGATGATGCGTCTGCAAGGGAAATATACGCAGGCGTTGCACTGGTTCGAGCGGAGTTTGGCGATTGCCACCGAATATAGCCCTTATGACGAGGCCTTCCTCATCGCCATGCTGGTGCGACTTCACAGCACACTGGGCGATCAGGCCGGCGCGGAACAGTGGCGTCGCCGGCTTTTTCAGCTGCTTGACCACACCCCATTGCCTAAAGATTGTCAGCGGCAGTCTTGGTTGGCCGCCGCGGTGCAGGCCTATTATGCCGGTGAGGCACAACGCGCGCTCACCTATGCCGAGCAGGCGCGCCACTTGACTGGACCAGGCGATATTCTCAACACCCAAGCCGATGCTTTGGTCTTCTTGGGGCATACGCAGGCGGGCCTGCAACAATGGGCCGCCGCCGGCGCGAGCTATGAAGAAGCCATCACCTGTTATCATAAAGGGGGCAACATGGCTGCGGCCACCGAAGCACAGGCAGGTCTGGCGCAGATCGCCCTGGCGCAAGGAGATCTAGCACAGGCGCAACGCTGGGTCGAGGCGATTTTGCCCATCCTGGCCGCAGAGCCGCGCGCGGGCTTTAATACCCCATTTTTTACCTATCTCACCGGCTACCGTGTCTTAGCCGCCAACCAAGATGCCCGTGCCAAGGCGCTTTTAGCGCAAGGTTGGCGGCTATTGCTGGCCTATGCAGCGGAGATCACCGATCCCGCACTGCGGCGAAGCTTTCTAGAAGCGGTGGCTGTGCATCGTGAGTTGCAAGCGTTGTATCAGGCTTATGAATAAGAGAAGAGTAGCGACCGGCATTGATCTTTTATGCCATTATTTCCACTGCGCCGAGCGCCTTTAACGCCGCCTTTTGCGCGTCACTGAGGCCCATGGCGCTGGCGATGTTCATGCCGGTGTACGGGTCTTCCATGACAATGGTCTGTTGACAAACACCACCGCCCGCTGGCGTGATATCCCACAGTTTGATCGTGCCGTCATCGCTGCCACTCGCCAAGAACGTGCTGTCTAGGCTAAACGCAACACAGCGCACCCAACTGCGATGGCCTTGTAATCGATAGAGCAGTCGCCCTTGTTGGACATCCCATACACAGACGAGATGATCACACGCGCAACTGGCGAGTAAGGCGCCGTCTGGGCTAAAGACTACCATCTCCAATCCATCAGTATGGCCCGCCAACTGGTGCAGCTGTTGCCCAGTCTGCACATCCCAAATGCGCACGCTGCGATCCCAACTGGCGCTGGCCAACAGCTGACCGTCTGGGTGAAAGGCGACACTTTCCACCGTTTCGGTATGCCCGCGCAGAAAGGTGCGCAGTTCGTTGCGCACCGTGTCCCAGAGCCCGATGGTGCTATCCCATGCCGCACTCGCCAACAGGCTGCCGTCTTGGCGAAAGGCAAAGCCCACAACGCGATCCCGATGCCCATGCCAAACGGCCAACGCTTGGCCCGTCTCGCCATCCCAGATGCGCACCGTATGATCCAGACCGCCGCTGGCAATGAGCCGCTGGCCGTGGGGGCCGGGGCCAATCACAGCGATGGCGACCGCGCCGCGATGCCCCGCCAGCGTGTGACGAGTTTGGCCGCTTTGCAAATCCCAGATGCGCACGGTCTGGTCCCAACTGGCCGAAGCGAGTTGGGTGCCATCGCTGCGAAAGGAAATTTTTTCAGTCAGGCTTGTATGGCCGCGCAACGTGTGCAGCACGCGGCCCGTCAGCCCATCCCACACGCGGACATTCTGGCCGTCACTCCCGCTCACCAGCAGCCGCGCCTGGTCCTGCGCGTCCGTGGTAAAGACGAGCGCCTGCAACCACTTGGAATGGCCGCGCAAGATGGCAAGTGGTTGCAGGCGCTGCATCTCCCACAAACGAACAGTTTTATCATAACTGCCGCTGGCTAATAGCGCCTGGCCCGGTTCGGGGTGAGGATGCACAGCGAGCGAACGCACCGTGCCGTAATGGCCGTGTAAAATGGCAATGGTTTGGCGGCTCTGTAAATCCCAGATGCGAATGGTCTGGTCGTCACTGCCGCTCAGCACCCACGCCCCATCGGCGCTAAAGGCCAGTGAAATGATCGCGGCGGTGTGACCGGTTAAGCGTCCCAGCAATTTGCCACGC
>JAPLGZ010000043.1 GCA_026389895.1 Chloroflexota bacterium | reverse complement strand
TTGTTGGGTCTTGTTGAGCAGACAGTTGACCTGCCAAGCGCCCTGCATAGCGCGGTGCTAGAAGACGAATTTTCCGATTTGGAATTCCTGCTTGGCCAGCGTGGCATGCGCCTTTCAGGCGGCCAGATCCAACGGACGGCGGCAGCTCGCATGTTTGTACGCACGCCGGAGTTGTTGGTGCTGGATGATCTTTCCAGTGCCTTAGATGTGCAGACAGAAAACCAGTTGTGGGAACGCCTATTTGCCGCCGATCATCCCACCTTGATCATCGTCTCACACCGGCCCGAAGCCTTGCGGCGCGACGATCATATCCTTGTATTGCGCGCTGGCCAACTAGCAGCCGAAGGGACGCTGGCCGAACTTTTACCGGCGAATTAAGAGATCCGTTCGATTTGGGTTGGCACAGAACCCTAAGGCCTAGGGTGGGCTGGGAAGCACCCTTTGTAAGTAGATCGATCGACCAAGAAAGAGGCAAGCAATCCAGATCAGCGAGCCGATAGGTGACCGATTCTCGGAAGGGGCGCAACGCCGATCTTACTCAAATTACGTGGGTTTTTCTTGGCGTGCTTTGCGGCTTTGCAGGCATAAATCTTGTATAATTAGCTTTATGATCCGCAAAATCATTCATCTTGATCTCGATGCCTTTTTCTGCGCCGTGGAAGAGTTGCGTGATCCCACCTTGCGCGGCAAACCCTTTGCGGTCGGTGGTCAACCTGCCGAGCGTGGCGTCGTCGCGTCGTGTTCCTATGCGGCGCGGCAACGGGGGGTGCACTCCGCTTTGCCCATGAGCCAGGCCGTGCGCCTCTGTCCTGGCCTGTTGATTGTACCGGCGCGCCACCAGGCCTATGGTGAGATGTCGCGCCGGGTTATGGCGCAATTGCGGATGTTGACGCCATTGGTCGAGCAATTATCGATTGATGAAGCCTTTCTCGATGTGACCGAATTGCCAGAGACAGGCGAAATATTGGCCCGCCGTTTGCAGGTGCGGATCAATAACGAATTAAAATTATCCTGTTCTCTTGGCCTCGCCACCAATAAATTGCTCGCCAAAACCGCCAATAGTGTGGGTAAAGCGGCCGCCAAAGGGAATGGCCCGCCCAACGCTATTACCATCGTGCCCCCCGGCCAAGAAGCCGAATTTCTCGCGCCACTCCCCTGCGATGCACTCTGGGGCGTCGGCCCCAAGACCGCCGAACGGTTGATCGAACTTGGTCTGCATACGATCGGCGATATTGCGCGCTGGTCCGAAGCCGATCTAGGGCGGCGGTTTGGCAAAAATGGCCATGACCTCGCCCAACATGCACGCGGTATTGACCTTCGTCCCGTGATCACACAACGCGAGACCAAATCGATCAGTCAAGAGACGACTTTTGTGCGGGATATCTATGACGGCGCCGAGTTGCAGCGGATCTTGCAAGGGCAGGCCGAAGGCGTCAGCCGAGCCCTGCGGCGCAAGCGGCTAACTGGAACGACTGTTAAGTTAAAAGTGCGCTGGGCCGACTTTACCACGGTCACGCGGCAGAGCACGTTGAGCCAGCCCACGGACGATGCAGCGCCAATCTTCAACGCAGCGGGCAAACTCTTAGAAAAGGTTTGGAGCGGCCAACCGGTGCGCCTGATCGGGATCGGCATCAGCGGGCTTGGGGCCGAAGTACGCCAGATGAATTTATGGGATAGCCCCAATGAAAAGGAAGAGCGCCTGCAACAGACAATCCAGACATTACAGACGCGCTTTGGGGCTAAAGCCATTCAACGTGGGGATCGATTAAGCGATCTGATGGATGAGACACCGTGGGAATAAAAGCGCATGCCCTGCAGGGCCGACAGACATTTCAATGCATATAAAACCTATAAAAATCCCTATGAGTGAATGGTAAGGATAAATTACATGCGCCATTATTTAGCTGTAGCAATTAAATCGGCTAGGTAGTTCCTCAATTAGATTTCCGCTGCTCGATTTCTCCGCTTTCCAGCGCTACATAGCAACAAATTCATCCCAAATTGTAAGCATTTTGTAATCTATGTTTCTAGATTATTCTATTATAATATGCTAGCTCCACTTTTTCTTACCATCATTTTATAAAACCTAATCGGTAAAATCAACAGGGGTTTTGGTTGGCAATAGGGTGCCTATTTGTCCAGGGTCGCCATGCGCAAAATTTCTTTTTCAAAAGAATTTCCCCTAACCTTACTCTTTATACCCGATCAACTTAAAAAACTCATAACCTCGCCAGTATCTGCCCCAGAGCCATTGATCTAGTAATTTTTGCCTTTTGCAACTCATCATTATTCATCCTGGCTACTCGTTGTATAGAGCAGCCTCATCGGAAAGGTAAGATATTCATCATGATTATTGCGAGTATGATCAATCTTTTTTTTGTCATTCCTCTTTTTATGCTATCGCCCGAGTTTAGTGTTACCGAGTCCGCCGCTTTTCTGCCAGAACAACAAGCCACATCTTCTATTACAACAACCCAACCGATTACCGCCACCAAAGCAACCACAGCCGTCCAGATAACCACTGGTTCCGACCTGGTTCAAATGCCGCCAGATCGAGCCGAGTTCTACCGGCGTGTGGCGGCGCGCAGTGTCGGTGAAGGCTCAGCCGCGGTGCCCGAGATCGCCTGCACCATCAAGAATCGGCTGCGAGTCTCCAGAGCATCCTTAACGATCGTGCTACACGCCTATTACGCGCGCGATAAAACGCCCAGACCGGAGCATATCGAAATGGTGCGCAAAGTATTCGAGGGTGAGCTGCCTTGCCCCGAGACTTGGTGGTATGCCCTCAGCCGCGCAGATACACGCCGTTTCAGACCCCATCCCCACCCAGCCTTAGTGGTCAGCCGAAATGCTGGTGAGGTCTGGATTTATGATCACTAGGTCCGGTTGATCTGGCAACGGCGCACATGGCCTTGGCCCACCAGTAGATGCTAAAAATTTCAGTTTGACACCGTCCCCATCCCAAGTTATGATCCTCTTGACAACTGTTTGCGAACTCCCTGTTCGACGAGTTTTGCGAACTCCCTGTTCGACGAGTGGATAAAAGGTAAGCTCAGATCTACAAATAATTGCCAACGAAGGAGAAACTCATGGCGATTCGTGATGCAGCATGTTTACAATATGCCCTGACGGAGGCCGAGTGTACAGAGTTTAACAAAACCGGTCTGTTGATGATCGAAGATGCTCTGTCGCCCGAACAAGTGACCGCGTTGACCGCGGCCACAGATAAGATTTATGCGCAACAACTCGCCAAAGGGCAAGACCCGCATAAGTCGCTCTTTTACCCTAACTTCATTCCCGATAGTCCGCTCTTTGCCGACCTGGTAGACTACGAAAAGATTCTCCCCAAAGTTTGGGGCATCTTAGGGTGGAACATCTATCTCTATCATGGTCATCTGATCGTCACGCCGCCCTCTGGCCAACCAGAGGATAACAAGACATTTGGCTGGCATCAGGACAGTGGGCGTGTGAATGTCGAGATGGAAAGCCATCCTCGCCCTCGCCTCTCGCTCAAAGTGGCCTATTTCCTCTCGGATACAAGTCAACCAGGTCGTGGCAATTTCTGGGTTGTCCCTGGTAGCCATCTCTGGGATACGCTAGAACGCGCGCCCGATAGCGTTGGTCAACCTGAGGGGGCCATTCCCGTGTTGGCGAAACCAGGAACCGCTGTCTTCTTTGACCGCCGCCTCTGGCACACGGCCAGCCCTAATTGGTCGGATGTCACCCGCAAAGTGCTCTTCTACGGGTATGGCTACCGCTGGATTCGCACCAAGGATGATATGACGGTGGAAGATCTGTGGCCACAAAGCGATCCCATCCGCAAACAGATGCTCGGTTGGGGCGTCAACTGCAACGGTCACTACTCACCGACCGATGAAGATGTGCCATTGCGCACCTGGTTGCGTGAAAACCAGCCAACAGCTGCGGCGTAAGGCTTAAAAGTGATGCGTGATGCGTGATGAGTAAAAAGGTCATCAAAA
>JAPLGZ010000666.1 GCA_026389895.1 Chloroflexota bacterium | reverse complement strand
CTGATCGACGGGCAGAATGTGCGGGCTGGCGGCTGAGAACATGCCAAAGCTCGTCCCTGCGGTTGGGTTGTAAATATAGCTAGCCTCACCCGTTGCTTCGGCGGTTGTTGATTGCAGTTTGCCATCGGTGGCCAAGTAGAGTGACTGTTCGCTGGCGCGTTCGAGCGGCCACGTCTGCTCGTGACGCCAGAAACCGCTGGTCAATGGCCGGTCCGCGGCCGGTGCGTCATATTTTTGCACATAGACCGTAATCGGCGGCTCGTCCATGACGCCGTTGTCGATGCCTTTAAGCCAATAATCATAAAAGCGGCACATCTCATGGATGTGGTCGATCCGCGGGCCGGGGGTGCCAACGTCGGGCCAGATGTGCAACCAGGGGCCGACCAAGACCTTTTTGGGCGCTTGCAAATGCTGGAACGTGCGCAAATTGCAATTCGTATATCCATCGCGCCAGCCGCCAATCATGAATGTAGCGGCTTCGATGGCGGCATAATTTTCGCAGAGCGAGCCTTGTTTCCAATAGTCGTTGTAGACATGATTCGATTCCCAAGGCAGCAACCAAGGTTCAGCCTGGAGATGCTCTTCCCAGAGTTCCGCCCACCGATCACCGACGGCTTCGGGATAGGGGGGCAGTGCATTTTGCACCACCATCGACAGGCCATAGGTGGCCATATCATAGAGCATCTGCATCGTGCCCCCTTTGTAATGACAGTCGTCGGTATAACGATTGTCGGTAAAATACATGGGGCAGATCGCTTTGAGGGCCGGTGGCCGGTGCATCGCGACTTGGAGTGAGTTAAAGCCACCATACGAAGTGCCAAACATACCCACGTTACCGTTACACCAAGGCTGCTTGGCCATCCAGGCTATCGCTTCCACCGCGTCCAATTGCTCCTGCACAGAATATTCGTCAATTGCGACGCCGCTAGAGCTACCGGTGCCCCGCACATCGAGCCGGATGGCCACAAAACCCCGTTGGGCCATGTAGCGATGCAACCGGTCCCCCCCGGCGGAAAGGTCATCTTTGCGATAGGGATAATAGTCGAAAACGGCGGGAAACTTTGCGCTGACATCACCGGTTACAGCTGTATCCGGCATATAGAGGTTTGCATCTAGTTCAACCCCGTCGGACATGGGAATGCGTACATGCTTGATAATTCGCACGGCGTACAGCGGTTGATGACTGGTCATCGTCATAGTATGGTTCCTATCTTGGGTGTGAAGCCATTTTGATAATGAATCCGCTCGGGGGCGAGTTGTTCGATCCGGCGGCGCAGATACGGCGAGAACCAGTTGGCATATTTACGCTGCAATTCGGGACGCCGCCAATCTTCCCCTGTGATCCAGTGTCGACAATTCTTGGCGCCACAGGTGCATTCAAATTCGTCGTAAGGACTCCCGTCGCTCATTGCATAGTCAAAGCATACCTCTTCCCCTGGCGTAATGTCGCGCATGGCGCGCAAGATAATTTGACCATCCAACCCTGCATTTGGTTCACAGCAATGATTGATACAATCGGCGGGTTCGTCGGGCTCAAGCGAAATGAGATAAAGCGCTTCCTCGACTTGGATCGAACGTTGTTTGCGCGCTTGAGAAAGCTGGCACAATTTCTCCCAAGTGACAATTTCACCACACCAGACGGCCAGTAACTCACCCGCTTGGATAAATTCGCGGGCAAACCCTCCGACGCCACCTTTTTCTGGATGCGTGCGCACCTCCAACTTCGGTGATAAATAGGCTGATCTGTTTGTAAGCATCTTGTTTGGATCTCGTTTTTTTGTGAAAGATATCCATTGACCATTGGCGAGCACTCCTGCCATCCAGTCGATTGGCATCGGATACACTGTGCTAAAATGACAGAATATGCGCGTTATTATAGCAAAGTTAGGGTAACCGAGAAAAAGCCACCCCACCTAAGCCTTCCCTGCTAAGCGGAGTTGTCAAGAGACTAAATAGATTGCTGCCTATTCTTGCGCCTGGCGGGCGTCAGGGTGTATAGCTCACTGCCCATCACGCAGTTCAGTGGTCATCGCTGCCCCGAGACGTTGCCAGGCTGCGATCAACTGGTCTTCAAACGGGTCCTGATCGCTGTTTTCGATCTGCCCATGTTGGTCTAACCAGGCTACGATGCGTTGTACGCCATCCGTCCAAGCGATCATGTAACGAAAATCCAGATCAATGTGGGCGGCACTATTGTCAAAAATGTTATTAAATTGAAAATTTTCCACGGCAATTGCCGCTCGTTTGGGCGCAACTTGTCCCAGCAAATCGGTCGGGATATGCACGAGGGTTGGGGGTGGCGCTCCGATAGCGGCGGCGATTGCCTGGTGATATTGATCCCAGGTTAGCCATTCTTCACCAGTGGTGTGATAGGCCTTGCCAACGGTGGCCGGCTTGCCAACCGCTGTCACAAAGGCGCGCGCAACATCATCGCGATGGCAAGCCACCCAAAGCGAACTGCCATCCCCGTGGACGACCAGTGGTTTGCCTTTGCGAATGCGATCTAGGTGGGTGGTTTTGAAGCCGAAGGTATGGACAGGACCGCGGCCTTCGCCATAGGTGTAAGCTGGCCGAATGATCGTCACTGGGAAATTGGTTGGGTGGTGCGCTGCCCACAAGATTTGTTCACATTTTACTTTGTTGCTGCTATAGGCATTCAGGCCACCATAGGGCTCTGCCTCGGTGTATGGGTAGCGTGTCGCCGGTTTGCGATAGACATCGACGGTGCTGCAAAAGATATAATGACCCACCCGTCCCCGAAACGCCCGTACAGCGCTTTCTGCATCGGTGGGCAGATAATTCACCATATCGATCACACAGTCGAAGTGTCCCGCATCGGCCATCTGCTTTTCAAAGGCTGGATAATTCATGCGATCGCCTTGGATCACTTGGACGCCAGACGGTGGCTGCCGGTCGTTTTGATCGCTCACGCCGCGGTTATAGAGCACCACCTCTTCGTTGCGTTCGACGAGCAGGCGCGTGATTTCGCAACTGATCAAGCCTGTGCCGCCAATGAGCAGAATCTTCATGGTCTACACTCCAATCGATGGATGAGTGATTGTA
>JAPLGZ010000703.1 GCA_026389895.1 Chloroflexota bacterium | reverse complement strand
TCGATGCCGCCACGGCTTTTCTCGTCTCGCAATTCATCCTGGAGCGCGAGGTCCGATCAAAGTTCTTCCAAAGCATTGCTGAACGGCTTTGCCCTACGGGTCTCTTAGTCAGTTCCGACCTGGCTGGCGACCTGGCCGCGCGGATGGACGAGACCTGCTTGATGTTTGGTTTCGGGTGATGACCGGCAGTGGCGCGCTCCCTTCCCCAGAGGGGATCGAGCGCATGCGCCAAGCCTACAGTCGCGATGTGGCCGTTCTACCCCCTCGAGATGTCCACGACATTATCACGCGCGGCGGCTTTGACGCGCCGATGCTCTTCTTCCAAGCCGGCATGATTCACGCTTGGGTTGCAAAACGCTCACCGAGCCAAGCCGCTCAGGATGGGGCAGGCCATCCGGCGATGCGGAGCGCCTGACCTCCGATACAGAACCAGCATGTCGCAGGTAAATCCCGATGTTCAAAAACGCCAGCAACAGCCCATATTGAAGCTTGCTAGCGCACCGAACTTGTCATAAACTTAAAATGAGTATAGTCCGGTCAGCCTGGAGCCGACGCCGCATACAATTCTCGGTGCGAACGGCGTTTCTAGGCAGGCCACATAAGTTACTCACTGACATCCATCACCCTACTCGGGGAAGACTCATCGTTCATCATTGCCAAAGCTTAAGGAGCTGATATGGGAAGTGAAAACGTGTTTACACCGGCGCCCTCACCGGAAAGCCTGGGCATCCCTTCACGGGCGATCCTGAATTTCCTGCAGCGGATCGACGCCGAGCGCATCGGCATGCATGGGTTCCTGTTGGTCCGTCACAACAAAATTGCGGCGGAGGGCTACTGGGCGCCGTGGTCGGTTGATCGCAAACACCGGATGTATTCGGTGAGCAAAAGCTTCGTCGCGCTGGCTATCGGAATGATGATCGACGAAGGGAAGCTCACCCTCGACGCTCGGGTCGCCGACTACTTTCCAGACAAACTGCCAGAAAAGTTGCATCCGTGGCTGGCCGGCTCGACCGTCCGCGATCTCCTGATGATGTCAACCGCCCATTCGAGCAACTCCTATACCCGTGACGACCCCGATTGGGTGTGGACCTTCTTCAACAAACACCCCTCGCATCCACCGGGAACGATCTTCGCGTACGACACCGCGGCAACCGTCACGCTCACGGCCACGGTCGAGCGACTCGCGGGCAAGCCTTTTCTGGATTATATGCGCCCACGTTTCCTGGACCGCATCGGCTTCTCTGCGGATGCCTGGTGTGTCCGCACGCCTGAGGGTGGATCGTGGGGTGGATCGGGGGTGATCTGTACCCTGCGTGATATGGCCAAGGTCGCGCTCACGTGCATGAACGGCGGCCTGTGGGGCGCAGAAAGGGTCCTCCCAGAGGCCTACCTGCGCGCCGCGACCGCCAAACAAATCGACAACAGCATTGGGGGCAACGACGGGTATGGCTATCAGATTTGGTGCGAAAAAGAGAACGGCTTCTCCTTCCGCGGGATGGGCAGTCAGTACGCCATCTGTTTTCCCGACAAGGACTTTATGTTCACCTGCATCGCCGACACCCAGGGCGCACCGGCGGGCAGCGCCATTCCGGATGTGATGTGGGAGGAACTCTATCCCCATCTTGCCGACGCGCCACTGCCAGAGGACCGCGACGCCCACGCCGCCCTCGCCGCGCAGATCGAGCGGCTCACCGTCCTACCGCTCCCAGGGCGCCCTGACGTGCGCATTACGTCGGAAGTCAACGGCGCCTGGTATGCGTTGGAAGACAACGTGATGGGGATCACGCGGATGCGCCTCTCTTTCAACGGGGGGCAGGGCACATGGGAATACACCAACGGTCAAGGCGACAATGTGCTGCAGTTCGGGATCGGGCGCGTGCTGGCCGGCAAGTTCCCGCAGCGCAACTACTTCAGCGAACAGATCGGCGTTAGCTCAGGCAGCGAATACGATTGCCAGGCCTCAGCCGCGTGGATCGACGAGCAGACGTTCAATCTGGAGATCGCCATCGCGGATAATTACCTGGGTGGGCTTCGGATCTCTTTTGTCTTCAAGGGAGACGAGATCGCTGTCTTTATGACGAAACAAGCCGAGTGGTTCCTGGACGAATACAGTGGCTTCGCCGGCGGAAAACGACTCTAAGGCGACAACGGCAGGTTTCGGTAACCCCGAAGACGAAGTTGAAGAAACCGGTGAGGAAGTGATTTGATAAAAGACAAGCACGGGCGTGTCATCGGTTTTGAAAAGTTGATTTTTTTGCTTGGACAAGCAATGCCTTTTCGTGTGGCATCAGGTGATTCAGAGTGATGTAATGCGCATTAGCACATTAACACCTGCAGGATAGGGACAGACTAGGTTGATCATAATAGTAGATAGTTAGGCTTGGTTCGCACATTCTAGACTGATTGCTTGCCACCTGGATCATGCTTCGCAGGAAATAAAGAGGTGGGCAGTGAGCACAAATAGTAGGGACAACCACCTTGGTAAGGAGATCGGGGAGAGCATGCCAGACTACGTAGAACGGCTGAAACAGTACCGCTGGACCTGCAAACGTGCGCTGAACGGACACGGCAGCAAGTCAGCCGCCGAGTTGCTGGATGAGATCCCGCGCGATCTGGGCGTGGACCGCTACGGGGAGGGCGGGGCGGTAGCAGCCCTGGAGGATGAGGTGCGGACGGTGCTTGGCAAGCCCGCGGCGGTCTTCATGCCTTCGGGAACGATGGCCCAACAGATCGCCTTGCGGATTCACGCGGATCGACTCGGCCTACGAACCTGCGCGTTCCACCCGACCTGCCATCTAGCGATCCACGAGGAGAACGCTTATGTTCGTCTCCATGGCCTCGTAGGCGTGACCGTCGGCGACGCGCACGAATTGATGACTCTAGCCGACCTTCAGGGCGTCCGCGAACAGTTGGCCGCTGTGCTCTTTGAACTGCCACAGCGGGAGATCGGGGGACGCCTTCCACCCTGGAGCGATCTGGCAGAGCAAGTGGCGTTCGTACGGGCGCAAGGCACAGCGGTCCACTTGGACGGCGCACGTCTCTGGGAATGCACCCCGTATTATGAGCGCTCGCCTGCGGCGATCGCGGCGCTGTTCGACACGGTTTATGTCTCCTTCTACAAAGGCCTGGGCGGTCTGGCTGGATGCTGCCTGGCCGGTGAGGCAGCTGACATGGCCGAGGCTCGGATATGGCGCAGGCGACATGGCGGCACACTCTACAGCCTGTGGCCCAATGCGGCCTCTGGGCTGGCAGGGCTACGCCGACGCCTGCCCCTGATGCCGCAGTACTTTCAGCACGCACGCGCGATTGCGGAGCGGCTGCGTGACCTGCCGAACATCGAGATCGTGCCAGACCCGCCGCAGACGCCGATGATGCATCTGCATCTGCGGGTGGAGGAGATAGCGTTCCTACGATCCGCCGCGCACATCGCAGAGCGCGAGGGGATCTTCACTTTGGGCGGGACTTCCCCAGGATGGACGCCCGCCACGCGTGTAGTCGAATTGACCGTGGGCGACGCCACGCTGAATTTCACGGCCGCTGAGGTGGCTGGCTTAGTCGAGCGGCTCGTTGCGGGGGCCGCATAACTTGGACTTACAGGCGAGTGCCCCCGAACAGTCGCTGATACCAACCAGAAGCAGAATCCCTGTCAAAAGGAGAACAGATGACAACCTCTTCAAAGCAC
>JAPLGZ010000357.1 GCA_026389895.1 Chloroflexota bacterium | reverse complement strand
CGAAAAGCTCGATCAAGAATTGCGCGCCCAGCCAACCCATCCCTTGCTCAAAAGTGGCTCGCTCCACGCCTCGTTGATCCGCGGCGGTCAAGAATTGTCGAGCTATCCCGAACGTTGTGTCGTCGATGTCGAACGGCGCACGGTGCCAGGTGAAACGCCGGCGCTCGTCCAAGCACAAATTCAAGCCGCATTAGATCAAATCGCCGCCGCGGATCCGGCCTTCAAAGCCACCGTAAAATCGACCTTTGTCCGTGATTCGTTTGGCGTCGCCGAAGATGAGCCAATTTTCCAGCTTGTCAAGCAGTTGGCCACGCAAAAGTTGGGGCAAGCCCCACCCGTCATCGGGATGCCATTTTGGATGGATACAGCGATTCTGTCTGCGGCGGGCATTCCCTGTCTGGCCTTTGGGCCGAGTGGAGCAGGCGCGCATGCCGTGGTAGAATGGGTTGATCTTGACAGTCTGGTCACCTGTGTTGAGGTATTATCAGAGAGTGCGGCCACTTTTTGCCAGTAGGTCAACGACCTACAGACAACCGGCGTTCAGCGGCGGCAGGCGCTTAATTTCCGGCTTCTGGTCGATCAACTCAATCAGCAGAGTCGCCAAATCGAACAATTGTTTGAACGCTGTTTTCTCGAATCTGTTGGGACAAAACAGTGGGTGTGTAACAATATTCTCTATGCAAGGAGCTGAACTATGCAAATCGAAATCAATGCCACAGTGGCACAACGCTTACACGACGAACAGATCATTTGGTTCACGACGGTTCGCGCCGATGGCACGCCGACGCCAACACCCGTCTGGTTCTTATGGGCCAACGATGCTTTTCTAATTTTCTCGCAGCCGGCAGCCCTCAAAGTGCGCAACATCCAGCATAATCCCAAAGTTACGCTCAATTTCCACACCGATGAATATGGCGGCAACGTGGTCGTCTTCACCGGCGAAGCACACGTCGATCCCAAGCCGCTGCCAGCAGACGAATTGGCGGCTTATCTGGAGAAATATGCCGAAGGGATCAAGATGATCGGGATGACGCCGGAGAGCATGCAAAAAGATTTTTCTACCGTGATCCGCGTAACACCAACCCGCCTGCGCGTGGGTGAGTAAAATGGCAGCCGACAGCCTACCTTGGATCACGAAGCGCGCGACCAGGCGCAAGCCATTTATGACGGCTGCCAGATGACAACACTGGCGGACGCGGTAGCGAACTTACCGATTGGCATCGCCCTGGAGATTATTACCCTACCGATTGGCAACCGTAGTTGGTCGATCACGTCCGTGCGCGATGAAATCAAATTAATGGATCTGACCCAAGCACTGGCACATCCGCCTTATGGTTTTCGGCTCTGGGAATCGGCAATTGGCCTGGCGCAGTGGCTGGCGGAGCGTCCTGCGCAGCTCCGCCATAAGCGTGTCCTCGAATTGGGCGCCGGCGTAGGATTACCGGGGCTGGTGGCCGCTAGCCTGGGCGCCGAAGTCTGGCAGACCGACCATCAACCCGGCGTCTTGCATCTAGCCCACTTAAATGCCCGCGCGAATGACCAGCCCCCCTTGCCCCAATTCGTCGCCGATTGGCGGACGTGGGACCATGCAGGGCGTTACGATCTGATCATCGGCGCCGATATTCTTTACCAACACGCGCTCCATTTTTACCTGGAACGCATCTTTCATCACAACTTAGTGCCCGGTGGACGGCTGCTATTGACCGACCCTGGCCGCACGCAAGCGCTCGACTTTGCTGTTCAGCTAGAAGAGCACGGCTGGCAGATCGATCTGGCCACCCGCCCCGTCGCCTCCATCAAACTGAACGCGCCAACTACGCCGGTGGAGATTACACTCTTGACGGCTCGGCTGGCTAAATTTTCGGCGACATCTTAGTTCTACTGCGCTTTGCCAACCAACCTCGGTAATTGTTTAGCAGGCACGCCCCGTGCCAGACCGGGTCGCACGTGGGCGTGCTCACTGAGCTTTACCAAGTTTGAAGAGCAAAACGCATTAGGGTATGGACAGGCGCGGCGGGTTCAACACCTTATTCAGTTTACGCACCGTAAATCGATTGCGCAGATAATGGGCGTTTTGCTCTACCAGAATTTGCTCAGCCGCGGTCAACCCCAACGCCTGGACCGTGGTCGGGCCGTGCACTTGTTGGAGCAGTTCGCCAAAGTCCTGGGCGGTTGGCACCTGGGCTGCGATCGCTTGAATTTCAGGCCACTGGTCGAGAATCTTCTGCTTTAAAGTGGCATAGGCCGCAGTGCTCAGGTTCAAGAACGGCGCCTGTTCTTGCAGAATGTCAGCGGCTAAATGCCCATAAGCAGCCTCAATTTGGGCCATCTCTTGGGTGCGGTCGGGCAACTCGGCGGATTCTAGCAAGTCAGCCACCGCTTGGCGCGACCATTGGCGAATTTGTTCATAAACCCCAGCCACCAACACGGTGGCCACACCCACCTTCGCCCCATGCAAAATCGCCGGGCGATTTTCACGCAGCAATTTCATCTCCCACACGTGCGAATAATGATGCTCCGAGCCAGACGCTGGGCGTGAACTGCCAAAATCCAACATGCAATAACCAGATTCGATCAGTGCCTCCATCAGGATGCGAATGCCGGCTGGTGTACCGGCGCCGATCGCCGCCGCCTGATCGATACAGCGTTGCGCCGCCTGCAAGGTACGTTCGGCGATTGTTTCGTCATAGGGCTCGTCCCAGAGCAGACGCCCCAAGCGCCAGTCCGCAATCGAGGTAATTTTGCCCAGCATATCCCCAAAGCCAGCCGCGATCATGGCACGCGGGGCGGCCGTTAATACGTTAATATCGGCAAAAATGGCCTGCGGGGCATGGGCAATGACGGTGGTCTTGACGCCGCCAATGATCAAAGGCGCGCCAATCGAGGCAAAACCATCGACGGAAGGGGCCGTGGGCATAGAAACAAACCGATTCCGGGTGCGATGGCTGACAAAACGGGTAATATCGGTGATGGTGCCCGAGCCCACGGCGATCATAGTGCGCGCTTGCGGATCCATTTCCACCAGGACGCGCATAATATGGTGGGCATCGGCGACCACTTCGGCATTGGTGAAAACTACTGTTTTGAGATCAAAGTTCTGGTGGCGTAAGGCCCCTGCCACAGCTTCGCCTAAGACAGCATACGTGTTCTGGTCGGC
>JAPLGZ010000883.1 GCA_026389895.1 Chloroflexota bacterium | reverse complement strand
CGTCAATGGTGAATTCTTGGCCGATTAACTGATTTAGAGGCACACATTCAGTAATCACGTTGCGGCGGGACACGACAGGCGTTACTTCGGGCATTTCGAATTCTGCTTGTAGCGCTTGAAAAACTTCCCAGGCAAAAAAGGTGACATGCCCGTCGAAGTTTTCGCCTTTACCATAAAAACGGTCGCCCACCAAGCCTAAGCCAGCCTTGACCTCGGCCATCGCCACATCTAATGTCGGATGTAGCCCAGGCGTCTGCGTCCGGTTGCCAAAATAGTTATGGCCAGGAGAGATGAAGATATGGTGGATGGTGATGGGATAGGTATAGGGCATGGTGCTTGGTTATGGGAAGCGATTGGAGATTAGAGATTAGGAGATTGTGCCTAACCTAATCTCCAATCGCTAATCTCGCTATTTCTCGGCCTTACGTGGATCTTCGACCAACTATGGTTAAATGCGCCGGGCTCACTGTTTGGCTCTGGGGCATTGTCACGTCCGATCAGTTCAATGGTCGTGCTGCCAATATCGATAAAAATAATCGTCACATCATCCCAGCGGTGGGTGACGGGGAAGCCGAGTGTCTGGCTGTAAAATTTTCCATTTCCGCAAAATTGCGGGTAAAAAGTGCGACATGGTGGGTAGCTTTGAGTTGCATAGTTCCTTCTACCTTTGGGTGATTTAAGCTTTAAGACTAGCCATTAGTCTACCACAGTTGCACCGTAAGATCGAGCTTATCTGGGCATCCTGCTGTCGCCCAGATTGAGGGTGCGAGCCGCCTTCCAGGAAGTGGATCAGGCGCCCGTGGGTTAGCGAAACAAAGTTTGACCCCTGCCCAGAAGCCTTGCCCTCTACAGCGCCGTCAGTTCCTTTTTATACTGGAGCGGTGTTTTGCCCAATACTTGCTTAAAATCGGTGATAAAATGTTGTTGGCTGCTGTAGCCGAGGTCATAAGCGATCGTCACCCAATTGGGCTGGTCGGTTGCGCGGATCTGGTGGGCCGCGGCCAGCAACTTGTGACGTTGGAGCAGCCATTTGAGCCCAACACCGACGTAATCTCGAAAGAGCTGCTGTAGCCAACGTTCGCTTCGGCTAAACGCCTTTGCCACGGCATTCACTGTCTGGAGGTTTTCATCCCCTTCGATGGCAGCGATAATCGCATTGATGAGCTCGATATTGGCATCTAGTTGGGGACGTTGCGCGCGAACCAATGTGAGGAGTTCATGGGTGACAGCCTGGTCGTTAAGGGTTAACAAATTTTCGATGTAGCGGCTGTCGGTCTGCGCAAAGACCTGCTGCACGTCAATGATCTTATCTTGTAAGTCGGCGAGTGTTCCAGCCCAGAACGCATGAAACGCCCCTGGCCGAAAGCGGACCCCGACAATTCTCCCACTAGCGGTGGCCACATAGATGCGTTTACCGCGAAAGGTACCCTGAATGCCCGATTGCGGCCCAGAAAAAAAGAGATCAACATAGGGCCGGTGCATCACCTCTGCGGAGTGATACGGTTCCTCTACCTTATCCCAGCGGATGGTCCAACAATGTTCAATGAACGGCGCCAGGTCAGCGGGCGGCAAGTAGGTCACGAAACGCACATGGCGCTCAAACCCGACGGGGTCTAAGCGGCCGCGTGGCTCGTAATTTTCTGCGGATTTTTGTAATACATCGCTCATCATAGAGCGTATTATAGGGCTATTGATCGTGAAAGCAAATCAGGAAGGGGCGACAGAAATGCAGAACCAACACTTTTTACGGGGTATGGCGACAGTGAATTTTTGGGCCGACGATGTGGCGGCGGCACGCGATTGGTATGCTAAATTATTGGGTGTCGAGGCCTACTTTCAGATGCCCAATGCCGAGCATCCGGCCTATGTCGAATTTCGGCTCGGCGATGATGAGGACGAGTTCGGCATCATTAATCGGGCATACGCACCGAAAGCGATGCAGCCGGGGCCTGGGGGTGCGATCCTCTTGTGGCATGTGGATGATGTCGAGGCAACGCTTGAGAAACTCCAAGCCGCGGGGGCGCAAATTTATGATCCAATCACGAAACGGGGTGAGTCTGGCTTTGTGACGGCCTCTGTCATTGATCCGTTCGGCAATGTCCTGGGCATTATGTATAATCCACATTATGTCCAAGGACACAGTGTGTAAGCAGCAATCAGGAGACGTATGACGAAAACCAAAGAACTACCGATCCTGCCCTTTGCATCGGTCTCACAGTGGGAACAATGGCTCTCCGAGCAGCACGATCAGTTGGATGGGGTGTGGATAAAAATTGCCAAAAAAGCGGCGGGCATTGCTTCGGTGACCCACGATGAAGCACTTGATGTGGCGCTCTGTTATGGCTGGATTGATGGGCAGCGCAACACCTATGATGATATATTTTTCCTGCAAAAATTTACGCCGCGACGCCCCAAAAGCCTATGGTCGAAACGGAACATCGATAAAGTGGCGATGTTGACAGCCGTTGGACGGATGCAGCCAGCCGGCTTGGCCGAGGTCGAAACGGCCAAACAAGATGGGCGGTGGGCCGCCGCCTATGATTCGCCCAAAAACATGGTCGTTCCCGCAGATTTTCTGAAGGCCCTGGAAAAAAATCAACCAGCCCAGGATTTTTTTAACACCCTCAGTAAATCCAACGTTTACGCGATTGCCTGGCGGCTAGCCACGGCCAAGCAGCCAGCAACGAGACAACGCCGCTTTGACGCCTTGCTAGCCATGTTAGAAAGCGGCGAGTTTCGTTAGGGCGCAGAGGGCTGCATAGATGACCGCTGGACAATTGTCGTAGAGGCACATGGTCTGCGTCCCTACGGCGATTGTCCCGCGGTTTATTGGTCTACCGGTTTCTCGACAAGTAAACTGCTCACACAATGTACTATCATTGCTCCTCGTGTGAGTAATGATGCGCATAACGCCACAGACAGGCGGCGGACAACTGTTCCTCATCTTGTGCTAGCGCGCCAAAACGGTTCAGCCGCAATGGTGACAGGTCCAGTGGTGGCGCGCCCTCTACCACCCAGTCGGCCAGCACAGCCCCGACCGCGGGCGAGATCGATAGACCGCCCACGCAACAGCCACTGGCAACAAAGAACCCTGCCACACCTGGCACTTGATCGACAATATGGCGACCATCCGGCGTGATCGTAGGCAAACCGCCGCGTAATTCGGCCACAGGTGCGTTGCGCAACAAGGGGAACTCGGCATAGACCAGTTCGGTGAGGCGGCTGAGTGGGGTCATGTCTAAGGCCAAATCTTTGATCTGGAAATCGCTCGGCAGCGCTTGCCCATCCACTTGAAGCGGATCCGGTTCATAGCCGCCCATCATTAACCCACCCCGTTCCGGGCGGACATAGACGTTAAAATCGAGCACACGCACAATTGACTGTGTCGCCTGAATGCCCGGCAGCGGCTGGGTGATATACAACTGATGGCGTGTCGGCACCAAAGGCACATTGATCCCGGCCATCGCCCCCACAACGCGCGTCCAGGCACCGGCCGTGTCGATCACAACGGGTGTTTCAATGGTGCCTTGGGGCGTGACCACCCGTTCCACCCGTCCTGCCCGTGTACCAATCGCTGTGGCTGGTGTGTGGGGCAGGATGGTGACACCCAAACGTTGGGCGGCGTTCAGATAGGCCCGTGGCAGATCGCCTGGTTCCAGATACAGATCACTGGCCGTATACCAGATGGCCAGCGCCCGTTCAGGATGCAGGAACGGTGCTAGACGTTGCGCCTCCCTACCCGAAATCAAGGCGATATCGAGCCCTTGCGCCTGCCCTTTCGCGACTTCATCATGAATCTGGGCCGCAAACAATTCGGTGAGCGCCAGCTTAATACTGCCATTTTGGTGATAGACCAACGGTTCGTCACTCTCGGCAGTTAATTGCGTAATCTGATGGACGCTGCGCATGGCCAGCTCGGTCATCAGCGGATCAGAGCGGATTTGCTGCGTCAGCCCTGCGGCGCGCGGTGATGTCTGGGTGACAACCGCCTGTGCATCCAATATCGCCACACGTTGACCGCGGCGCGCCAAGTGATAAGCGACACTTGCGCCAAAGGCGCCGGCCCCGATAACAACGGCATCAGCACTGGTAATCATGAGGAATCATCCTTTTCGCGATTGAGTGGCGGTTAACCAATAGTGAGATAACTTTGTGAGAATTAAGCGAACATCCAGATTGATACGACGACTGATTAACTCATGATGGATCAACAATGAATGCCCAATAGGACAATAAGCAACAAAATGAAATCAAATACCACGAACTGTCACGCAATAAACAAGCGATGGGGGTCGCTATGTTGGGAGCCGAAATAGTATTCTTCTAAAATCTCCAGAGGCAAAAAAATTATAAACGATCAAGATGCGATTGATCAACCTCTTTTAAAGCATTATAAGATGGCTCCGTCGATACGACGCTAAGCAGCAGCTTATACTCACGGGCGGTTTATTTCATCACCCGGCTAGCGCCCAATCGTGCCTCAGGTCAAAAGCATGAACTAACCCACCTGTGGAAACCATAACAATTCATTTTTGTTTCTCTAACTTGAATTTCATCCGGCGATAACAAGTTTCAGCTACCTTTCTAGAAGTATCCAGCTGCGACAACAGGATCTTCGTGGTCTTCTTCCTGCAAGCTGATGCGCTAGTCTGATAATTTGCCAAAGGTAAAGGGAAAAGGAACGAATATGGATAGGAGAGCTATGCCCAGCGATGATCACTGGTTCAATGGCCTACATGATATGCTCTTCCGGACGGTGCATAGTCACTCGTTGATCTATAATGCCTGCTGGGAAGACCCACGGATTGACCGCCAACTGCTCGAAATCGACGCCACAAGTGAAGTGGTTATGCTCACCAGCGCCGGTTGTAATGCCCTCGACTATCTGTTGGATGGGCCAGGCGCCATCTATGCCGTGGATGTGAATCCTCGCCAGAACGCGCTGCTCGAACTCAAATTGGCCGTGATCCGCCAGCGCGCCTTCGCAGACCTGGCGGCTTTGTTCGGGGCTGGCGCACATCGGCAACATCGCGCACTCTATGCCGTGTTGCGCCAGAATTTGAGCGTCGAGGCGCGCACCTTCTGGGATACCAAAATCCGCTATTTTGATCCTCTTGCGCGGCGCGGCACATTTTATTATCGGGGTGCGGCCGGTTCTGTGGCATGGTTTTTCAGCCGATGTCTTGTTCACCTCAAACGTCCAGTTCGCGACCAGATCTTCGCCTTACTCAATGCCGATTCATTACCCAAACAGCAGGAAATTTATCAGGCAATTGAACCGCTCTTATGGGATCGCCTCTCTTGCTGGATTCTGCAGCAGCCAATGTTGATGGCCATGCTGGGCGTGCCGCGTACGCAGATGCAGTTGGCTGGTACCGAGCATGACAATAATCTATTACTTTATATTCAGGCCAGGCTGCGCCATGTCCTTACCGAAGTACCATTGGTGGACAACTATTTTTGGCGGGTCTATCTCACTGGCCAATATAGCACAGCCTGTTGTCCAAACTATCTAAAGCCAGAATACCACTCTATTTTGCAGGAACGTAGCCAGCGCATCCATCTGCACACCTGTACAATCTCGCAATTCTTACAACGCAATCCTGGCCGCTACACCCACTTCGTCCTCCTCGATCACCAAGACTGGCTTGCCGGCTACGATACCCGTGGGTTGGCCGAAGAATGGCAACAGATCCTCAACAACAGCGCGCCTGGGGCCAAGATTCTCTTGCGCTCAGCGGCCCATACCCTAGACTTTCTGCCCGATTTTGTCAGAGCTGCGGTCCGTTTCTGCCCAGAGCGAACCGAACCACTCCACCAGTTGGATCGGGTAGGCACCTACGGGGGGCTGCATCTGGCCGAGGTACAATAACCATGCAAGAAAAAAGACAAAACCAGAATACCCTTGTGCAATATTACGCGTTCCACAGCAAGATCTACGATGCAACGCGCTGGAGTTTTCTATTTGGTCGCACAACCATTGTACGCCAGGTGGCAATGAGAATGCAGCCCACGCGCATCCTCGAAGTGGGTTGTGGCACGGGCAACAACTTAGTTCAACTCTGTAAACTCTTTCCCGATGCGTATATTACGGGTCTTGATCTTTCAAATGCCATGCTGGCGCGCGCACGCCAGCATCTAGGCGAGCAGACTCAGCATGTGCAACTGCTCGAGCGTGCTTATGATCGGCCGCTCAAAATTACGCCATCTTTTGATCTCATTCTCTTCTCATACGCGCTTACCATGTTCAACCCAGGCTGGGAACAAGCGATTGACGCGGCTTATCGTGACCTACGACCTGGTGGCCTCATCGCCGTAGTAGACTTCCATGACACACCGGTCACGTTATATCGCCAGTGGATGGAGCGCAACCATGTGCGCATGACGGGCCATCTTCTGCCATACCTGACTGCTCACTTTCAGCCTCAGCAAACGGATATACGTCCGGCTTATGCAGGGCTATGGACATATCTATTATTTATTGGCAAAAAAAAGACGCCTATGGCCGTCAAAGAAGCCAAATAAATTACTCCTCTCGTCACAAATGACCCTTAGCAAAGCAACATAACGCGGCAAGTAAAACTATTCTCAAAGGCTAATAACCGCTGGTACACCGTTATTAGGCTGGGCTGTCAGAAAATTGTCAGAAAGCAAACTGAACAATTGTCCTATAATACCTATATTCTTATCGATCCTTCATGGATGGATAGGGAACCCGCTGCGTTATGAAGTTCGGCAGTTACAGTGGGCGTCAACCCTGCTGTCTGGTCCGAAGGTACTATTTTGATTGGAGTTGATCCTTGAAGCATAAACGGTCTCACATAAAAACCCTCGTTCTATTAGGTGTTCTTAGCTTTTTTCTCTTATCGAAGAGTCAATTATCCGAAGCCTATGCCGCCACACTGTCCCCCTTCACGAATAAGATCAAGTTGGCTTCTACGCTGCCAGCCAGCGCGAACGCGGTGCTAGACGCCGTCTATACCGTCGACACAGATACCAAGGGCCAGCCCAGAATCAGGGTGACAGGCACTGGCGCGACAGTCACCCTGGCGACAGTTCAGGCTGGGGTGGGGGCACCCTACGCCAATCTATTGCAGAATCTAGGCAACGGCGTCTGGCTATTGAATGCCAATCTCTTCATTGATGCCGGTGTAACGCTAAATTTAGGGCCACAGAGTGGATCGAGCGAGTTACGTATGCGCAGTGAAGCACTGGTCCATGCAGCCCGCCCATCAGTCGCGCAGGTCGTAACGGAGCCAGATGGCCAACAAGCGGTGCTGGCCATCGACTATGGCAGCTTTGTGTACCTGGCCACCTACAACGGGATCATCAATCTGGATGGGATCAAGGTCTATTCCTGGGATCCAACAGTTGGTGCAGTTGATCAAGATGTGAGCAATGGGCGCGCCTATCTATTGGCCAAATATAATGCCGCGCTCAACATTCGTAATTCGGACATCGGCTATCTAGGTTCGGCTGACGGCGAAAGTTACGGCGTTTCTTGGCGCGACATCAATGCGACAGCCGCCCCAACGGTATTGCTCAGCCGAGTAACGGGTGAGGTGCTCAACAGCAAGTTCCATCACCTCTATTATGGGATCTATACCTTTCAAGCCAGCCATATGGTCTTCCAGGGCAACGAATTTTATGAAAATATCCGTTATGGCTTTGATCCACACGACTTTACCCATGATGTGTTGGTCGAAAACAATCGATCGCATAACAATGGCGCGCATGGCTTCATTATTTCGCGCGGTTGCAACAATTTCATCTTCCGTAACAATCTAGCTTACGATAATTCTGATCCAGGCTCCAACCAAGCGCAGGGGTTTATGTTGGATCCAGGCTCACCCAACGCCAGTGATCCACAAGCACCCTCGCATCACAATCTGTTGGAGAACAACGAAGCCTATGGCAATGAAGGGCACGGGTTACGCATTCTCGGCTCGATTCAGAACCAGGTCCTCAACAATAACTTTCACAACAACCAACAAGGGATCGTCGTCGATCTGAACAGCCCGGATAACCTGATCGACCGTAATACCCTAAACCAAAACTTGCTGTACGGCTTGTCCATTCGCGAAACGGCGGATCGCACCACTGTCACCGACAACACGATCAACGGCAACGGCAACCACGGCATTTATGTCCGCTCTAGCAATAATGCCATCAACCACAATAACGCCGCCACCAACCAAGGTGCGGGTCTTGCCCTGTTACCGGCGACGGGTGCGCCATTGCTGGCCGACAATCAAATCATGACGAACACCCTCGCGAGCAACTCGGGGCACGGCCTAGACTTGCGTGGCGTCACTCGCACGTTGGTGCAAGCCAATGGCATTGACAGCAATGCCGGGGCAGGCATCTATATGGGCAACAGTTCCAGCCAGAACGCACTCAGGCGCAATACGATCCACGCTAATCAAAATTACGGCATTCTTGCCAATGGCAATCAAACGCTCGGCAATACCTGGTCCGAAAACCAAATTTATGCCAATGGATTGGCCGGGATCTTCTTGACGAGTGGCGCCAATCTAAATCTGGCGGCTCCGCAGTTGCTCAACCTGACGAACAATACGCTCTCTGGCCTAACGAGCCCGAATGTCACCGTTGAAATCTTTGCCGATAACAACACGCAGGGTCAATTCTTCCTCGGTCGCACGACAGCCGCCACCGATGGTAGTTTCTCCTTTCCCCTATCGGGCCCCGCTCTGGCGACAAACCTAACCGCCCTGATCGTCGATGCCCAAGGCAATGCCTCTGGCTTTAGCACCGCGCAGAACAACCCAAATGTTTCGACATTCACACCAACGGCCACGTCAACCGCAACCGCGACATCGACCCCAACCACAGACGCAATATCAACACCAACGTCAACACCAACGGCGACGCCGACCCCAACCGGAACATCGATACCAGGGGCGACCCCAACGATGACGCCAACCGCAACACCGACGCCTAGCGCAACTTTGACTGTGGCACCAGGTTCGACGCCAACCGCAACGGCGACCTCAACACCAACACCGTTGACGCCAACGGCAACGGCGACCTCAACGTCAACGGCGACTTTAACGGCAACGGCGTCAGCAGACGCCACGTCAACCGCCACAGCGACAGCCACACCGACCACCAGTCCGGCACCGTCAACCACCCCTACCGCGGAAGCAACATTTCCGCCAGGCGGGACGAATGTGAATAACCATCTATTCTTGCCTTTGATAGAACGGTGAATAGCCTTGATGCCCAGTGTGAGCGTTAGGGTGCTTTAGAGCATCACGAAGAGACAAGCAGAGCAACAGGAAGCAGCGAATGGGGCGGCCCATTCGCTGCTTCCTGGCAGCCGTTACAGTGATTAGTGTGAGGAACGCAACGACCAGTGGAAGATCAAGACGCAGCGTTTACACGGGTTCATAGGATAGCGCTGGGAGCAAGCTAAAAACAAGCAGCCTAGAAAAACCTAGCGATTCTGGGAGAATTTACGGGCATTCGCCAGCGGCCAACCGGCCATTGATCTCTTCGATAATGTGGAGACAATCCCACAGCCCATCGATCACGTAATGCGCGCCGGCCTGAAGCATCTGGTCAGAGATGGCCTGTCGCTTGGTCTCTAACAGATCAACCGGTAGCGCGGCCACCTCCGCTTCGCGCAGCCCCAGCATATTGCCACTGAGCGATAAACCAATCGTCCACATACCCGCGTTCAGTCCCTCCGCGATATCGGCCAAGGAATCGCCAATTTTGACCATTGCTTGCATCGGGTAGACGCCGAGTTGCATGGCATTCTGATAGCACATCCAGGGGTAGGGGCGCCCAGCGGGCACTTCGTCGGGGCAGACAATACAATCGGGGGCATAACCACGTCGGGCGGCTTCTGGGGCCAGAATATCCATCATCGAGCGGAGATAGCCGGTGGTGGAACCGATTTTCAGACCTTGCTGCCGTAGCGTTTTGAGCGTAGCCAATACACCAGGGATCGGTTCAGCGTAATCTTTCAACACGGCAAGTTGTAAAGGCACAAAATTATTGAACAAGTTGTCAATATCTGCTTCGCTCGCCGGCGCGCCGTGGGCCGCTTGCCAGGCCGCACTCACGCTTGGACGGGCTAAAATTGTCCGCAGATGATCCTTTTTCATCAACCCCATCCCAAACCGAGCATCTTCAGGTGTGATCTGCACGTTTTGGCTCTCGAATAGACGCAGAAAAACACTTGTCGGGGCGAACGAGCCGTAATCTACAGCTGTACCAGCCCAATCCAGGATGAGTGCTTTCAGCGGACCGCGATAAGAATGACGAGTGTATGTATTCATGATTGCTCTTTTGAGATTGGAGAGATTGGGAGATTAGAGATTGACTTAGTGAAATTTCCTAATCTCAGACTTTGTCGAACTTATGGAATAGCCGATCCTTATGCGTTGGTGATACCCATCTCGTGTAATGTGTCGGCAATCGCCGCCATCAAGGCACGTACATCGCCGGCCCCTAGACGCCCAATATGACCGATCCGAAAACAATCGGCGTGGCTGAGCTTGCCAGGATAGATCACATAGCCCTTTTCACTGAGCTGCTCGTAAAAAACTCGGAAGTTAAATTGGGGGTGCTCTGGGTAATAAAAAGATGTGATCGTGTAGCCGCGTTTGTCCTCATCCAGATAGGGACGGAAACCCATCATGTGCATGGAGGTCAGGGTGATAGCATAATTTTGCCGGTAACGCTCGCCACGGGCAACAATCCCGCCTTCCTGTTCCAGTTCATGCAACGCTTGGTGAAAAGCCAATAAAGCATGGGTGGGCGGTGTAAAACGGAACTGCCCATCGCGTTCCAGACCTTCCCATTGCGCCAGCAAATCGAGACTTAAGGTGCGAGCAAAGCCACGGATGGCCGTGAGCGCCGCGGTACGCGCCACAACAAAGGAAAACCCTGGCACACCTTCGACGCATTTGTTGGCAGAAGAGATCAGAAAATCAATCCCACAGCTTGGCAAATTGATCGGGTAAGCGCCAAAGCTGCTCATCGCATCCACGATATAAGTACGGGCATACTTTTTTGCTATCGCGCCATAGACCTCAATCGGATTCAGAATGCCCGTGGTCGTTTCGCAATGGACAACCGCGACGTGGGTGATTTCGGCATCGGCTTCGAGCGCGGCCGCTAGCGCCGCGGCGTCGGGTTGGGTGTTTTCGGGGAAAACCAGCGTTGCTGCAGCAATGTGATGGATACCAGCGATTTTGCGTATACGCTCGCCGTAAGCCCCATTAATCAGGATCAGCAGTTTGCCATCCGGCGGCAGCACAGACGAGAGGATAGCTTCGATCCCCGAAGTGCCGCTGCCTGGCATCAGCACAGCCGTGTAAGCCTGGGGATCAGCGCACAATGCCACCAACTGCTGGCGGATGGCTTGGATAACGGCAATAAATTCTATATCGCGCGAACCTAGGTCGCGCAACATCGCCTGTTTGACCGTCTGGCTAGTGGTCAGCGGGCCAGGAGTGAAGAGGGCTTTATCTTTCCAGGAGGGAAGTGTATTCATCATTTGATATCCTCTTCGTAACAACCTAGGAACCCTACCCTCACCTGGTTAAGGGAGGGTGTCGGTCTGGGAGAGAACTCACGGGGCACTCTATGCACCAAACGGCCCCTCCCTTACCAGGTGAGGTGGGGATAAGCCGTTGCTCTTCTGCTACAAAAGCCAACAGGCGTCCACCGGGAAGGTCACTTGATAAGGATCACCGATTGTTGGAATTTTTAATTTTCGCTCGTTGAAGATATCCAACGATACCGGGTGTCCTTCGATCGCGATGCGAATGCGCACAATCGCCCCAAGATAGGTGATGGTATCGACTTTACCATTCAGGTTGTTCGCCCCTTCCTTAAAACCGGGATTCAACTCTTCAGGACGCACCGCTAGCCGGACGGGGTTCCCATTGAGATGCCCGAATTGCCCTGCCTGGATCAACTGCTGCCCTAGTTTTACCACACCTTGCGCTGGATTCACCACTTCTACCGGCAGCAGATTAATCTGTCCAACGAACTGGGCCACAAATTCGGTTTCAGGGAAATTATAAATTTGGGCCGGCGTGCCGACCTGTTCCATTTTCCCCTGGCTCATGACGACGATCCGGTCCGAGAGGGAGAGCGCTTCCTCTTGGTCGTGCGTTACATAAATGGTGGTGATGCCCAACTGCTGCTGGATGCGACGGATTTCATGCCGCAACTCTACCCGAATTTTGGCGTCTAGGGCAGAGAGCGGCTCATCAAGCAGTAGTACATGCGGGCGGATGGCCAGGGCGCGCGCCAGTGCCACCCGTTGCTGCTGCCCGCCAGAGAGTTGGCCAGGATAGCGCGTGCCAAATTTTTCTAGGTGGATCAGGCCAAGCATCTCATCCACCCGTGGCTTGATTTCCGTCTTGGATTTGCCCGCCACTTTGAGGCCATAACCGATATTTTCGGCCACCGTCATGTTCGGGAATAGCGCATAGGATTGAAAGACCATGCCCACATTCCGTTTATTGGGCGGCAGAAAAGTTAAATCTTTGCCATTGAGGGTAATTTGGCCGGCGGTGGGCAACTCGAATCCGGCAACCATGCGCAGCGTAGTCGTTTTCCCACAACCACTGGGGCCCAGAAACGAGATGAATTCACCTTGTGCGATACTCAGGTTGAAATCCTCTACCGCGGTGGCGCCAGCAAAAGATTTACGGACATGGGAAAGTTCTAAATAGGACATTTTTCCTCGGAAATCAGGGAAAGAAATGGTTGAATAGCCGCGCCTAGCGACCGGTGAGCTGTTGCTGCGTATTGCCCCCGCGGCTGAAAAACTGGATCAGGCCGAGGCAAGCCCAGGTTAGCGCATAGCTGATGATCGCCAAGGCAGCCGGTTCATAAGCACGATCCCGACCGACAAGCACCATGTAAGGACCAAGCGCTGGACGCACCAGAAAATCACCCAAGATTAATTCGCCGATGACAGTCGCAAAGCAGATCAACGCACCACTCAGGATCGCGATGCGCAGGTTTGGGAAAATAATATTAAACAAGATTTGCACCCAGTTAGCCCCCAGGCTTTGCCCCGCTTCGGTCAGCGAACGTACGTCGATGGCCCGCATGCCCACGTCAATCGCGCGGAACATAAAAGGCATCGAAAGGATAATGTAGCCAGCCGTAATCAAAATATCCGTTTTGAAAGGAGTGAGCGTCAACTGAAAGGGCGGCCCGCTAAACGTGCGGATCAGGCCAAAAACATACACGATCACGGGGATGATAAAGGGCAGGATACTGATAATTTCCATCACAGGGCGTGCTTGGGGCAGACGCAAGTAAACCCAATAGACCGTTGGTACAAAAAGCAGCACACTGATAACGACGGTAATGACGCCCATGATGGCCGAGTAACGGAAGCTCTCTAAAAATTTGGGATCCGCCAACACGGTCTGATAGGCAAGCAGGCTAATGACGCCTTTTTTCATCCGCAGCGAAAAGTCCAACGTGCCGTACATTGGCAAAAAGAAATAGAGCATGGCCAGCAGAGGCCAGAAAAAACTCCAAAAGTTTAACCGCGCCCAGAAGTTTGACTGCTTTGTTCTCATACCTTGAGCCACCTTGCCGTGCGGCGTTGGAGAATTGTGTAGCCGGTAATCGTGATCGCCATAATCACTACCATGCCCAATGCAAGCGCGTAACCTTCATTCGGGTTGTTCAATACATCCCCGCGGATCTGTTGACCGATCAAGATCGTGACCAAGGCAATGCTGCCGCCCGTCAAAGCCTGGGCCGTGGCAAAGGCGCCAAATGCGCTGCCAAAGAGCAGAATAATAGAACCTAGAATCGAAGGCCAGAGAATGGGCAGACCGATATCTCGCCAATATTGCCAGGAAGTCGCCCCTAGATTCGCCGAGGCTTCGCGCCAATCTTTTTTGAGACCTTCGAGCGCAGGTGTAATGGTCAAGACCATCAATGGAAATAGAAAATAAGTGTAGGCCAGCACCAAGCCAACCATGCTATATAAATTAAAATCATGATCGTAGGGATTAAAGGGGCAGACCTGTGTCCCGCGGCTATTGTTGAAACAAATTTGTTTTAAAATAGCGGTGATAAAACCGGTGCGCCCGAGCGTAGCAATAAAGGCAAAGGCAAGTGGCACGCCACCAAAGTTGGCGGCCAAGCCAGAAAATGTCATTAGAATGTTGCGCATCCAGCGTGGTGCCCTGCCAATTGTAATCGCATAGGCCACAAAAAAACCGAAGATGCCACCCACCACCGAGGTGATGACACTCAATTCTAAGCTAGTGACGTATGACTTGATCACATAGGGATTGCTGAGGAAATTGATGTTGGCGAGAGTGAAATTCCCCTGTACGTCTTTGAACGCGCCGCCAAACAGATTGACGGAAGGGAAAATAAGAAAAGTCACCACAAACACAAAAAATGGCACAATGCCAATCCAATTGGATAAAGAAGTGGGCCGGGTAAAGCGTTTTGGCGGGTTCGGATCTAAAGTCGACAGATGTTGTTGGCTCATAAGAATAGGCACACGTGGCCTGGCAAATTGCCAGGCCACGCCTCATTACCTCATACAAACGCTTAATTTATTTGCTGGCCTTGATGTCGACACCCACTACTTTATCCCATTGATCCTTGATCAGGGCGCGGGCGGCGGTGAGTTGATCACCATTGGGGACGGTCGATTCAGCGAGCAACTTTGGATCGGGCAGTTTGGCTTTCAGTTCATCCGAGACGACATTGCGAGCGAACAGGTCGGCTAGACGGGCTGGCGCACAATAACCTTTGATCCAGGTCAATTGACCTTCGTCAGAATAGAGGTATTCTTGCCACAGGCGAGCGGCGGCGGGATGCGGGGCATAAGCACTGATGGCCTGATAATAGTAGCCACCCCAGTTTGCGTCGCTTGGGTAAATTACCTCAATATTCGGGTTGCCATTGAAGGTGGCCTTGTTGGCATAAGCGTTCCAACTCCACTGGAAGGTAATCGGGGTTTCACCTTTGGCGATTGGGCCAGAGTCGGCAATCAGGGGCAGCAAATTGCCAGCGACATTCAACTGCTTGAAGAAATCGAGGCCGGGTTGGATGTTATCGAGCGAACCACCAGTGGCGAGGGCGACCGCGTAGACAGACTGGGCGGCCTGGTTCGATGCCCGTGGGTCACCGGCCAGCGCGACTTGGCCCTTGTATTTCGGGTCGAGCAGGTCTTTATAGCTTTTCGGCAACTCTTTGACGACATCACTGTTTACTTCCAGCACCAAGACACCACTATAATCGACAAAGTAGTGACCATCGGGATCGTTGGTGCCTTCGATGGTGTCCCAGGTTGCAACCTTGTACGGAGTAATCAACCCCTGATCTTTGGCGAGCGGACCATAGGCCGGGCCAACATCGATCACATCAGGGGCCTGCGGGCCTTTATTGGCTTTGTTGTCAATGATCGCCTGAATTTCGTCAGCAGAACCGCCATCAGGGTTGAGTGAATTCACTTTGATGCCATACTTCGTCGAGAAGGTGTCGATCATCTCGCCATAATTGCACCAATCACGTGGCAAGGTGATGACATTTAATTCACCTTCGGCTTTGGCCGCCGCAACCAGCGCATCCATACCGCCGCCATCCGCGGCCGACTTGACGGTTGACCAATCTTTACCATCGGCGGCTGCGGGCGCAGCCGGCGCCTGGGCGCTCGGGGTAATACAGGCAGAAAGCGCCAGCGCAGCGAGAACAAGCAAAGATAAAACCTGTAGAATAGACTTCTTAAAATACATACTGTTTTCTCCTCTGGAAGCAAAAGGTTATATAAAGAAACGCCGTTTTGGTATAAGTTTGATAATGCCTACGACGCGTTGAGTGAAGCCGAATAGCGCTACGCCCGCCCCAGTCCGCTATGTTTAGCAACGAACTGTGCGCAATGTATGGCATCTATTCGCTACATCGTCTAGTTGCCACGCACAATCACGACGCGGTGCACAAACTACGGTTTTCAGCCAACTCTCGACGTAAAATTATGACAAGAGGTTATTAATAGCTGGATAATAGGCTATAAAAGGTTTGCTATAATTTGATTAAATCCCAGATCGTTTTATCCGGTTCATGCGATGGCGTCAGCAGAAACATCCTAAAGTTGCTCAAGCTAAGCTCATTTGTTGCAAAAACAAGCCACCTACTCCTGCTGATTAGCAGGAGTAGGTGGCTTGTTTTGTCTATGGCAGATTCTGATCAGTAGCCACCCAACCAGACTCTAGGCGATATAACAAGGCAAAGAGCATCAACGCATAATGAGTGGCAAATAAATATCACCCTCACTATTCTGACCCACCACCGGTGTATTAGTAACAATTGGTGTGTTTGTCACCGTAAAAGTCGGCGTAGGTGTACTTGTGACAGTTGGCGTGCCGGTGCTAGTCATTGTAGATGCTGAAGTGGCGGTGGCGGTTGGCGTGGCCGGAGCAATGAGGGTTGAAGTGAGCATCGGCAAGGCTGTTTCCGTGGCTGTCGGTGCCTCGGTTGAAGTTGAGGTCGGTGTCAAAATTGGTGTTGGCGTCGGTGTGTCAGTTGGCGTGGCTGTTCCAGTGGGTGTCGGTCTACTCGTCGCCGTAGCGGTTGGCGCCACTGGGGAAGAGACGCGAAACCAGTCAAAAAAGGCGGTGGTTTGCTTAACATCCAATTGACTGTAAGCCAGCAACCCGATACGAGGATTGGCCCAATTGGCCGTAAGTGGGGGACCTAAGGTGCGCCAGGTTGCGCCATCTGGGCTGTAATAACCCTGATAAGTATGATGACGATAAGCGAATCTGAGCGGCAAGGGGCTTTGAATTGGCGTCGCTGCTTGAGCAGCCACGATGCCATTCACTTCGGCTTGGACTTCAAGCTGATAGCTGCCGCTATAAATACTGACAAGCTTGATGTAATTGTCGTCATCTTGATAGATAAGTAACCCGCCTTGTTGATAATTAACGCTTAAAGGCTCCCAAAAATCAACCAGTGTGCTGATGTCGAAATCACCAGCCGGTGCCGGTCTTAGCAAAAGATTCTGGGCATTGTTCGCGCCGCCGGTCAGGTCGCCCGCCGGGGTGGTGATGCCAAGATAACCAAAATTACGACGATTCAAGGGGCCGCCCAAAGACCAATGGCTGCGATCTTCTCGGAGCCAAGACCACGGGCTGTTCAGACTATTACCCTCAAATTCATCGTTGTCGTAATGCGTTGGCGCACGCGACACAAAACTCCAGGGCAGCGACCAGTTGCTCTGACCAGCACTGTTGATCGCCCGCACGCGCCAGAAGTAAGTTGTATCATAGGATAAACCGCTGGCGACTGGATAGGTCAACAAGGGCGTTACTGTATCAACAATCGGCGTGGTGAATGCTGGGTCGCTTGCCACCTGCACTTGATAAGTCGTAGCCAGAACTACTTCAGACCAGCGCAGCAGTGGCTGTAGGGTAGGCACAGCATCACCATCATTATAAAACATCGGCAGGGGTGCCGGTGGAATGCGCGGCGCGAACCGTAAATCAAGGTCATCCAGATAAACGGTCGCGCCTAATCCTGTCACGGCTATTTCGACGCGCAACTTAGTGGTTCCCGTTGGCATCAGTGCAGCGTTGGCAAACCGCTCCCAGTCATTTGTCAGCGCGCTATAATTTCCAACCAGCCAGGTAGCGAGCACGGTGCTCGTTGACGACAGCGCCAACAGGCGAACTTGGAGACTGAAGCTACCTGTTGGCGGCAAAATCTTTAGCCAGCCAGAAAAGTCATAAGCTTGCCCGGCTTGGGTGGTCACATCTTGCGTGATCTGGTAGGGTTTGCCATTATTGGGCGTCAGTTGGAGCGCGGATAAACCAGAACGCTGAGCGGTTGTCGTGCAAGTGGGTGAGCCTGTCTTGATCTTCCATGCAGTCAGACAGTCTTCAAAACCACCGTCAGTTAGCTTTAAAAAGAGATTGATAAAAGGCGAAGCGTAAAGCCTATCTCGTTCAGGGTTGACGGTCGTATCCACAAAAGTAATCCCTGGAAAACGGTAGAAACCGTAATTCATCACGGAGTTGCCTGGCGATCCTTCGGGATCGTCAAGCGTGTGTGGCAGGCCAAGCGCATGCCCTAACTCGTGAGCCGCGCCACCTTCACTGACGCGTACGGCACAGCCTGGATACAGACAATCGCCAAAGATGTTATTGGGATCGATCCCGATCAAAAACTCATTGCCGCCGCCCAGGGCCGTTCCACCAACCCCATCGTGCTGCAAGAATACACCGAGCACGCGATTGTCTTGCCTCGGATAACCCAAACCTTCTAGATCGCCAAAAATATTACCCCACAAAATTTGTCCCCAATCGCAGGACGAATTGGGCGGATAGCAACTACCGTAATAGTAGGCCAGTGCATGGCTTCCGACCACTAAGCGTGCTGGTTCCAGATCGAAAGTCCGGTTACGCAATTGCTGCCCATACCACTGTTGCACCAACTGCATTTGCTTCTCGATAAATTGTAACGCAAGCGGATTCACCGCTACATCATGGGGGACAAACAAAAGTGGTTGCACTTTATAGTCTGCGGGGACCGTCGTCAAATTCTCGGCTTGTCCGGCGGGCGGCATTATGTCGTTTGGCACCAAGGCGTTGGCTGAGTAGGTAGGTGGCGTAGCGCGTGGCACGAAACTGGCTGGCTGTGCGGCTGTGTGCCTACTACCGATAGCCAAGAAGAGACATAAGATAAAAGATAGCGCAAAGAGTCCTGGGTGCTTCATTATCCCACCTTTGGCCTTATGCAAAAGCTGACGTGGCAGACGAACAGGCGTGTTTATCTTATAGACACACATAACGCAACCGCAAACATTGTAGGGACAGGCGATCATGGGATAAATCGGCCAACTTGCTTCGCCATCGATTGCGTGCCTGCCGTGCAAACATCGGTGTTAACGAAGACAGTCCCGCGCGATCATTGAGCCTAGGCATTGCGGATAAAAATCTTCTTGGTTGAATGATGATTGATTAACTTATAACTGGCCTTAAATTTGCGCAATTGCTTGGGCAAGCTTAGAGCGACGCTCTATCGACAAAAATCTTTGTAAATTATTCGTCAGATCGTCGCGCAGTTGTGCAAGCAATTCATGTTGAGTATCTGTATAGTTCTTCACATGGCTACTATCCAGGGCTTCGGGTAGCGCTTCAAGCATCCCGCGACTGACGGCAGCATCATTCAACTCACCCAGATCATCTTGGAGTTGTTTGAGCAGATCGATCAATTCTTCTCCTGGCTCACCCACTAAATGGTCGGCGAACTCTAAGCTATAGCGCATGTATTTACATTGGATGCGCAACAAATGCAAAATTGGTTCTGGGATGGGTGTGCCTTCTTCCAAGAGCGTTTCAAAGCAGCGAACAAGCTCAAAGCGCTCAAGCAATACACGGGGAAATACATGGCGCACTTGATACGGTGTTGGCGTCTCATCAGGCTCAAAGCGATACTCGTTGTTTCCTTTTCCTGGCGTCTGACAAAATTTGGCAAACGCCTCAATAAAGTCAGCATATTTTTTACTGTCAAGCCAGGCCATCAAGGCATAACGGGCCTGCTTCCGCGCGGCGCGCCAATGCTCATCTAGTGCCTTTAATTCGGGGTGGTCTTGTCGGGTTTCTTGAAATTTTTTCAGTTTCTTGCGCGCCACATCCAGATCACGCACGTCACCCAACAAAGCGCCCGTATGTTGCATGACTTTGTTAAAGCGGCGAATCGTTTTAGGATGAAAATAGGCGCCAAAGAGCCGAGCTGCCACTCGCGCCCGCCGGATCGCCACCCGCATTTTGTGAATATATTCACTGTCATCGCTATTAAAAACCCCCGCCTCGCCGAGTAAAATCTGCATCAATTGTTGGCACCAAAGTAGGCGGCAGGCTTCTGCCACCGGCATCGTCGGCTGGATGAACGCCACATATTTTTCGCCATCGAAAGTGCTGCTACTGATGCTAGCCAACGCTCGTTCCAACTTGCTGGTGCGCAAGGGTTGGAGGCCAGCCTGTTGTTGCAAGACCTCTACGAGTGGTGTCAGGAGCGCCTGGGCTTGACCTGGTTTTAATTCAATCTCGATTTCCTGAAATGTGGTGACGGGTTTGGCCGCTTGTTCGAGCGGGCTCTTGGTATAACCGTCTTCAAAATCGGGTCCATAGACAGTAACGTCGTCGATGCTTAATTCTGCGATTGGTTGTAGGGTGGCTGCGCCTTCGATGGGCGTCACAATATCCCTTTTATGGCGCGTCTGTTGGAGGGTGCACAAGGGTTGCCACTCTGGCTCAGTCTCAATTAATTTTTGAATAAATTTACGGATCTCTTTGGGCCAATGTTTCATCCGTAAAGGGTTCGCCTTGGCCTTCACTCGCCCTTCTAACTCCAAGCGATCGTGGACAAGCGCATCGCCATCGAGCGTGAGGGTTTTCACAGTTACCAAAACGCCACTGCTGGTGGCGCGCAGTCGCAACGTGTAGCCTAGGCGCAGCAGAGTATACGCAGCGGTATCTAGATAGGTGTCTGTGTGAGTAACGGTGCTCTTCGGCTGTAGGGAGAAAGCCTCGGTCAGTGACGGCCTAGTCTGCCACTCCGCAGCTAAGGTGGGGTCGAGCAATTCAAATTTGGCTTCAATTTCGCGATTGTTCATCAATAGCTTCCTCTACCTAGACTAAATCAGTCAGAATTTTTAATCGCCGATATGCAATTTGCGCAATCAAACACCCAGCAAAAGATTTCATTAAGCGACGGTCACAATCAGTGCTAATCAAAAAATCGGGGGATTTCTGTAACGATTATGTCATAACCTCGCCATACTCGACAAAATAGGCCAGACTTAATGGATACGCAGTGCTTCATGACAGCGATTCGTTGATTTTTCTAGCAAGCGGCACGGCAACAAGCTAGTGCGCCAGCCATACGTTAAAAAGCTAGCCAGCGAGAGGAAGATAACAAGCAAGATGCGCCCTCAGATATCGATTTGAGGACGCACCTTGCTGCAAGACAAAAGACATTCAAACTAACGACAGAGACTAACTTCTACACCAACAGACACTACTTTTCAAACGTGGTCAGTTTTTAAACGTGGTCAGTTTCAGCGCTGTTCGTCCTTATTCAGCCTTGCTTCAGTTCGCGATGACAATCGTCAACAGGTATTCCACATAGTTGGTATCCGCACGGATCACCCGCAGGCGCAACGTATGAAGGCCATTCGGATATTTTGTGGTATCCAATTTTGTGAGTGTACCGGCGCTTTTTTGCGCAGTCGTACCCACGGCCACAGATGTCGTCTTCTGGGCATTCTCATTGAGCAACAAGTCTAGCTGCCATTTTTTGAAGGTGGGCAGATCGGCCACACCGCTAATGTCGATGGTGCCCTTGACAACTGCGCCAGGGGCAGGCTGAACAATCGTCTTGGGTTGATTGACCGGAACAAAGCCCAATTTGCTAAAAGCGGCGCTGTTCTGGAAGCTTGCATTGACCACAAAGCTCAAGAAGGCCAGCGCGGTAGGATTCGGCTGTCCCTTGGTAATGGCATAACCAACACCAACAATTGGCCATTTGCCGGCGATGATGTCGTCGCGATTAGCCGTCACCCCATCAATGGCAAAGGCCACCATGTCGGGATCGCCCAGGTATGCAAATCCCAGATAAGAGATCGCACCTGGCGTTTGATTCACTGTCTGCACGACCGTAGCACTGTTATCTTCCTCGGAATCACCTGTGGCAAACTTATCAACACCGTCAAAAAGGTAGCGCGCCATCACTGCACGGGTGCCCGACCCTTTGGCGCGGTTGATCAAGACAATCGCTTGATCCTCACCACCCACTTGTTTCCAGTTCGTCACTTTGCCGGTAAAAATGTCAATCAATTGCTTCCGGCTCATGCTAGTGACGCTACCTGGCCCCTGCTTGTTTGCCACCGGGGCAAACGCTTGCACGGCCACGGGTGTCTCGACGGCATCCCCACACTTAAAATCGTTCTTTTCTTTCGACGACAACCGCACATCGCTATTCCCGATGTCAATTTTACCGCTGCACACCTGCGAACGGCCCGCGCCCGAACCGCCGCCAGTCACGGTGATCTGAACATTCGGGTTAGCCGCCTGAAATTGTCTAGCGGCTTCTTGCATCATCGGCAATAAGGCCGACGAGCCCAATACCGTTAATTTCCCACTGGGGCCAGACTGCGCCTGGACAGCCGGCGGAATCATGTACCCTGTAGCCATCAATGCGACAAGCAAGGTTAATACAAATTGGATTCTTGTACGTACATTCATTATTGGTGAGTCTCCATTCGCTGAATAAGTTTTAAATATAGATTAATGAACAAATCCGATCAGTTCCCAGCGCTATATCGTACAACTTCAAAACAGTATTGCACCTACGCCCCAAGTTATGGGGATTGGGGAGAATATCACAATACGCGGTTGATTTTGTATTAAATTTACAGCCCGAGGATTTGATATTTAGAAGTCTACAGAGCGAAGAAAAAAATGCGGTAAAGGAAATGTTAACAGTAAACTAATTGACTGTTATTGTTTAATACAGTGCAAGGGGTTCGATATGATATTGGCAGCACCACCCTAATATCACCCGAAGTTTTTGACCAATCATTGCGATACGGGAATTTGTCTGGGGCTTCGGCAAATTATTTTTACATCGACCTGTTAAGCGCCTACCCACCAATCAAAAACTTGGTGGGTAGGGTGGCGCGACTGGAATATCGCGGCGCAGGTATGCAACCGGAGCCTCTCTTCGCTAGCATCCGCTTGAAGCGCTTAGCGCAAGATGATGGGCAGATAGATGCGCATCCGCACAGGTGGCTCCACGCCTGGATCCAGCGCAGTCGGTTGCGAATGGGGGTCAATAAAATCTGGCTGACCATCCTGATTCCGGTCAATAACGCCCTCGCTCGCATCTGGCGCGCCATCGCTGTCACTATCCAGATCGAGGAAGTTTGGAATATTATCCCCATCAAAGTCAGTGGCGCTTTCTACGTTATCGGGGATGCCGTCATCATCCTGATCGTCGGTGTCGGCTGAGATATAGACCGTTGCCGTTGCGCGCTGATTCAACGGTGTATTCGTCTCTAAGCGCCAGAGCGCAGCACTAGGGATTACTTTAACCCGATTTTGCGTTAAACTTCTCTTGCTGGCCAGGCCACTGCGCGCTAGATCAGTGGATGTCGCTACGCTGGCCGTCCAGGTGGCCGTATTCGTTGTCGTCACGTCGAGCGTCCGCGAGATCAGATATGTATAGTCGCCGCTCGGTGGCAGGGAGAGCGGCCACCGATCAAGCAACAGCCCCCATTGGCTATCCGTGAGCGTATGCACAGTTGGTGTTTGCCCCGTACCGTTATGCACCGTGTAACAGTAGACCACCGTCGTATGCACCGGCACTTTCATCGTCGATAGCCCGCTACAGGGTGGGTTGATCCCTGCAATCCCAATGGTTATGACAAAGTCCAGATCAACGGTGACAGGTGTGGTCACGGGCGTTGGCGTTGCGGTGGGTGTATCCGTGATCATCGTAGTCGGCGTCACGGTTGCGGTGCTGGTCATAGTCGGTGTCAAGGTCGCTGTCTCGGTTGGCGTAGACAGTGGCGTGTCGGTGGCCGTCGTGGTGGCCGTCGTGGTGGCCGTCGCTGTCGGTGTCATAGTCGCCGTGGCTGTCGTGGTTGGTGTGCTGGTTGCCGTCTCGGTCAACGTTGGCATGGCCGTACCCGTCGTGGTCGGCGTCATGGTATCTGTGGGTGTCGTTGTTGCCGTGGGTGTATCAGTTGCCGTCTCGGTCGGTGTGGGCGTAGCCGTACTCGTCATCGTCGGCGTCAATATCTCTGTCGCCGTGCTCGTTGCAGTCGCCGTCTCGGTAGTCGCCGTCTCAGTGGCTGTAGGCGTGGGTGTACCAGTGGCCGTGCTGGTAACGGTCGGTGTGCTGGTCGCCGTCTCAGTGGCCGTAGGCGTGGGTGTGAACGTTTCGGTTGCTGTTGGCGTATCGGTTGCTGTGCTTGTCCCCGTTGATGTTGGGGTTGGCGTCTCTGTCGGCGTCTCGGTTGGTGTCGGCGTTGCCGTGACTGTCGGGGTCGCCGTGGCTGGCTCCTCCAGCGGATTGACGGTTAGTGAGATTGTGGCCGCGCTCGAATCAACCAGACCATCATTCACCTTGAACGTGAAACTATTACTACCCGTGAAATCAGTGCTGGGGGTATAGACTAGATTGGGGGCGATGCCACCCAACAGTCCGTTCGCCGGTGTCGTGACCACCGTATAGATCAACCCGTCGCCGTCAACATCCAGACCGGAGAGGGTGATAGCAACCGGCGCGTTCTTAAGGGTGGTGATCATTTGGGAAGCAGCCACCGGCGCATCATTGACTGAACTGATCAAGAGCGAGACAGTCGCTGGCAGCGTGGTTGTGATGCCATCTGTGGCCACGAAGGTAAAGCGATCATCGCCGTTGTAATTAGCGCTCGGTGTATAGACCAAGTTAGGTGTAACGCCGCCAAGCAGACCGTGTAAAGGCGGCGTGACGACGGTGTAAGTCAACTCATCGTTATCAGCATCCGTACCCGTCAGCGTGACTGTGACCGTTGTGTCTTCTGTTGTGGTGATCACTTGGTCACTGATAATCGGCGGGTCGTTGATGGAGTTAACCGTGAGCGAAACGGTCGCGACCGACGAGTTCGTGATGCCATCACCGACCCTAAAAGTAAAATGGTCAACACCGTTGAAGTCATCGGCGGGTGAATAAAGCAGGTCCGGCGCGACACCGCTCAACATTCCATACAAGGGTTGCGTTAACGTGTTATAGACAAGTTCGTTGCCATCGGGGTCAGTGCCTTCTAGTCTTACGTCCACATTGCTGTCTTCATCGGTGCGGGCACTTTCGTCATAGGCGATCGGCGCGTTGTTCGCTGGCGCAACGGTGAGTGTAATGGTCGCAGCCAGCGAATTGGTGATGCTGTCGTCAACCTGGAAAGTGAGGCTATCGTTGCCGATAAACCCTGTAGTCGGCGTGTAGATCAGGTTGGGGGCCACGCCGCCCAGGGTGCCACTCACCGGCGCACTCAGCACTGTGTAGGTCAACGGATCGCTGTCAGGGTCACTACCGGTCAGCGTGACAGTGAGCGGGGTTGTTTCATAGGTGCGAAGAGCCTGAGCGTTGGCCGTGGGGGCATCATTGACCAGGGTGACGGTGAGCGACAGACTGGCCGCGGGCGATGTTAATGTGCCGTCGGTGACGTTGAAGGTAAAAGTATCGTTGCCATTGAAGTTGGCGTCTGGCATATAGAGCAAATTTGGCGCAACGCCGCTGAGTTGACCATGCGCCGGTTGCTGGACAATGGTGTAGCCTAGCAGATCGCCATCCACGTCCGTTCCCGTGAGCGTGAGCGTGATAGCCGTGTCTTCGGCGGTTTGCGCAGTTTGCGCCGCGGCCACCGGCGCATCATTGACCGGATCAACCGCAATCGAAACCGTGGCGGTGACGGAATTTAGCGCACCGTCGTTCGCCAAGAAGATGAAGTGATCATCGCCGTTGAAATCCGTTGTCGGCGTGTAGACCAAATCGGGAGCGATGCCGCCCAGTAAACCAAACGCAGGCGAGGTGACTACGGTGTAGGTCAGTCCATCGCTGTCAATATCGGCGCCGGTGAGGGTTAGCTTCAGCGCCGCGTCTTCGGTCGTTTGCACGGTTTGCGCATCCACGATTGGTGCATCATTGACCGGCGTGACCGTCACCGAGACCGTCGCCGTCGAATCAAGCGCCCCGTCATTTAGGGTAAAGGCAAAGGAATCCTGACCGTTAAAATTTGCCGTTGGTGTGTAGATCAAGTTCGGCGCCACGCCGCCCAGCGTTCCACTCATCGGCTGTGTAGCGATGGTATAGGTGAGAATACCGCTATCCACATCGCGGCCATTGAGGAGGATCGTGATTGGGCTATCTTCTTGGGTGGTCACGCTTTGCGCCGCGGCCACCGGTGCATCGTTGACCGGTGTGACCGTCAGCGTAACGGTTGCGGCCAGGGAACTGGTGATGTCATCGCTGATCTGGAAGTTGAAGCTATCATTGCCCACGAAGTCGACGTTCGGTGTGTAGACCAGATGGGGAACAAGGCCACCTAGTTGACCGTGCAGCGGCAGTGTGGTGACAGTGTAGGTCAGCACGATGCTGTCAATGTCGGCGCCGGTCAGGGTGATCGCGACCGCGCTATCTTCGGTGGTGCTGATACTTTGAGCGTTGGCGATGGGCGCATTGTTAACTGGCGCAACGCCAAGGGTAATCGTGGCTGGGGCTGAATCTACCGTACCATCATTAACGCGGAAGGTGAAGCTATCGGCGCCATTAAAGTTGGCGTCTGGTGTATAGACCAGATGCGGCGCGGTGCCACCCAGCACCCCATGCGCGGGCGGCGTATTCACGTGATAGGTGAGCGCATCCCCATCTATGTCTGCACCGGTGAGCGTAATGTTGACCGGCTTCGCTTCTTCGGTCTGCACGATTTGAGCGTTGGCCGTCGGTGTGTCGTTGATCGGTGTCACAGCAATTAAAATTGTGGCCGTCACTGGATTGGTGATACTGTCGCTGACCTGGAAGGTAAAGCGGTCTGCACCGTTGAAGTTAGGATATGGCGTGTAGATCAGATTGGGGGTAACACCGCTGAGGGTGCCACTCAGCGGTTGCGTGACCACGGTGTAAGTCAATCCGTCGCCATCAATGTCGAGGCCACTGAGGGTGAGCGGCAAAGCGGTCTCCTCATTGGTGCTGACCGCTTGATCAAGTGCAACGGGTGCGTCATTGACCGGCTGAACCGTAAGCGAAATGATCACCGTGCTGGAGTCTAAGAGGCCGTCGTTAACGCGGAAGGTGAAGCTATCGTTGCCATTGAAGTCGGCGGACGGCGTGTAGACCAGGTGCGGCGCGATGCCACTTAGCGTGCCCTCTTGCGGTTGTGTCACCACGGTGTAGGTCAGCACAGCACTGTCGGCGTCCGCGCCGGTGAGGGTGAGCGCGAGGGGCAGATCTTCCTGTGCATTCAAGCTTTGCGCATTCGCAATTGGTGCATCGTTCACGGGTTTGACTGCGAGCGAGATCGTGGCGGCGACCGAATTGGTGATACCATCGCTACTCTGGAAGATAAAGCTGTCTGCGCCAGAGAATTCGGCGTCGGGTGTGTAGACCAAGTTGGGTGCGCTGCCACTAAGCAGACCATGCGCCGGTTGTGTCACTACGGTGTAAGCCAGCACCGCGTTGTCCACGTCCGAGCCCGCAAGGATAATGGCCGTGGGCGTCTCTTCGTTCGTCTGCACACTTTGGGCATTGGCCGTGGGCGGGTCATTGACCGGCTGGATCGTGAGTATGACCGTGGCAGTGGTGGTCGAGATACCGTCACTGACCTGGAAGGTGAAGCTGTCTGGGCCAGAGAATTCGGCGTCGGGCGTATAGACCAAATCGGGCGCGCTGCCACTCAAGATCCCGTTGATTACGGGCGTGACAATGGTGTAGGTCAGCGGATCGCCATTCGGATCGCTGGCGGTGAGCGTAATACTAATCGGCGTATCTTCGTCGAGTGTGAGGGCTTGTGCGTCAGCCGCTGGCGCTTTGTTGACTGGCTCAACGGTAAGCGTGACCGTCGCTTCAGTCGATGCCACCAGGCCGTCGCTGACCAGGAACGTAAAGCTATCGCTGCCAGCAAAGTTGGCGTCGGGCGTGTAGGTCAGGTCAGGCGCGACGCCGGTCAATAAGCCATGCAAAGGTTGGGTTAACACGGTATAGGTGAGCGGATCATTGGCCGCAACGGCTAGGAGCTCAAAGTCCACGGGCTGTTCTTGATTGGTTGTCACCGGCTGCGGGAGCGCAAGCGGGATATCCAGCACAGTGATCGTAAAAGTTGTCTGATCGCTCAAGGGCGGCACAGCGTTATCATGCACCATCACCGTGACATCGTAAACAGCGGGGCCTTGGTCAGCGGTCGGTGTCCAGGTGAAGCGGCCACTAATTGCGTCGATGGTTGCGCCGGTTGGGGCATCGCTCAGGCTGTAGGTGAGGTCGGTCGGCGAGGCTCCCGAACCGTTGCCGTCAGCGTCACTAGCACTCAGGGCGACGGTCAACCCATAAGTTTCGCTGATCGTTTGGCTGGCCACTGGCGTCATGACCGGCGCGGTGTTTGTGAATGTGTTTGTCAGGTGAAATAGGACTGGGCTAATGACGTTGTTGGCTGTTGCGGTCACAACATAGCTGCCCGCCATATTGTTGGCTGTGACCGGAACCTCGACAAAATAGTCTGGGTTGGTTGTGCTTGTAATGATGGTGAGACTCAAACTCGCGTCACCCACGGGGGCAGTCAGCGTGATAATTTGGTTTTCGCCTACCCCCAGGTAATCATCATTCGCTTGGAGGCCGATTTGCAACAGCTCGGCGAAGGGCGTCCCGATCAAGGTGTATTGGGCATCGCCACCGAAGATTTGCAGCGTGAACCCCTGTGACTCGAATGCGCCGATGTCGCAGACACCCAAGCGGGCTTTGCCGCGTTGGTCCGTCGCAGGACAATAGGCCGCATCGCCCGCATTTATGGCTGGGCTGTTGGGCCGCAGACCCTGGGTTTCGGGTGCAGCGCCTGAAGCAGTTGGAGAACCGCCATAGTCATACAATGGCGCCAGCCATGCCGCTCCGCTTAGGCTGGTCGCATTGTCCAGACAACCGCCATTCGCCAGAGAGACGCCATCCTCGATCAGGTTGTGGCCGTTGTCGTTGACATTGGCCCGGTCATTCACGCAATCGCCACCATCAAGGCTGTTGGCGATGATCGTGTTGATGAGGGTTAAGGTTGTGTCCTCACTGGGATCGCCTTCGGCCCCTGGTGTATAAATGCTTGGGTTGTAAACGCCACCACCATTGCCCGCTGCCGCCTGATTATCACTGAACGTGCTGTTGGTCAACGTGACCGAGCCACCTTCGTTGTCGAGGCCGCCGCCGTGGCTG